>DATNJF010000258.1:0-2480 GCA_035604035.1 Allostellaceae bacterium | reverse complement strand
GCCGGAGCGGCCCGATACGTATATCTGGGCCGCGCGAGCGCTGTGGCGGTCGGGCCGGCTCGACGAGGCCAGGGCGATGGCCGATGACGGGGCCAGGCATTTCCCGGACAGCATCGATGCGCAAGCCGAATGCGCCTGGGTCGCGGTGGCGCGGCACGACTGGGACGAGGCGCTGCGGTACTGGACTTCGGTGGTCGAGCGGGCGCCGGAGCGCCCCGACGGGCATATCGGCGCGGTCCAGGCGACGCGGATGCTCCGGCGTGCCGAAGAGGCGGAAGCAATGGCCCAAGCGGCACTCGCCCGCTTCCCCGATAACGCCGAGATAATGGTGGAACATATCTGGACGGCGGTCGCCCGCGACGACTGGCCCGCAGCAGCGGCGCGGCTCAAGGCGGCACGCGGCAAGCTCCACGATGCCGGGCGCTTCGAGGACAGCCTCGGCTGGGTCGAGTACCGGCTGCGCTCGGAACTCGCCTCCGAGGCCACCGTACCGGCGAGCGCCAACGCGGCGCCGGCCTCCGCTGAAGAGGCGATTTCGACAGCGGACTTGATGCTATCGTTCGAAAGTCTTGGGGAGCGCTGCGACTTTGGCGCCGTGCAGCGAAAGTTCGGCGCCGAACCACTGGGCCTCTTGCGGTTCGCCTACAGCAAATACGACGCGTTGATCGCGGCCCTGGAAGACCGACTCGAAGCAATCGGCAGCGTCGAGGATACCGGCTTCGAGCTCTACAACGATGAAAACATCCTGATCATGAAGAAGTACGGTCTGGTCTTTCACACCTTTGTCGATCAGAACGAATTGTCGACCGCAGAGAAGCGCGACCGGTTCCGGCAACAGCAGCGGCGGCGGCTGGGTTTCCTGCGCGACAAATTGGTCGCCGACCTCGAAGACCCGCAGAAGATCTACATCTATTCGAGCGACGAGCGGGTCTCCGACGCCGACGCCACCCGCCTGTTCAGGGCGCTGCGCGCCTACGGTCGGAATTCGTTGCTTTATCTCCGCCCGGCGACCACGACCCGCGCCGAGGGAATGGTCGAGGCGCTCTCCGATGGTCTCTATGTCGGCTATTTCGATGCACTTGCCGATTTTGTCAGCGGCAGCCAGCCGACCTTCGAGCTGTGGCGGCAGTTGTGCGAACGCACCTACCGGCTGGCGCGAGCCGCTTCGTAAGCTGCTGCTACGCGATCTCGTCAAAGTGATGGGAGGACCGATTGACATTTGGCCTTCGGCCAATGCAGTCTTTTCCATTACGGTGAGAGATTATTATGATGTCAGCCGAACTATATCTAAATCTACTAAAGAAAGCTCTGACTAATACAATATTTACCCCAGAACCTACCCGCGATGATTCACCGCGCTTTCTTTACAAATTCATCGAACATTATATCAAGGGCAGTGCGGTAACTATGCTGCCGATGGCGCGACTCGATAACATTCAGAATTGCATAGCCGATGTGGTCGAGCGCCAGGTTCCCGGTGATTAGATCGAGACCGGCGTGTGGCGAGGCGGCGCCGTGATCTTTATGCGCGCGGTCCTGAAAGCCTACGGGATCACGGATCGCCGGGTCTGGGTCGCCGATAGTTTCGCGGGGCTACCGGAGCCCGACGCGGTGCTATTCCCGATCGAGGCGAAGTTCCACAACGCGCCGTTGGTGCGCGAGGTCTACGAGAATTTCGCCGTCGATCTGGAGGCGGTCAAAAAGAACTTTGCCAGCTACGGGCTGCTCGACGATTCGGTGCGGTTTCTCAGAGGTTGGTTCAAGGATACCTTGCCGACCGCACCGATTGAGCGGCTGGCGGTGATGCGGCTCGACGGCGATTTTTACGAATCCACCGCCGACGCGCTGGCCGGGCTCTATGACAAGCTCTCGGTCGGGGGATATGTGATCATCGACGATTACGGCGAGGATGGCTGGAACTATTGCAACCGGGCGGTCGACGAGTTTCGCGAGGCACGCCAGATTGCCGACCCACTGGTCCGCGTCGACGACAAATGCTGCTATTGGCAGCGTACCAATTAAAGCATGACAGGCCGTTGTCCGCGGCGGCTAGGTAAGGATTTTGCAAAAGCGTTTGTATAATAAGCGGAACGTGGCGATATCGGCCGTGAGAGGCAAATCGGCACGCCAGGTGACCGGCCTCGAGTAGCGACGATGACCCAGTTGTATTGGCTTCCCACGATCGAAGATTGGCGTGAACGGCTTCGCCGCCTCGGCGAGGTCGGCGCCGGGGCGTGGGACGAGGCGGTGGCGCTCGCCGGCTCGCGCGTCGACGCGGTGCAAACCAACGCGCTCGACACGATGGTGCGCCGCACCTTTGCCGAACCGCCCAAGGAGGTGTCGGAGAGGCCAGTGCGGCTGGCGATCCTCGGATCAAGCACCTTGACCCATCTGCTACCAGCGATCCGCGTCGCCGGGCTGCGCCGGCGGATATGGGTCGAGACCTACGAAAACGATTACGGCCAGTACTGGCAGGGATT
>DATNJF010000257.1:0-10762 GCA_035604035.1 Allostellaceae bacterium | reverse complement strand
CACGCAGGATCGAGCACCAGCGGTAAGAGGTCAGGATCGGGGAAATAGCGGTAATCAAAATCGTTTTCCTTCGAGCGCATCGGCCGGGTCTCGCCGCGCGCGCTGTCGAACAGCCGCGTTTGCTGGGCGATCGTGCCGCCCGCCTCGATGATCTCGATCTGCCGCCGCGCCTCGATCTCGATCGCCTGCATGACGAACCGCACCGAATTGAGGTTCTTGATCTCGCAGCGGGTACCGAACGGCGCGCCGGGCTTGCGCACCGAGACGTTGCAGTCACAGCGCAGCGACCCCTCTTCCATGTTGCCGTCGCAGGTGCCGAGATAGCGGAGGATCGAGCGCAATTTGCGCAGATAGATGCCGGCCTCCTCGGCCGAGCGCAGATCGGGCTCGGAGACGATCTCCATCAGTCCGATGCCGGCGCGGTTCAAATCCACATAAGTCTCGCGCGGATGCTGGTCGTGCAGGCTCTTGCCGGCGTCCTGTTCGAGGTGCAGCCGGGTAATGCCGATCTCGCGGGTCGAGCCGTCCGGTATGTCGAGCGTGACTTTGCCGCGCCCGACGATGGGCTGCTGGTATTGCGAAATCTGATAGCCGGCCGGGAGGTCGGGATAGAAGTAGTTCTTGCGGTCGAAGACGCTGGTCAGATTGATCGCGGCGTCGAGGCCGAGCCCGGTCTTGACCGCCTGCTCGACACAATGCCGATTGATCACCGGCAGCATCCCCGGAAATGCCGCATCGACGGTCGAGACCTGGGTGTTCGGCTCGGCGCCGAAATCGGTCGCCGCGCCCGAAAACAGCTTGGCCTTGGCCATGATCTGAGCATGGACCTCAAGCCCGATGACGACTTCCCACTCGCCGGTGCGGCCTTCGATCATTGCGGCGCCCTCACGCACGCACGCGCGCGAAACAAAAAAAGATCAGGAGCAAGCATTTGATATTCCTAGACAGTGCCCTCAAGAACAGGTGGACGAACAAGATGGTGAACAGGTGGACGAGCCGGAGGAAAACAGGACGTGCCTAGCGGCGCAACGATCAATAGCACGGGCCGACCCACGATGGCGGAGGGAACCAAGGGCAGGAATAGGTAAGTTCGTGGTCTGTTCACGTCAAGGGCGAGACCGGATAGAGATTTCTGCTCTGGACCCAATTACGGCCGCTCGATCCAGCCGATGATGAGGGCGGGCTTTTGCCCCCTTCCGGTCATTGGGCGAGGCTCCGCTGGGTTTGCCAATTTAGGCGGATGGGGCGATGCCGTCGGCGGCCCGCTCGAGCGCGGCGATGTCGATGCGCTTCATTTGCATCATCGCTTCGAACGCCCGCCTTGCCCGGGCGCGATCGGCATCGCCGATCAGCCTGATAAGCTGGCGCGGAACGATCTGCCACGACACGCCGAAGCGGTCTTTTACCCACCCGCATTGCTCAGCCTCGGGGATCGCTGAGAGTGCGGCGGCGAAGCGATCGGCCTCCGCCTGGGTCTCCACCGGTATCTGGAACGAGATCGCTTCATTGAACTGGAATTGCGGTCCGCCATTCAGGGCGGTGAACGATTGACCCATCAGTGTGAACTCGACCAGCAGCACGTCGCCTGCCTTGCCCGACGGGTAGTCACTCGGTGCGCGATGGATTGCATCAACATGGCCGTTGGGGAACAGGGAGGCATAGAAATTGGCGGCCTCTTCGGCGTTGCCATCGAACCAGAGGCACGGGGTTATGCCAGACATAGAGATTTTCCTCCTAAAAGCGGCGGCGTATCGGCCTGATCGACTCTCTTTTACGAGCACTGCGGGGAACCGAGGGGCATGCGGCCGGAGCCCGCCTCAAACCACGTCCATAAATAGGCGCCGAAAATGCGACTGCGCCGCCCCTCCTCAGACGCTGCGAAATTTTGCACAAGATTAAACTCGCCCAAAGAACGCGAGCTCCTCCCCACTTCCTCGCCATCTGCGACTATTCCGGCAATGGATCGAAACGCTCGAAAACGGAGGTCGCGCGATCGGCCGCTATCGCCTAAGGGTGGCGGCGGGACTGAGGCATGGACCGTTGGTGAGGGGTGCAGAAGGCCCCGCCGGAGCGGTCATGCAACGAAACTCGGACGGTGAGTGAAGTTCGCGGCGGTTTCCAACACTTGGCCGACCCGCAACACGGTCGCCTCGTCGAAGGCGCGGCCAATGATTTGCAGCCCGGCCGGCAGATTTTCGCACAGCCCGGCCGGAACCGAAATCGCCGGCAGCCCGGCAAGGTCGGCCGACACCGTGAAGATGTCGTTGAGATACATCGCCACCGGGTCGTCGCTCTTTTCGCCGATCGCGAACGGGGCGGTCGGCGCGGTCGGGGTCAAAATGCAGTCGCAGCGCTCGAACGCGGCAGCGAAATCGCGGGCGATCAGCGTGCGCACGCGCTGCGCCTTCAAATAGTAAGCGTCGTAATACCCGGCCGAGAGCACGTAAGTGCCGATCAGCACGCGGCGGCGCACCTCGGCGCCAAACCCGGCGGCGCGGGTCTTTTCGTACATGTCGTCGAGGCTGTCGCCATCGACCCTGAGGCCGAACTTGACCCCGTCATAGCGCGCCAGGTTTGACGAGGCCTCAGCCGGGGCAATGATGTAATAAGCCGGCAGCGCGACATGCGTCGTCGGCAGGCTAATCTCAACCGGCTCGGCGCCGGCGGATTTCAACCAGTCGATGCCAGATTGCCACAGCGCCTCATTCTCCGGAGAAAGGTTGTCCGCACCGGCGTGATCGCGCGGGATACCGACCCTTAGCCCTTTGAGGCCGCCGGTCAGCGTCTTCTCGTAATCGGGCACCGGCACCGGCGCGGAGGTGGAGTCGCGCGGATCATGCCCGGCCATCGCACCGAGCATGATCGCCGCGTCGCGCACCGTGCGGGTCATCGGTCCCGGGTGATCGAGCGACGAGGCGAACGCCACCACCCCCCAGCGCGAGCAGCGGCCGTAGGTCGGCTTCAACCCGACAATGCCGCAAAAGCTCGCCGGCTGGCGGATCGAGCCGCCGGTGTCGGTGCCGGTCGCGCCGAGCGCGGCGTGCGCCGCCACCGCCGCCGCCGAGCCGCCCGACGAGCCGCCCGGCACCAGCGGCCGGTTGTCGCCTGGGCGCCGCCACGGGTTCTCGGTCGGGCCATAATGACTGGTCGTCGTCGACGAGCCCATCGCGAACTCATCGAGATTGGTCTTGCCGAGCATCACCGCGCCGGCGGTCCAGAGTTTCTCGGTGACGGTCGATTCGTAAGGCGGGGTGAAGCCATCGAGGATGTGCGAGGCGGCGGTGGTCAGCACGCCCTTGGTGCAGAACAAATCCTTGATCGCGAGCGGGATGCCTTCGAGCGCGCCCGCCTCGCCTCTCGCCAGCCGTGCATCGGACGCGGTGGCCATCTCCAGCGCGCGCTCCGGGGTCGCGGTGATATAGGCGTTGAGGGGCTTTATCGTTTCGACCGCGGCGTTGAACGCGGCGGTAAGCTCGCGGGCGGAAAACTTCTTCGCCCTAAGCCCGTCGCGTGCTTCGGCCAAGGTCAGATCGGTGAGGCCGGTCACTCGACCACCTTGGGCACGGCGAAGAAACCCTTTGCCGAGCGCGGCGCGTTGCCGAGCACCCCGTCGCGGTTATTGCCGTCGGTGACGACGTCGTCGCGCATCGGCAGGGTCATCTCGGCGACGCTGGTCATCGGCGGGACGTTGTCGGTGTCAACCGCCATCAGCTGCTCAACCCAATCGAGAATGCCGGAGAGTTCGGCGGCGAGCGGTTCGAGCTCGTCCTCGCCGACACAAATGCGCGCCAGGGTGGCGATGCGCGCCACGGTGGCCTTGTCCAACGCCATGATTTCTAAGTCTTTCGCGGCAAAAGCGGTGGCGTCACGCTATCATCGGGCATGATGCTCGGCAACCCTGCGGCATTGAAGGCGGCGGTCGCGCCCGGCGCGCGGCTCTTGGGCCTCGATGTCGGCACCAAGACGATCGGCCTGGCGCTGTCGGACACGCGGCTGGTCATCGCCAGCCCGCTCGACACCATTCGCCGGCGCCGGTTTCGCGAGGACATGGCGGCGCTGTTTGCCGAGATCGATAAGCAGGGCGCGGGCGGCGTCGTCATCGGCCTGCCGCTGGCGCTCGACGGGCGCGACAGCCCGCGCACGCAGTCAGTACGGGCCTTCGCCCGCAATCTCCTGACGCTGCGCGACCTGCCGGCGCTGTTGTGGGACGAGCGGCTATCGACCGCCGCGGTCACCCGCGAGATGATCGCCGCCGACTTGACCAGGAAGCGCCGCGCCGAGATTGTCGACAAGGTCGCCGCCGCCTACATCCTACAAGGCTGCCTCGACGCGATGGCGGCTGCGGCATGATCTTCGTTGCCGGCGAAGCGTTTAGCGGATCATGCTGGGGGAAAAGCGTGGAGAGACGTGACGGTGAGCGCCAATCCTGACCCGTCCGAATACCGGCTGACCACGGCCGAGATTGTCTACCGGCTGCCCGACGAGCCCGAGACGCTGCAGACTTTCATCTGGCAGAAGTTCGACATCGCGCCGGATTTTCCCGAGCTGAGTAAGTTCCTCGACTTTTGGCGCAAGAACATCGACGGCAAACTGCACTCCGTGAAGATCGCCCAGGGAAACGGCCGGCCGCGGCGGTTTCCTCACATCGTCCCGGCTTCGGGCGGGCGGCATTAAGCGCCATGGTCTCGGCGGACACCGCCTCGACACGGGAGGAACCGGCCGAACCTAGCTTTCGCCCCGTCGCGATCTGGCTCCTCGTTTGCTGCGCGATGATTTTCCTGATGGTGGTGATCGGCGGCGTCACGCGGCTGACCTGGTCGGGCCTGTCGATCACCGAATGGCAGCCGGTGACTGGCATCTTGCCGCCGCTCTCCGCCGGGGACTGGCAGGCCGAGTTCACCAAATACCAGCAGACCTCGCAATACAGGCTCCTCAACGCAGGGATGAGCCTCGCCGATTTCAAGACGATCTATCTATGGGAATACGTGCACCGGCTGTGGGGAAGGCTGATCGGCTTCGTCTATGCCCTGCCCTTCCTCTATTTCCTCGTCCGCGGCCGCATCCCGCGGCGGCTCACCTGGCCGCTAGCGGGGATTTTCGCGCTTGGCGGGTGCCAAGGCGCGCTCGGCTGGTACATGGTCGAAAGCGGCCTCGCCGACCGGATCGAGGTCAGCCAATACCGGCTCACCGCGCATCTCGTGCTGGCGCTGGTTATCTACGCCGCGACGTTGTGGACCGCTCTGGGGCTGCTGCAAGCGCCGAGCGGAGCAGCCCCACGATGGCTGCGCCGCGCTAGCGAGGCCGTACTCGGCCTCGTCGGCCCAACGATCGTCGCCGGCGGGTTTGTCGCCGGGCTCAATGCCGGGCTCACCTACAACACTTTCCCGCTGATGGACGGCCGTTTCGTGCCGGCGGGCTACGCGCAGCTCACGCCGTTCATCCGCAACTGGTTCGAGAATGTTGCCGCGGTGCAGTTCGATCACCGCTTGCTGGCGATGACCACGGCCGCTTCGGTCATCGTGCTATGGCTCGCCGGACGACGCGAGGCCTTGCCGCCTAAAGCCAGACTGGCGCTGCACGCGTTGCTTGCGATTGCGCTGTTGCAGCTCTCGCTCGGTGTTTCGACCTTATTGCTGGTCGTGCCGATCCCACTCGCCGCAGCGCACCAAGCCGGCGCGGTGCTGCTGCTGACCGCGGCGATCGTACTGCGCCATACCCTGCGCCAGCCGCGTGAAATAGACGGCCTGGCCCGCGCGGCCGTATAATCGCGGCATGGCGAAGCGCGGCAAATCCTCGAAGGTCTTGGACGACTGGCGGAAGCTCGCCGAGGTGGAGCTGCGCGGCAAGCCGGTGTCGAGCCTCGATTGGGCGACCCCCGAGGGCCTCACCGTCAAGCCGCTCTATACCGAGGCCGACCTCGAGGAAATCGCGGCGTCCGGCTTCCCGTTCCGCGAGGCGGTGCCGGGCGCGCCGCCCTATCTGCGCGGACCGCGGGCGACCATGTACACCAACCGGCCGTGGACGATCCGGCAGTATTCCGGGTTCTCGACCGCCGAAGAATCGAACCGCTTCTACCGCGACAATCTGAAGGCCGGGCAGATGGGTCTGTCGATCGCCTTCGACCTCGCCACCCATCGCGGCTACGACAGCGACCACCCGCGCGTCGTCGGCGATGTCGGCAAGGCCGGCGTCGCGATCGACTCGGTCGAGGACATGAAAATCCTCTTCGACGGCATCCCGCTCGACAAGATGAGCGTGTCGATGACGATGAACGGCGCGGTGCTGCCGGTGCTAGCCGGGTTCATCGTCGCGGCCGAGGAGCAGGGGGTCAGCCAAGAACAGCTCCAGGGGACGATCCAGAACGACATCCTCAAGGAGTTCATGGTCCGCAACACCTATATCTACCCGCCCGGACCCTCGATGCGGATCGTCGCCGACATCATCGAGTACACCGCCCGGCACATGCCGAAGTTCAACTCGATCTCGATCTCCGGCTATCACATGGAGGAGGCCGGGGCGACGTCGGTGCAGGAGCTGGCCTTCACCCTGGCCGACGGGCTCGAATACGTGCGCGCGGCGCTGTCGCGCGGGCTCGACATCGACGATTTCGCGCCGCGCCTGTCGTTCTTCTTCGGCATCGGCATGAATTTCTTTATGGAGATCGCCAAGCTGCGCGCCGCGCGGCTGCTCTGGGCGCGGCTGATCGAGCCGTTCGCCCCGAAAAACCCGGTGAGCCTCGCCCTGCGCACCCACTGCCAGACTTCGGGGGTCAGCCTCACCGCGCAGAGCCCGCACAACAACATCATCCGCACAACGATCGAGGCGCTCGCCGCGGTGCTGGGCGGGACGCAATCGCTGCACACCAACTCGTTCGACGAGGCGCTGGCGCTGCCGACGCCGTTCTCGATGGGGATCGCGCGCAACACCCAGCTGATCCTCGCCGAGGAGACCGGCATCCCCCATGTCGTCGATCCCTTGGGCGGCAGCTATTATGTCGAGAGCCTGACGCATTCGATCGCCACCGCGGCGATGACCCTGATCGACGAGGTCGAGAAGCTCGGCGGCATGACCAAGGCGGTCGAGAGCGGCATGCCCAAGCTGCGCATCGAAGCGGCAGCGGCGCGGCGTCAGGCGGCGATCGATCGCGGCGAGGAGGTCATCGTCGGGGTCAACAAGTACAAGTCCGACGAGACGGCCGAGGTGCAGCTCCTCGACGTCGACAACGACAAGGTTCGCACCGCGCAAATCGCTCGGCTGAACCGGGTGAAGAAAATCCGTGACCCAGAAAAATGCACGAAGGCGCTGACCGCGCTGACCGAGGCGGCGAAGACCGGCAAGGGCAACCTGCTCCAACTGTCGATCGCGGCGAGCCGGGCGCGAGCAACGGTGGGCGAGATTTCCGATGCGCTGGAGGTCGCTTTCACCCGCCACCACGCCACGACCCAATCGGTCAGCGGAGTCTATGGCGGGCAATATCGCGACGACGAAAACTTCCACCGCATTCAGCGCGAGATCGACGCTTTCGCCCGCGAGGAGGGCCGGCGGCCGCGTATGCTCGTAGTGAAATTGGGCCAGGACGGGCACGACCGTGGCGCCAAGGTCATCGCTACCGCCTTTGCCGATATCGGCTTCGACGTCGATATCGGGCCGCTGTTCCAGACCCCCGAAGAGGCCGCCCGCCAGGCGGTCGAGAACGATGTCCATATCGTCGGCGTTTCGAGCCAGGCGGCGGCGCACAAGACATTGGTGCCCGCGCTGATCGCGGCGCTAAAGCGCGAGGGGGCCGGCGATATCCTCGTCGTCTGCGGGGGCGTGATCCCGCCCGCCGATTACGACTTCCTCAAGAAAGCCGGCGTCGCGGCGATCTACGGGCCCGGCACCAATATACCGCGCGCCGCGGCCGAAATATTATCGCTGATACGCAAGCAGCGCCTGGCGGCGTGATCTATTCCTGACGTCAGGATTCCATCAAGAATCATTCATCCAACGGTAATACTGCGCCTAGGCAGCCGCCACCCCCCCTTGTATAGTCAAATGGAACAGGGAGGGCGGCTATGGTCGGAGAAACAAGAAATCAAGTCGCTAAAATCATCGCGAGCTATGTCTCGCACCATAATCTCGCACCAGAACAAATACCCGAGCTGATCGCTTCGGTGTACCGCTCGATCGCTGGCCTTGGCCAATCGGCGGAAGTGCCCGCCGCCCTCACCCCGGCGGTCTCGGTGCGGCGCTCGGTGCAGCGCGACGCGGTGACCTGCCTCGATTGCGGCTGGAAGGGCAAGATGCTGCGCCGCCACCTGACGACGCGGCACGGGCTTAGCGCCGAGGACTATCTGAAGCGCTGGGGCCTGGCGGGAGACCACCCGCTGACCGCGCCGGCCTATTCGGCGCAGCGCTCCACCTTGGCGAAGCAACTGGGCCTTGGACGCGGCAGCCGCTCGGGCCCGGGGCGCGGCCGGCGGGCGCGCAGCTGAGGCTTCAGCGCCACCGTACGGCGGTTTCGGTGACGATCACATCCATCGGGATGTCGAAGGGCTGCGGGTAGATCGTCGCGATCTCCTGTGCCGCGAAGCCGACCCCGATCGCCAGGGGGCGCGGCGACAGGGCGGCAAGCGTGCGGTCGAAATAGCCGCCGCCATAGCCGAGCCGGTAGCAATGGCGGTCAAATCCGACCAACGGCGCCAGCACCATCGCCGGCACCACGATCTTGCGCTGTTCCGGGATCGGGATGTCCCACACACCGGCGACGAGCGGCTCGCCGGGCGACCAAGCGCGGTATTCGAGCGGACCCTTTTTGTCGATCACCACCGGCAACGCCACCTCGCGGCCAGCCGCAGTCAGAGCATCGATCAGCGGCCGCGGGTCGAACTCGGCGCGAAACGGCCAGTAGACCCCGAGCACGCCCGTCCGCGCCGCCAAAATCTCCTCGATCCGCGTGGTGATGCGCTCGCCGGCCAGCCGCCGCTCCCCCGGCGGCAGCGCCACGCGCAAGGCGATCAGCCGCTCCCGCTCGCCGCGGCGCCAGGCTTTGACCTCTGCCGCGTCCACCGCGCCGCCCTAGAACAGCCCGGTGATCCGGCCATCCTCGGTCAAGTCGATGCTGTTGGCCGCCGGCACTCGCGGTAGGCCGGGCATCGTCATGATCTCGCCGCAGACCGCGACGATAAACTCGGCGCCGGCCGACAGCCGTATTTCGCGCACCGGGAGGATATGGTCGCTCGGCGCGCCCTTGGCGTTCGCATCGGTCGTGAAGCTGAATTGCGTCTTGGCGATGCACACCGGGAAATGGCCGAAACCGCCCTTCTGCAATTCAGCCAATCGGCTTTCCACCGCGCCATCGCAGGCAATGTCCTTCGCCCGGTAGATCTTCTGCGCGATGGTCTTGATCTTGTCGCGTAGCGGCATCTCGTCCGGATAGAGCACCTGGAATTTCGACTGGCCCTTGTCGATGGTCTTGACCACCGCCTCGGCGAGCGGCGCGGCGCCTTCGCTCCCGTATGCCCAATGATCGGCGATCACCGCCTCGACCCCGTGCGCGGCGCAAAGCTCCTTGAGCTTGGCGTGCTCTGCCTCGGTATCGGCGCTGAAGCGGTTGACCGACACCACCGCCGGGACGCCGAACCCGCGCAGGTTTTCGAGATGGCGCGCGAGATTGGCGTAGCCGGCCTCGAGCGCGGCGACGTTCTCGGCGCGGAGCTGATCGCGGGCGATGCCGCCGTGCATCTTGAGAGCGCGGACCGTGGCGACGACCACCACCGCGTCGGGCTGCAGCCCGGCCTTGCGGCATTTGATGTCGAAGAATTTCTCGGCGCCGAGATCGGCCCCGAACCCGGCCTCGGTGACGACGTAGTCGGCGAGCTTCAGCGCCGTCTTGGTCGCGATCACCGAGTTGCAGCCATGCGCGATGTTGGCGAACGGTCCGCCATGGATGAAAGCGGGGTTGTTCTCAAGTGTCTGGACCAGGTTCGGCGCGAGCGCGTCCTTCAATAGCACCGCCATCGCCCCGGCCGCGTTCAGCTGGCCGGCGCGCACCGACTCGCGCGCCCGGGTCTGGCCGACGATGATGTTAGCGAGCCGCCGCTTCAGATCGTGCAGGTCTGTCGACAGGCAGAAGATCGCCATCACCTCCGAAGCGACGACGATGTCGAACCCGTCCTCGCGCGGGAAGCCGTTGGCGACGCCGCCGAGGCTGCCGACGATCGAACGCAGCGAGCGGTCGTTCATGTCCATGGCGCGGCGCCAGGAAATGCGGCGCTCGTCGATGCCGTGCGGGTTGCCCCAGTAGATGCTGTTGTCGATCATCGCGGCCAGCAGGTTGTTGGCCGAGGTGATGGCGTGGAAATCACCGGTGAAATGCAGGTTGATCTGGTCCATCGGTACCACCTGCGAATAGCCGCCGCCGGCCGCGCCGCCCTTCATGCCGAAGCTCGGCCCCAGGCTCGGCTCGCGCAGGCAGATCACCGCGCGCCTGCCAAGGCGGTTCAACGCGTCGCCGAGGCCGACCGTGGTGGTGGTCTTGCCCTCGCCCGCGGGAGTCGGGCTGATGCCGGTGACCAGCACCAGTGCGCCGTCCGGTTTTTCCCGCTGCTGATTGATGAAATCGAAGCCGACCTTGGCCTTGTAGCGGCCGTACGGTTCCAGCGCCTCGTCCGGAATGCGCAGCCTGGCGGCGATCTCGGCGATGGGCCGCATCCTGGTCTCGCGGGCAATCTCCAAATCCGTCTTCATGTCAGGCTGCTCTCCTCCGGTTGATGCCGAGTTC
>DATNJF010000256.1:0-16684 GCA_035604035.1 Allostellaceae bacterium | reverse complement strand
CAAAGGCGTGGCCCTTCATCAGCTCCTCCCAGCGGCTCTCGTCGCCGAGCACATCCCTCGCGCGGGTCTTGGTCAGGGTGATCAGCCGCTCGGTCAGCACCGGTCCGGGGTTGATGCCGACGACCCGAAGATTGTCGCGCGGCGCGGTGCCCCCCATCGCCCGGGTGAACGCCATCAGCGAGGCGTTGCCCGAGGAGCCGGCGATGTAATTGAAGTCGGGGTTCTCGCCCGCCGCGCCCAGCACGTTGACGATGACGCCCTTCTTGCGCTCGCGCATCTGCGCGTAGAAGCGGCGGGTCATGTTGATATAGCCAAAGACCTTGAGGTCCCAGGCCTCGCGCCAGCGCGCCTCGGTGACCGCGTCGAGATTGCCGCCGGGGATCGCCCCGGCATTGTTGACCAGAATGTCGATGTCCGGATTTTCCGCCGCGACCTTGTCGACATTCTTGCTGTCGGAGAGATCGAGCGGAAACACCTGCACCCCGACATTGTACTTGCCGGCGATTTCCGCCCGCGCCTTTTCGAGATCGGCGGCGGTGCGCGACACCAGCGCAACGTCGCAGCCCTCCTCGGCCAGCACCTCGGCGCAGGCCCGCCCGATCCCCTTCGACGCGCCGGTGACCAGCGCCTTCTTGCCACGCAGACCCAGATCCATGGTGCCCTCCCGAATTCTTACAGCGCCGAGCGCCGGCTGGTGCCGCCGCCATCGACGGTGACGATCGTGCCGGTGGTGTAGCCGGAGAGATCGGAGGCGAGGAACGCCGCCACGTTGCCAATCTCGGTCGCGGTCGCGGCCCGGCCGAACGCCATGTGCCCGGTCAGCTCGCGCCAGCGTTCGGGATCGCCCAGCTGCGCTGTCGCCTCGCGCCGCAGCCGCGTCACCATGCGGTCGGTCTCGACTGGCCCGGGATTGATGCCGACGACCCTGAGCCCGTCATTGGGCGCGGTACCGCCCATCGCGCGGGTGAACCCCATCATCGAGGCGTTGCCGGCCGAGCCGCAGGCATAGCTCGACTGCACTGCGTCGCCCGCCGCGCCGATGATGTTGACGATGACGCCCTTTTTGCGCGCCGCCATCAGCGCATAGAAGCGCCGCGTCATGTTGATATAGCCGAAGACCTTGAGGTCCCACGCCTCGCGCCAGCGCGTCTCGTCGATCTCAGCGATCGTGCCGCGCGGGATCGCGCCGGCATTGTTGATCAGGATGTCGATGTCGGGGCATTCGACGGCGAGCGTGTCGACATTCCTGCTGTCGCTGAGGTCCATTGCAAAGGTGCGCACCGACACGTTGCTCTGGCTGAGGATCTTGTCCTTGGCCGTGTCGAGATCGGCCTGGGTGCGCGAGACGATGATGACGTCGCATCCCTCGGACGCCAGCACCTCGGCGCAGGCTCGGCCGATGCCGCGCGACGCGCCGGTGATCAGCGCCTTCCGGCCTCTCAGCCCCAGTTCCATTCGCCCCTCCCGCCATCTCCGGTTAGTATTCGCCTACGCTATCATGCGACCTGCACCGGCCGGCAACGTCGTTTGTTGCCCGGCTCCGGCGCATTTGCCAAAGTAGGTAGATGCAGACCAATAGCGGCCATGCCGAACTCAAGCGGATGCTCGCCCAATCCCGCCGCGCCGTCGTGTTCACCGGCGCCGGGATCAGCACCGAGAGCGGCATCCCCGATTTCCGCAGCCCCGGCGGCATCTGGACCAAGATGTCGCCGATCTATTTCGACGAGTTCCTCGCTTCCGAGGAGGCGCGGCGCGAGACCTGGCGGCGCCGCTTCGCGATGGAGGACATCTTCAAGGCGGCCGAGCCCAATCGCGGCCACCGCGCGGTCGACGCGCTGGTGCGGCGCGGCAAGGTCTCCTCGGTGATCACCCAGAACATCGACGGGCTGCACGAAGCGTCGGGCATCTCCCGCGACAAGATCATCGAGCTGCACGGCAACACCACCTACGCGACCTGCCTCGATTGCGGCGAGCGCTACGAGATCGCCGATCTGCGCGCGATCTTCGAGGCCGACGGCGACGTGCCGCCCTGCGACAAGTGCCTCGGCCACGTTAAGACCGCGACCGTGTCGTTCGGCCAGGCGATGCCGGTGCTGGCGATGAAGCGCGCCGAGCAAGAGACGCTCGCCGCCGATCTCTTCATCGTCCTCGGCTCGTCGCTGGTGGTCTACCCGGCGGCCGGCTTCCCGCAGATTGCCAAGGAGAACGGCGCGGCGCTGGTCATCGTCAACCGCGAAGAGACGCCGCTCGACCGCATCGCCGACCTTGTATTGCATGACCCGATCGGCGACACGATGGGCGAGGCGGTGGGCGTAAACTGACGATCTTGATCGTCACCCCGGCGAAGGCGGGGGTCCAAAAAGGAGGAAACCATGCGGCTCGACGGCAAGGTTGCGATCGTCACCGGCGGCGCGTCAGGGATGGGCGCCAGCACTGCCAAAATCTTTGCCCGCGAGGGCTGCAAGGTCGTCGTCGCCGATCAGCTCGACGACGAAGGCAAGAAAATCGCCGCCGAGATCGTCGCCGCCAACGGTGCCGCCAGCTTTCACCATCTCGACGTCACCAACGAGGCGAACTGGAAAGATGTCGTCGCCGCGACAATCGCCGAATTCGGCAAGCTCGATATCCTGGTCAACAATGCCGGGATCAGCGGCAGCGCGGTCGAGGACCTGTTCGACACCGCCACCTGGGACAAGATCATGGACGTCAACGCGCGCGGCGCGTTCTTCGGAATGAAGTACGCCATCCCCGAGATGCGCAAGGCCGGCGGTGGCTCGATCGTCAACATCTCGTCGATCTCGGGCGTCACCGGCCAGCGCGGCATCCACGCCGCCTACAACGCGTCGAAAGGCGCCATCCGCACGCTGACCAAGGTCGGCGCGGTGCAGCAGGGCCGGCACAACATCCGGGTCAATTCGGTGCATCCCGGCCTGATGCCGCCGATGCGCACCTCGGGCCGCACCGCCGATCCCGTGGTCCGCGCCAAGATGCTTGAACAGGTGCCCTTGGGCCGCGACGGCCGCGTCGAGGAAGTGGCGCACGCGGTGCTCTTCCTCGCCTCGGACGAGGCTTCCTACGTCACTGGCGCCGAGCTTTATGTCGACGGCGGGTATTTGGCGACTTGAGGCGCGCAGCGCCAAAAGAATACCACGGGGGCACGGAGGGCACGAAAATGCCGTTCCGCTGAAACCTCCGTGATCTCTGCGTCTCCGTGGTAAAAATCTTTTGCGGCTCCGCCGCGAGGTTAAGGAGGACCCAATGGCCTATGATCTCGATGCCTTCTGCCACGATTGCCGCGACGCGCTGAAGGCCGACAAGGGCCCGGGCGGGCGCGAGGCAGTGCGCAAGAATTTGGAGCAGCTGCTGGCCGAGAAACCCTTCCTCGACCAGCACGTTCTATCGATGCCGTCCGGCCGGCACACGCTCTACGAGGACCCCGAGCTCGGCTTTGTCGTGCTGTCGCACGTCAACCCTAAAGCCGGCAAGTCGCCGCCGCACGACCACGGCGCGTCATGGGCGGTCTACGGCCAGGCGACCCAATACACCGACATGACCGAATGGCGTCGCACCAAGGGCGACGGGCCGGGTCCGGCCGAGATCGAAGTGGCGCGCCAATATCGGCTCGAACCCGGCCACGCCGGCACCTATGACATTCGCGCCATCCACGCGATCGATTATCCGGACGGCGCCCGGTTTGTCCGCGTCACCGGCACCGATCTCGAGCGCGTGCCGCGGCTCAAGTTCAATTTGAAGACCCACGAGGCCGAGGTGATCGAGAGCGTCTCGACCGGCCCGGCCTGACGCCCTCGCCTACTCCCCCTCGCCGGCCGCCAATTGCTCGGCCGGCTCGCCCGACGCGGCTTCGGCCGCGTCGAGGTTGTCCTTCATCTGGCTCAGCGCGTTCATCAGCACGCGGAGCTCGTCGCCACTAAATCCGGCGCAGGCCTCCGCGCGGATCCCGAGATTGATCTTGAGGATGCGGTCGACGACCGGCCAGGCCAACGGCGTCAGCCACAGCGTGCGCACCCGCCGGTCGGTCGGGTGGGCGCGGCGCTCGACCAGCCCCTCCTCGTGCAACCGGTCGAGCATGCGCACCAGCGCGATCGGCTCGACCCCCATATCGCTCGCCGCGGTGGTCTGCCCGACCCCCGGATTGCGCGCGATGTAGAGCAAGAGCGCCGCCTGAAGCCGGGTGATCGGCAGTCCCGCCTGGCGCACGCTGCGCTCGAATCGCCGCCGCAGGAGCCGGCCAACCGCATGCAGGCGGTAGCCGACACCCGGTTGCAACTCGGCCACCGTCGGCCGTGCTCCCGTATCGCCTCTGGCGCGCCAGTCCGGCCGCCCGATGCGCGCGATGTCATTCGGCAGCGCCACGAGGCTCCTCCGCTGGGGCCACGCCCGCCGGCGCATCGTCGAGAGCGGCCGCCAGGCGCGGCTGCCGCCGCGCGCCGCCGAGCCAGCTGCTCAGCCGCTCGAGGTAGAGATAGATGACCGGGGTCGTGTAGAGCGTCAGCCATTGCGAGACCAGGAGGCCACCGACGATCGCGACGCCCAGCGGCTGGCGCAGCTCGGAGCCGGCCCCCCGCCCGAACGCGATTGGCATCGCCCCGAAGAGCGCGGCGAACGTCGTCATCATGATCGGGCGAAAGCGCAAGAGGCAGGCCTGGTGGATCGCCTCCTGCGGCCCCTTGCCTTCGAGCCGCTCCGCCTGCAGCGCGAAGTCGATCATCATGATCGCGTTCTTCTTGACGATGCCGATGAGCAGGATGATGCCGACGATCGCGATGACGCTGAGGTCATAGTGCAGCAGCATCAGCGCGAGGAGGGCGCCGACGCCGGCCGAGGGCAGTGCCGAGAGGATCGTGATCGGGTGGATGTAGCTCTCGTAGAGCACTCCCAAGACGATGTAGACGACGAGGATCGCAGCCGCGACCAGGAGCGGCATCGACGACAGCGAGGCCTTGAAGGCCTGCGCCGTGCCCTGGAACGATGCATTGAGCGTCGGCGGAGAGTTCACCCGCGCGGCCATCTCCTGGATCTTCTCGACCGCCTGGCCGAGTGCCACGCCGGGCGCGAGGTTGAACGACAGTGTCACCGCCGGAAACACGCCCTGGTGGCTGACCGAAAGCGGCGCGACCTTGGGCACCATATGGGCCACGGCCGATAGCGGCACCTGCGCCCCGTTTGGACCGGAGACATAGATCTTCGACAGCGCGTCCGGATCGCTCTGGAATTGCGGTTGAACCTCGAGCACCACCTTGTATTGGGTGCTCGCCGTGTAGATCGTCGCGACCTGGCGCTGGCCGAACGCGTCGTAAAGCGTCTGGTCGATGAGCGAGGCGTTAAGCCCGAGCCGATAGGCGACATCGCGGTCGACCTCGACCGTCATGGTCGGCGCGGCGTTCTGCTGATCCGAGGCCACATCCTGCAACTCGGTCAGCTTGCGCATCTCGGCTTCGAGGATCGGCGCCCAGTGATTGAGCTCCTTATCGTCGGTGTCGGTCAGCGTGTATTGGTACTGCGTCCGGCTGAGGCGGCCGCCGACCGTGATGTTCTGCGGCACCTGCATGAAGAACTTGGCGCCCTGGACGGCGGCCACCTTGCGGCGCAACCGCTGCACAATCTGGTCGGCCGAGTCGCTGCGCTCATCGAACGGCTTCAGCGAGAAAAACACCCGCGCGGCGTTCTCCGTCGGGTTGTACGCATAGGCGCCGGCGAGCATGAAGACGCCGCCGACGCCCGGATCATCCTTCACCAGGTCGACGACTTGGTGCGCCATCGTAACCGTCTTCAAAAACGACGCGTCCTGCCTCGTATCGACCTCGCCAAAGATCACGCCCGTGTCCTGTTGCGGGAAAAACCCTTTAGGGATCTGCGCGTAGAGGAGCCCGGTCGCGACCATCAGCAGCAAGGTCGACAGCAGCGCTGCGAATTGATGACGGAAGACAAAGCGCAAGCCGCGGTCGTAGGCCCCGATCATCCAGTCGAAAAACCGCTCGGCCGCCCTATTGAAGCGGCCCGTTGGATGCAGCCCCTGCTCCTTCAAGAACAGCGAGCACATCACCGGGGTCAGGGTCAGCGACACGATCGCCGAGGCCACCACCGCGACCGACACGGTGATAGCGAACTCGCGGAACAACCGGCCGATGACCCCGCCCATCGCGAATAAGGGAATGAACACCGCGATCAGCGAGAAGGTGATCGAGATGATGGTGAAGCCGATCTGCCCGGCGCCTTTGAGCGCCGCCTCGAACGGCCGCTCGCCTTGCTCGATGTAGCGGACGATGTTCTCGATCATGACGATCGCATCGTCGACGACGAACCCGACCGAGATGGTCAGCGCCATCAGCGAGATGTTGTCGAGGCTGAACCCGGCAACGTACATCACCGAGAAGGTGGCGAGCAGCGACAGCGGCACCGCCAGGCTGGGGATCACCGTCGCCCACAGCGTGCGCAGGAACAGGAAGATGACGATGACGACGAGTATGATCGTCAGCATCATCGTGATCTGCACGTCACGCACCGCCGCGCGGGTGACGAGCGTGCGGTCCATCATCAGGTCGACATGGACCGATGGCGGGATCGATTGCTCGAGCTTCGGCATCAGCGCCTTGATCGTATCGACCAAGTCGACGGTGTTGGCGCCGGGCGCCTTCTGGATGGCGAGGCCTTCGGCCGGCTTGTTGTTGAAGAAGGCGCCGATGCGGGCGTTCTGCACCGAGTCGATCACGGTGCCGATATCCTTGACGCGAACCGACGCGCCGTTGCGATAGGCGACGATGATGTTTCCGTAGGCTTGCGCATCGAGCAGCTGATCGTTGCTGTCGAGCGCGACGACCTGATTGGCGCCTTCGATCGAACCCTTCGGTTCGTTCACCGTTGCGTTGGTGAGTGCGGTACGGACGTCTTCGAGGCCGAGGCCGTGCGCGCCGAGCGCCGCCGGGTTGACCTGCACCCGCGCGGCATAAAGCTTCTGGCCGAAGATCGATACCTGCCCGACCCCCGGCACGGTCGAGAGCCGCTCGCCGAGCACCAGATTGGCGTAATCGTCGAGCTTGTATTCCGGCACCGCGTCCGAGTGGACGGCATAGATCATGATCGGAAAATCGGCCGGATTGACCTTCTTGTAGGTCGGCGGCGACGGCAGGTCCTTAGGCAAGAGCCCGGTCGCGGCGTTGATCGCGGTGACCACGTCGACCGCAGCGCCGTCGATATTGCGCGACAGATCGAATTGCAGGGTGATCGTCGTCGTCCCGATACCGGACAGCGACGTCATCTGGTCGAGCGACGGGATCTGGGTGAATTGCTGCTCGAGCGGGGTGGCGATGGCCGAGGCCATCGTCTGCGGGCTCGCGCCGGGATAACTGGCGGTGACCGTGATCGTCGGAAAATCGACGCTGGGCAAGGGCGCCACCGGCAACAGCCCGTAGGCGCCAATGCCAAACACCAGCACGCCGAGCATCAACAGCGAAGTGGCGATCGGCCGCCGGATGAACGGCGCTGAGATGCTCACCGGCTGACCCCCATCATTCGCCGCCCCGCTCTTCCGCCATCGTCGGCCGCGGCACCGGTTGGCCCAGCGCCGTCGCCAGCCGCGACGGGCGATGCGACCGGCCGAGATAACGCGACAGCCGCTCGAGGTAGAGATAGATGATCGGGGTCGTGTAAAGCGTCAGCCACTGCGATACCAAAAGTCCGCCGACGATGGCAACACCAAGCGGCCGCCGCAGCTCGGAGCCGGCGCCCTGGCCAAGCGCGATCGGCAGGGCGCCGAACAGTGCCGCGAAGGTCGTCATCATGATCGGCCGAAAGCGTAAGAGGCAGGCTTCGTGGATCGCATCCTGGGGGCTCTTACCTTCAAGCCGCTCCGCCTGCAACGCGAAGTCGATCATCATGATCGCGTTCTTTTTGACGATACCGACCAGGAGGATGACCCCGATCATCGCGATCACGCTCAAATCGTAGTGCAGGATCATCAGAGCAAGCAGCGCGCCAACGCCGGCCGAGGGCAGCGCCGAGAGGATCGTGATCGGATGGATGTAACTCTCGTAAAGGATGCCAAGCACGATATAGACGACAAGGATCGCCGCGGCGACGAGCAGTGGGGTCGACGACAGCGAGGCCTTGAAGGCCTGGGCGGTGCCCTGGAACGCGCCGTCGATCGTCGGCGGCAGACGCAGCGCCGCCTGCATCTGCTGGATCGCATCGACCGCTTGGCCGATCGCGAAACCCGGCGCGAGGTTGAACGACAAGGTCACCGCCGGGAACTGGCCCTGATGGTTGACCGACAGCGACTCCGCCTTGGGGCTGAGTTGCGCGAAGGTACTGAGCGGTATCTGCGTTCCACCCGGTCCAGCGATGAAGATTTTCGACAGCGCCGCCGGGTTGTCCTGGTATTGCGGCTGAACCTCGAGCACGACTTTGTACTGGCTGGTCGAGGTGTACATGGTCGCGACCTGGCGCTGGCCGAACGCATCGTAGAGCGTTTGGTCGATCAGCGCGGGCGAGATGCCGAGCCGCGACGCGGCATCGCGATCGATCTCCACCGCCAGATGCGGCGCCGCGACCTGCTGGTCCGAGGCTATATCCTGCAATTGCGGCAGCTTCTTCAGCGCCGCCTCGACCTTCGGCGCCCATTCGTTCAACTCGGCGCTGTCGGTGTCGGTCAGCGTGTACTGGTAGAGCGTGCGGCTGAGCCGGCCTCCGACGCTGATGTCCTGGCCCGACTGCATGAAGAACCGCACCCCTTGGACCGCGGCCACCTTGGGCCGCAGGCGCTGGATGATCTGAGCCGATGTCGCCTTGCGGTTAGCATGCGGCACCAGCTGGATGAACACCCGGGCCGAATTCTCGGTCGGATTGAAGGCGTTGGCGCCGGTGAACGAGAAGATGCCGGAAACGTCGGGGTCCTTGCGCACGATATCGACGACTTGGTGCGTCACCTGCGACATCGCGGCGAACGAACTGTCCTCGCGCGCATCCGCCTGGCCGAAGATGAAGCCGGTATCCTGCTCGGGAAAAAACCCTTTGGGGATCGTCACGTAGAGGTAGCCAGTGACGACGATCAGGACGAGCGTCGACAGCAGCGTCGGCAGCTGGTGCCGAAACACGAAAATCAGTCCGCGATCATAAACCCGCAGAAACGCTTCGAACCCACGCTCGGCGAGCCGGTTGAGCCGTCCGGGCGGGCGCTCGTGTTCGCTCTTCAGGAACAGCGCGCACATGACCGGCGTCAGCGTCAGCGAAATGAACGCCGACGCCAGCACCGCGATCGTCACGGTTACCGCGAACTCGCGGAACAGTCGCCCGATGATCCCGCCCATGAACAACAGCGGGATGAACACCGCGATCAGCGATAAGGTGATCGAGACGATGGTGAAGCCGATCTGGCCCGCGCCCCTGAGCGCGGCGTCGAACGGCCGCTCGCCTCGCTCGATGTAGCGGACGATGTTCTCGATCATGACGATCGCATCGTCGACAACGAACCCGACCGAAATCGTCAGCGCCATCAGCGAGATGTTGTCGAGGCTAAACCCCAGCCCGTACATCACCCCGAACGTCGCCAATAGCGACAGCGGCACCGCGACGCTGGGAATCACGGTCGCCCACAAGGTCCGCAGGAAAATGAAGATCACAATGACGACCAGGATGATCGTCAGCATCATCGTGAACTGGACGTCGTGCACCGCGGCGCGCACCACCAGCGAGCGATCCGACACCAGATCGACATGGATCGTCGGCGGGAAGGATTGCAGGATGTGCGGGACCAGCGCTTGGATCGTGTCGACGAGCTGATTGGTGTTGGCGCCGGCCTGGCGCTGGATCGCCAGCCCTTCGGCAGGCTCATCGAAGAACCAGGCACCGATCCGCGCGTTCTGCACCGAATCGATGGCATTGCCGACATCGCCGATGCGCACCGGCGCGCCGTTGCGATAGGCGATGATGACGTGGTTGAACTGCGCCGCGGTGAAGAGCTGGTCGTTGGCGTCGAGGGTAAAGGTCTGGCGCGCTCCTTCGAGCGTTCCTTTGGGCCGGTTGAGCGTGGTCGCGATGAGCGCGTTGCGCACATCTTCGAGCCCGAGCCCGAGAGACGCCAGCACCTCAGGATTGATCTGCACGTGCGCCGAGTAGGGCCGCTGCCCGAAGATGCGTGCCTCCGACACTCCCGGAACGTTCGACAGTTTCTGTGCCAGGATCGTGTACGCGAAATCGTCGACCCGATAGATCGGCAACGCGTCGGAGTGCACCGCGAAGATCAGCACCGGCCGGTCGGCCGGGTTGGTCTTGCGGTAGGTCGGCGGCGACGGCAGATCGGCAGGCAGCAATCCGCTCGCCGCGTTGATCGCCTGCTGCACATCCGAAGCAGCGGCGTCGATGTTGCGCTCGAGGTCGAATTGCAGCGTGATCGACAGCGAGCCGATGCCGCTCGTCGAGGTCATCTGCGACAGCGACGGGATCGCCGCGAATTGCTGCTCGAGCGGAGTCGCGACCGCCGAGGCCATCGTGTCCGGGCTGGCGCCGGGGTAATTGACTGAGACGACGATGGTCGGAAAGTCCACCTTGGGCAGCGCCGCCACCGGCAGCAGCCCATAGGCGCCGATGCCAAACACCAGAATGCCCAGCATCAACAGAGAGGTAGCGATCGGGCGGCGAATGAACGGTGCGGAGATGTTCACGAACGGTGGCTTTCGTACCGGAGCGCGTCAGGCGATGAGAATGCCGATCAGCCTGACGCGCCTGGAGTCGGCCCGGAGATCTTGACCCGCGCCCCGTCGGTCAGCCGGTACTGCCCGTCGACCACGACCTTCTCGCCGACATCGAGGCCCTTGCTGATGACGGCGATCCCGTCCTGCATCGAGGCGACCTCGACCGCGCGCCGCTCGACCGTGTTGTCCGGCTTGATGACATAGGCGTAGTACCCGTCGGGCCCGACTTGGACGGTCTGCTGCGGCACCGTCGCAACGCCCTTGCGCGTCGACAGGATCAGCCGCACATCGACGAATTCGCCCGGCCACAGCCGCTCATCGTTATTGTCGAACTGGCCTTTGAGCCGGATCGTCCCGGTCGTCTGGTCGACCGCGTTGTCGATAACCGCCAGCCTCCCCTCGGAGAGCAGCGTCACGTTGTCGGCGCCATAGGCCTGCACGGTCAGATCGCCAAGGCCTTGCTTTTCATGGATTTTGTGCAGGAACTCCTGGGCTATCGTGAAGTTGACGTAGATCGGCTTGGTTTGGGTGATGGTCACTAGGCCGCTGTTATCGGAGGCGTGGACGAGGTTGCCGATATCGACCAGCTTGATGCCAAGCCGGCCGGCGATCGGCGAGCGAATGTCGCAATAGTCGAGGTTGACCTGCGCCGCGTCGATCTGCGCCTGGTCGCCTTTGAGCGCGGCTTGCAGCTGGGCCACCGTTGCCTTTTGCTGATCGTAGCTCTGCCGGGTCTGATAGCCCGAGCCGACCAGCTGCGAATAGCGGTCGAGATCGGCTTGGGCGCTGGCGAGGGTCGCTTCGTCCTTTGCCTTCGCCGCTTGCGCGACTTCGAGCGCGGCTTGGAACGAGCGCGGATCGATCTGGATCAGCGGGTCGCCAACGTTGACTTCCTGCCCTTCGTGGAAGTTGACCTTGACGAGCTGGCCATCGACCCGGCTCTTGATCGTGACCATGTTGAACGCCTGAACCGTGCCGATGCCGTTGAGAAAGATCGGCATGTCCTTGGCCTCGACCGTGCCGGCCGTCACCGGCACCCCGGGCGCGGGAGCCGGCGGGGCGTCAGCGGCCTTCACCGACGGCCACAACGTGCCGCGGATTTGCGGAACGGCCACGGCCAGAGCTCCCGCCGTTGCGACGACAGCCGCGACGGCCACAACCACTTTCCTCATACCAAACGGCCTCCTAGGCGCGCATGCCCGCGCGATAGCCGGGGTCTATTATATATAAAGCCAACGACCCGCAAGCATCCCCCGGCCGCCGCCGGAGATCACGTTTTCGGGTGCGACACCCTGCCCGGATGCATGCTTCGGAGCGGCTTACGGCACATTGCAGCGCGTCGCCTTGCGGCCGTTGAGCCAAGGCTCGTAGATCGCCCGGTTTTCGGCCATCCGCGGCACCTTGGCGTGCACGTCGAGCGCCGCCTGGTCACGCCATGACTCGACGAAAAAGACCTTGTTCGGATCCTCCTGCGCCTGCAGCACGTCGAATTGCTGGCAGCCGTCTTCCTTCCGGCTCAATTCGGCGTGAGTTTTCATCAGCTTGATGAAGTCGTTCGTGCGTTGCGGCTTCAGCTCGAACTCGACGACGATCATGAGGCGGCTCATCGGCATTTCCTCCGTGGCAGAATTCGGGGCATCATCGGCGCCAGAGCGCGGCTGAGGCAAGCGCGCTAAGGAGGAAAGCCATGTCGCACGACGCTCTGCGCACGATTTTGCCGGTTGCCGGTCTCGATCCGGATCGCGCCCGCGCGGTTGAATTCACCGGCGGCCTCGACCCGATCCTGCCGACCTCGTTCAAGATCGGCGAAACCAGCGCCGCCTGCTTGGCGGCGATCGGGTTGGCGGTCAGCGACCTCTGGAAACTGCGCACGGGCCGCGAGCAATCGGCTGCGGTCGATACCCGCCGCGCCACCGCGTCGCTGCGCAGCGGCCATTATCTCAAGATGGAAAAGGCCGAGGTCTCGCACGAGCGCAACCCGGTGATGGGCATGTATCCCGCCAAGGACGGGCATTGGAGCTACATCCACGCGAACTTCCCCAACCACCGCGCCGCCGCGCTGAAAGTGCTCGGCTGCGCCGAGGACAAGGCGGCTGTGCGCGCCGCGGTCGCCAAATGGGACGCGCTCGAATTGGAGGAGGCGATCATCGCCGCCAAGGGCGCCGGCGGCATGGTGCGCAGCATGGCGGAATGGGCACAGCACCCGCAGGCCCAGGCGCTTGCCACCCTGCCGGTGTTTGAAATCGTAAAAATTGGTGACGCGCCGCCGGAGAAATTGCCCGCCGGCGACCGGCCGCTCGCCGGCATCCGCGTGCTCGACCTGACCCGCGTGCTAGCCGGCCCGAGCAGCGCCCGCACCCTCGCCGAGCACGGCGCCGACGTGCTGAAGATCACCGCCGCGCATCTGCCCAACCTCGGCTACCAGGAATTCGATACCGGCCACGGCAAGCTCTCGGCCCAGCTCGACCTGCGCGACCCGGCCCAGCTTGCGAAGCTCAAGGGCCTGGCGCGCGAGACCGACGTGTTCGTCCAGGGCTACCGGCCCGGGACCTTGAGCAACCGCGGCCTCTCGCCGGAGGAATTGGCCAAGGCGCGGCCCGGCCTCGTCTATGTCTCGCTCTGCGCATTCAGCCATGTCGGGCCATGGGCCTCGCGCCGCGGCTTCGACACCGTGGTGCAGAACGTCAGCGGCATCACCACCCGCCAGGGGCAGCTCTTCCCCGGCGCCGAGCCCGGTCCGCAATTCTATCCGGTCTCGGCGATCGATTATCTGACCGGCTATCTGATGGCGTTCGGCGCGCTGGTCGCATTGAAGCGCCGCGCGACAGAAGGCGGCAGCTGGCTGGTGCGCTGCTCGCTGGCCCAGGCCGGGCGCTGGCTGGTCGGACGCGGCGAGGTGCCCGAGTCCCAACTCCACGACATCCCAAAGGAGTTCACCGCCGCCGAGCTCGACAAATGGTCGACCGAGAGCGTGACCCCGGCCGGCAAGCTGCGCCACCTGTCGCCGACCTTGCAGCTTTCGGAAACGCAGCCTTATTGGGCGCGCCCGACCGTGCCGCTCGGCTATCACCAGCCGGTCTGGCCGGCGCGTCCGTAAGCATCCCGCCAGGACAGCATGCGCCTTTCCCGCCGTCGGGTTATCGCGGCCGCGCTGGGCGTGGCGCTGATGCCCCGGCCGGGCCGGAGCGAGGCCGGCCTGCAGCTGACGGTGATGGGCCAAGCGTTGATCCAGCACGACCTGCGCCAGCACCCCTGGCCCGATTTCGCGGCGCTTGCGGCTCTTTTCGGTAGGGCGGATTTGTGCTTCACCGATCTCGAAACCGCGATCCGCAGCGCTCGGGCTGAAGCGCCGACGCGCCAGGATGTCTTCCTGCACGCGGCCGACCCGGTCGTGCTCGATTGCCTCAAGGATTGGCATATCGGTCTGGTCGCGACCGCCAATAACCACGCCTACGACCTCGGCACCGGTGGCATTCTCGGCGCGCTCGGCGAGCTCGATAAACGCGGCATCGCCCATGCGGGCACTGGTGTCGAACTCGCCGCCGCAGCGGCGCCCTGCTCTTGCCGGACCGGCAACGGCACCATCGCGCTGGTCGCCGCGGCGAGCGGCGCGATCCGCGACGGCGGCGCGGCGACGGCGGCGCGCGCCGGGGTCAACGAGCTGCGTGTGGACGCCGCCGCCGCGACGATCAACGGCGACGATGTCGCGCGCATGCTGACCGCGATCCGCGATGCCGCCGCCCACGCGGAATTGGTGATCGCCTATCACCACAACCATGTGCTGACCGACAAGGGTCATAGCGTGCCGCGGTGGCAGCAAGACTTTGCCCATCATTGCCTCGACGCCGGCGCGACGCTGTTCGTCAGCCATGGCGCGCCCTGGCTGCTCGGTATCGAGCTCTACCGCCGCCGGCCGATCTTCTATGATCTCGGCAGTCTCGTTTTCCAGACCGCGACTGAGGGCGGCGCCTACGATTCGAGCGCCTGGCAAAGCGTCATCGCCGAATGCCGCTTCGCCGGCGGAGCGCTTACCGAGATGACCCTCACGCCGGTGCAGCTCAACGAGCAGGGTGTCGAGGGCGATCTGACGACCCGCGGCCGGCCGTCGCTCGCCCAAGGCGACGAGGCGGCTGCCATCATCGATCGCCTCGCGGCGTTATCGGCGCCGTTCGGCACAACTATTGACCGCGCGAACGGCATCGCCACCATCCGGCCGGCATAATCCGCGCCTAGAGCGCGAGCGCCTGAAACGCCTCGCCGGCTTTCTTGGTGTGGCGATCGTCGCGGCATCAAACCCTCCCGGCGCCGCGAGGTTGGTGCCGCCGATCACGGCGATCGCCGAAAGGCACGAATAAAGCACCGCAGGTCTCCCCCAACTCTATTCGGTGATGATCAGCACGTGGCGCTGGTTATCGAGGGTCCAGGATTTGAATTTGGCGAGAAAGCTCTGACCGAGCAGCGGGACGGTGTTGGCCGGCCCGACACTCGCCATGACATTCGTGACCGTATGACCGCCGACCTCGAGCTGGCGCAGTATCAGCGACGTGCCGTGGTGCCGTTTTCCATCGGCCGTGACGTAGACATCGCGGCCGCGCAAGTCGCTTGCTGCGATCGTGCCGGCTTTTTTCAAATCCTCAACCAGGTTCTTCGGCAGCGCAACGACGGCCGCACCGCTGTCGACGACAAATTTGACGGCCGGCGCACCGTTGATGCTCACCGGTACCGAGTAACCCTGGCCGTCGCTTTCGAGCAAAATTTCGCCGCTAGCAGGCGATCCAGGCGGCAATGAGGGCGGTGGTGGCGCTGCCAGCGCGATGGCCACGTTCATAAGCATCGCGCGCGTCGTCTTCTCTCGCGTCTCCTCGGCTTCCCGCAACAACGTTGAGCGCACACGGGCAAGTTGTTCGGGTTTCAGAAAGCGCGCAATGGTGGGCGCGGCGCCGATCAATACCGTCGCCCGCTTTTGCACCCAATCCAGGGTGACACCCGGAACGCGCAACGCTCCAACCAGCTGAATCAGGTTGCCGGTGGCTTCGGTTTGTGTCTGCGCCAATTGGCGCAGATCACCTGCCGACGGCTTTTTGCCCGACTGCCCTTCCAGCAGCTCAGCCGACATGGAATCGGCGATAGCCCGCGTCACCTCCACCACGGCGTCGAAGAAACGTCCCAACTCCGGAGCCAGGATGCCGAAATCGTGGATGGCACGGCTGGTTGCGCTGTAGATGCCGCCAACAGCTGCGATCTGCTTGAGCCAATCGTGAAGCCTCTCGAAATCCTCGTAAGGCATGCGTCCATGGTTAAGCTCACCGGTGTCAAATACTGTGTCGAGCAGCGGCGCAATGGTTGGATCGGTCTGACGCGGCACCAACCCGGTCTTGCGCGCTTCTGCCGCCTTCGCGAGAAAATCCTTCGCTGCTTGATCGATCGCGGCGATCCGCTGTTGATCGAGCGATGCCGCTTGGACCGATACCGCAAGGCCCAGCGCGATCAGCAGCGGCGCAAGAAACCGCGGCATCTCAGCCCGCCGCGATCCGGCGCCGTTCCTGCCTGGCAATCAGGCCGAAGGCAAGCGCGACAAGGGCGATGACAGCGGCGACAAACACCGTCGCCAGCGCGTTGATCTCGGGTGTCACCCCGATCCGCACACTCGAATAGACCGCCATCGGCAGGGTCGTCGCCGACGGGCCCGAGACGAAGCTGGCGACGACAAGGTCGTCCAGCGATAGCGTAAACGCGAGGAGCCAGCCCGAGACCAGCGCCGGGCTGATCCCCGGCAGCGTTACGCGCCACAACACGGCCCCCGGCCGCGCCCCGAGGTCGAGCGCAGCCTCCTCGAGGCTGCGGTCGAACCCGGCGAGCTGCGCACGCACCAAGACCGCGACAAAGCACGCGCCAAACGTGGCATGCGCGATCGTTACGGTGAGGATGCCGCGGCTCGCCGGAACGCCGACCAAGCCTTGCGCCGCGACGAACAGCAA
>DATNJF010000255.1:0-7021 GCA_035604035.1 Allostellaceae bacterium | reverse complement strand
GCCCGGCCGAGGCCGATTGACCGATGCCGCCCGCACCTGACCACGGAGATCGGGAATGAAAAACCAAGAGCCCGAAAAAGCGCCAAATCACGAGCGGTGGGTCATCTCCTACGCGGATTTCGTGACCCTGCTGCTCGCGACCTTCGTCGTCATGTACGCGGTGTCGACGATCAACTCATCGAAATTCCAGCAAATGGCCGAGTCGTTCTCGACTGCGTTTATCGGGCGAACGACCCACGTCCAGGATACCGGGTTCGCGGCGGCGCAGAGGGCGCCGTTCACGGCCATGCCCAACCCCGTGCATCTCCCGATCGTCACCCGCGAAATGGAGCTCAAGAACCTGCCGCCGGCGCTGCGCCAACAGCAAGTCGCCGGCGAGCCGAACCAGACCCAGACCGGTACGGAAGTTCCGCTGGGGTTCTCGCCGGATCAACCGCAGCAGGGCCAAACCCAGCCCATCGATGATCCCAACGCGCCCGGCGCCAAGCTGCGCCAAAGGGTCGAGCAGCGCATCCAGGGGCTCGACGCCGCCTACGACCAGCTGTCGAAGGCGCTCGCCGCGCTGATCGGCAAGGGCCAGGTGCATGTCTCGCTACAGTCGCTCGGCGTCGTTATCGACATCAACGAGGCGTTGCTCTTCAACAGCGGCAAGGCCGACCTGGTCCCGGCGGCGATGCCGATCATCGACCAGATCGCCAAGATCCTGGTCGATCTGCATTACCAGATCCAGGTCAACGGTTTCACCGACAACGTCCCGATCCATAACCCGCAATTCGATTCCAACTGGGATTTGTCGGCGACCCGGGCGATTTCCGTCGTCAAGCGGTTCGCCGCGGCGGGGATCGACCCGACGCTACTGGTCGGCGCCGGGTTCGGCGAATATCACCCCGTCGCGGCCAACGACACGCTGGAGGGCAGGCAAAGCAACCGCCGCGTGTCGGTCGTGGTCGTCTCCCCGCTCGAAGGCAACGATCCGGCACGGACCCGGTTGCTCGGCAGCGCCGCGAATCGAACCCCGCCCGACGCGACCGCGACGCCTCCCGGTCCAACGGGCCCCTGACCGGCAGGCCGGCAAGCAAATCCAACAATGGCCCGATCCGCCAAGCGCGAAGGCGCTCCGACCAATGCGGCGATGAAGCCTGTGCTGTTGGCAGCAGGACTCGGCCTCTACTGGTTTGTCACCTACCAGGATGGCGGTGCCGACGGGGACGCGCCGATGTGGGGGTACCTGACCATTACCACCATGCGTCTGCTGGCCGATTTCGTCGGCGCCTGGCTCATCATCTCGGCGCTGCAGCTGGCGATCGGGCTCGGCAAGATCGGGCTCGGCTATCTGCGTGCGTTATGGCTGCAGGAGGGCTGATGAGCACCCGGCTCAACCTTTCGGGCGCTTCGGTGCTGCCCTTCCAGTTCCCGGCCCTCGACGGTCCTGGCGAGACCGAGCCAGGCGCCGCCGTCGCGGACCGCGATCTTGAGGGAACAGGCGCCGCGGGCGCCGCGATTACCGCCAATGGCAAAGGCGCCCACGCCGACGCGATCGCGGCGGAATTCGCTCGCGCCCACGCCGAAGGTTTGCAGCGCGGCTTGGAGGAAGGTCGCGAGAAAGGTTATGCCGCCGGCCATGCCCAGGGCGTCGCGGCGGGCGAGGCGAGCCTCGCTGAGGCGGGGGCCCGTTTGGCGGTCATCATCGGCCGGCTTGGCGGCCCGTTGGCGGTGCTGGAACAGCCGGTCGAGGAGGCGATCGTCGCGCTCGCCCTTGAGATTGCCCGCTGCGTCATCGGCAACGAGGTCAAGCGCTCGCACGAATTCCTCGTGCGCTTGGTTCGCGAGGCGATCGCCGCGATCCCGCTCGAGATGGGCTCCCCGCGGGTGCTGCTAAACCCAACCGACCTCGAATTCATCCGCAAGCTGGTGCCGGAGGCGGAGGCGGGACACGCCACCTTGGTCGCCGACGATACGGTCGAGGCGGGCGGCTGTCTGGTGATCGCCGATGGCGAGAGTCGGGGCAACAAGGACCGGCGCTGGAACCTGCGGGCAAGCGAGGGCGTGTCCCAGGTCAATCTTACGCTGTCGTCGCGCTGGCGCGCGGTGATGCTGACTTTGTTCGACGGCGAGGACGGCTAATGCCTGACGGCGACGGCCTCGCCGAACGCTTGCTGACGAGCCTTGAACGCTACCAGGCGCGGCTCCTCACCACCGATCACGGGATCAAGGTCCACGGCAGTCTCGTGCGCACCGTCGGGCTGGTGATGGAGGCGCGCGGGATCCACGTCGCCATCGGTGAGCGCTGCTTTGTCGAGAGCGAGGCGGGGCGGCTGCTGTCGGCCGAGGTCGTCGGTTTCGACGGTGGGCGAGTCCTGCTGATGGCCGAGGGCCAGGCCGACGGGCTTGCGCCCGGCGCCCGAGTGATCCCGGCTGGGCGCACGATGGAGGTAGCCGTCGGGCCGGAATATCTCGGACGCGTCATCGACGGCAGCGGCCTGCCGCTTGACGGCAAGGGGCAGATTCGCGCCGCCGACCGGGTGCCGCTCTTCGGGCAGTCGGTCAACCCGATGCGGCGCGCCATGGTCGAAGAGCCGCTAGATGTCGGTGTTCGCTCGATAAATGCGCTGTTTTCGGTGGGCCGCGGCTCGCGCCTCGGGCTCTTCGCCGGGAGCGGCGTGGGGAAGAGCGTGCTGTTGGGTATGATGGCGCGGTACACCAGTGCCGATGTCGTGGTGGTGGGGCTGATCGGCGAGCGAAGCCGCGAGGTCAAAGAATTTGTCGAGCGCATCCTCGGCAGCAATGGGTTGGCGAAGGCCGTCGTCGTCGCCGCGCCAGCGAATGAATCCGCGCTGGGCCGAGTGCACGGGGCCTACCGCGCAACCGCGATCGCCGAATACTTCCGCGACCGTGGCCACCAGGTGCTGTTGCTGATGGACTCGCTCACCCGCTTCGCGATGGCTCAGCGCGAGATCGGGCTTGCGGTCGGCGAGATCCCGGCGAGTCGCGGTTATCCGGCTTCGGTGTTCGGGCGGATTTCGTCGCTCTGCGAGCGCGCCGGCAACGGGATCGAAGGCTCGGGTAGCATTACCGCCTTCTATACGGTTCTGGTCGAGGGCGACGATCCCAACGACCCGATCGGCGACTCGGCGCGGTCGATCCTCGACGGGCATATAGTGCTGTCGCGCCAACTCGCCGATCGCGGCCACTACCCGGCGCTCGATGTCTCCGCCTCGGTCAGCCGAGTGATGCCGGCGGTGGTCCCGCCCGAGCAAATTGCCGCAACGCAGCGTTTCAAGCAGCTTTACAACCGTCTTGAGGAAAGCCGCGATTTGATCGTGATCGGCGGCTATCGGCCGGGGCACGATGCCGAGCTCGACCAGGCGGTGTCGCTGCAGCCGGCGATCAACGAATTCCTGCGCCAAGACATGACCAACGCGGTGAGCTTCGCGGATAGCGTCGCCGCGCTCGGGCGGATCGTCGGGTAGGGGGATAGCATGGTGGGGGGACCATGGCGGCACTGCACAAGCTGATCAGCGTCACCGGAAAGAAAAGCGATAACGCGCTGGTGACCTGGCAGCGCCTCAAGCAGCAATGCGACGAGGCGTTGGCGAAATTGTCGCTGCTGCGCGAGTATTGCGAGCGCTACCGCACGCTTCTCAACTCAAATCTCGGCGAAGGCATGCCGGCGATGTCGACGATGGCCTATCTCGGCTTTATCGGCCAGATCGAGGAGGTTGTGCTGCGCCAGGAGAGCGAGGTGGGACGGCTCGAGGCCGCGTGTACCGCGCAGTGGCAGGAGCTGGTCGAGATCCGGCGCGAGAAGCGCATCTACGAGATTGTCCACGAGCGCGCCACCGAGCGCGAGTTGGCGGCCGCGTTGCGCTCCGCCCAAGCCGAGATCGACGACATGCTGCAACGTGTCGGCAAAGCCCCGTAAGCGACGGGATCGTGACCCGCGCCGTGACAAAAAACGGAACTTTGCCCGATGGCTGACGTCGATCAGGCAACCGCGTTCGACCTGGACGAGCCGCGCGGCCGCTCTCCTCTCGTCAAATGGGGACTGATCGCCCTTGCCGCGCTGATGCTGCTCGGGGCGGGCGGTGCCGTTTGGTACTTCTTCCTTGGCGGCAAGGAGCATTTCGCCCCAAAGGTGGCAAAAGAGGTCGAGGCGCCGCTCCCCTACTACCTCGAGGTCAAACCCATCGTTGTCAGTATGCCGAGCAACAACGGCCAGACGCATTTTGTCCAGGTCGGAGTGAGCTTGCAGCTGCCGCGTCCGGCGGCGGGCGAGATGGTCGGCGCGCTGCTGCCAGAAGTTCAAGACTCGATGCGACAAACCCTCTTAGCGTTCAAGGCCGACGATCTGCAGACCCCGGAAGGGGTCGACAAAATGCGCAAGGCAATGATCAAGCACTTGAACGAAGTCCTCGCCAGCGTGCTCGGCCCTGACCGGCTTGCCAAGCTGACCGCGGGAAGTCCGGATGGCGCCTTCGTGCAGAACATCTTGTTTCCGACGCTGATCGTCGAATGACGCGCCCGCCGGAGCACTTTACGATCCCATCCCGCCCAGGCGACCGAGCGGGGAGTTGCGATCGTGCCGTATGACGCGATCGGCCTCGACTCGCTGTCGCTGACCCTTGGGATCATCGTAGTTCTCTTGTGGGGCGGCATCTGGGCGATGCGCCGCCTGCGCCCGGGGACCGTCGTCGGCAATTCGCGCGACTGCTCGATCGTGCGTTCGCTGGCGCTGGGTCCGCGCGAGCGGCTTTTGGTCGTCCAGGTCGGGGCGCGGCATCTGGTGATCGGCGTCGGGTCGACCTCGGTATCGCTGCTCTGTGAGCTCGATGGGCCGCTCCCAGCCGCAGCGGGCGATGCGCGTTTCGGCGAGACCATGCGCAAGGCCCTCGGGCGATGGCGCGGCGGCTGATCCTCGCTCTTGCGGCGGCGCTGTGCGTCGCCGGGCTGGCCTGCGCCGCGGCGCAGGCCGCCAGCGTCGGCGCGCTCGATGTGCGACCCGACGGGCATGGCGGCGCCAACTACACGGTGCCGGTTCAGGTCCTGCTGCTCATGGCGGGGTTGGTGTTCCTGCCCGCGATCCTGCTGACGATGACCTCGTTCACTCGGATCATCATCGTCCTTTCGTTGCTGCGGCAGGCGCTCGGTCTCACCCAAACGCCGCCCAACCAGGTGCTGATCGGCCTCTCGCTGTTCCTGACCATGTTCGTGATGAGCCCGGTGTTCTCGCAGGTCAGCGACAGCGCGCTCAAGCCGCTGATGGACGACAAGATCACCACCGAGGAGGCGATGACCAAGGCGCAGGGGCCGTTGCGCGATTTCATGCTGAAACAGACAAGGCGCGACGATATCGGCCTGTTCTTGAAACTGGCCGGCGGCAAGACCTATCCGACCGCCGAGGACGTGCCGTTCCCGGTCCTGGTCCCAGCCTTCGTGACTTCCGAGCTCAAGACCGGCTTCCAGATTGGCTTCCTCATCTTTCTGCCGTTTCTGGTGATCGATATCGTCGTCGCCGCGGTGATGATGTCGCTCGGCATGATGCTGCTGTCCCCGACCAGCGTGTCGTTACCGCTGAAGCTCGCGCTCTTTGTATTGGTCAATGGCTGGACCCTGGTAATCGGTTCGCTGGCCGAAGGGTTTCTCAAGTGAATACCGCCGAGATAGTCAGCGCCGCACGCGAGATGATGACGCTGACCCTGACGCTGGCGACGCCATTCCTGGTGGGCGCGGTGGCGGCGAGCCTGCTGATCGGGTTGTTCCAGGCCGGCACGCGCATGAACGATCTAACCTTGAGTTTCGTGCCGCGCTTTTTTGCCGTGCTCCTGGTGCTCTACGTTGCCGCTACCTGGGCCGGTGCGCGCATGACGACCTATATCGAGCGCGCGGCGATGACCGCCCAGGCCTTGCGGCAGTGAGCGAATGCTGAGCGTCAGCGATGCCGACCTAGTCCGCTGGCTCGGTCAGTTCTTTTGGCCGTTCTTGCGCATCCTCGCGCTGTTCGCGGCGGCGCCGGCCTTCAGTTCGGTGGCGATCCCGATGCGGGTGAAAGTGGCGCTCGCGTTCGCCATCACGGTCGCGGTCGCCGGCACGCTGAAAGAGACGGCGCCGCTCGATCTATCTTGGGGGACTGCTGCCCTCGCTGTCCAACAGGTGCTGATCGGTGTCGTTATCGGTTTTGCGATGCAGCTGACGCTGGCGGCGATGGGGCTCGCTGGTGAGTTCATCGGGATGCAAATGGGTTTCGGATTTGCCAGCCTGTTTGACATCCAGAGCGGGTTCCAAGTCCCCGTGATGGGGAATTTCTTCAATCTCGTCGCGCTGCTGTTGTTTCTCGCCTTGAACGGCCACCTGGTGCTGCTCGGGGTCCTGGTGAAGAGCTTTTCGGTGCTGCCGATCGCCGCCGGCAACGGGATTGGCGCCGATGGCTGGCGCTCGCTGGCCGGGGCCGGGGCGCTGTTGTTCCAGATGGGGTTCTGGTTGGCCCTGCCGGTCATTGCTGTGCTGCTGGTGACCCATCTCGCGGTCGGGTTCGTCTCGCGCGTTGCGCCGCAATTCAATGTGATGTCGGTCGGCTTCTCGCTGTTCATGTGGGTCGGGATCGCCGCGGTCATCGCGCTGGTTCCGTTCTTCGTGCCGGCGGTTGAGCACATCATAGAGTCAGGGCTGGCGCTGATCGGCTCCGTGCTGCGAAGCGGGGCGTCGCCGTGAGCGACACCTACAGCGCCGACAGTCGTACCGAACGGGCAACCCCGCGGCGCCTGCAGAAGGCGCGCGAGGAAGGCTCGGTCGTTCGCGCCCACGCGGTCGCGGGCGCCGCGGTTCTGGTCGTCGGCGCCGGGATTATCGCGATCGCTGGCGCCAAGCTCGCCGGTCTTCTCGAGTCGTCGTTGATCAACGGACTCGCCTTGAAGGCCGAGGACATGCGCGAATCCTCGCGGATGCTCGCCGTCGCCGCACAGGTCGCCTGGCCGGGTTTGATGATCCTCGCGCCGTTCCTATTGTTGCTGGCCGCGGTCGGCTT
>DATNJF010000254.1:0-3502 GCA_035604035.1 Allostellaceae bacterium | reverse complement strand
CCCGCGTGACCGGCGCGACCAAACACTCGGATTCCCCGGCGTCGCCGCTCCGGCAAGTTTGGCTTATGCTGACGCGGCGACGGTCTCCGGCGATATGGCGGTAATGAGCGATACGGTAGTGGAGACCTCCCGACACGCTGTCCACAGCGGTACCCCGGCTTATGGCGCCTGGACGTTGACAGCGGTGGCTGCGATCACGGTGGCGCGGCTGTCGTGGCTGTCGGTCCAAAGCGCCGGCCTTTACCCCGACGAAGCGCAATATTGGTTTTGGGCGCAGCATTTCGCGCTCGGCTATTACTCGAAGCCGCCGCTGGTAGCTTGGCTGATCGCGCTCACCACCACGGGGTTCGGTGACGGCGAGTTCGCGGTACGCATGTCGGCTCCGCTGCTCCACGGCGTCGCCGCGGGTTTTGTCTATGCGATCGGCACGCGGCTTTATGACCGGCGCATCGGCTTCTGGTCCGCGCTCGCCTACGCCAGCCTGCCCGCCGTCTCACTCTCGTCCCTCCTGATCTCTACCGACGCGGCGCTGATGCCCTGCTGGGCCGCAGCGCTCTATTGCTTTATCCGGGGGCGCGAGGATGGGGATTGGCGCTGGTGGCTCGCCACCGGCGCGGCGATCGGGCTTGGCCTTCTTGCTAAATACGCGATGGCCTATTGGCTGATTTCGGCCTTTTGTTTTGTCTTGTTGCGGAAGGACGAGCGCCGCCACTTGCGGGGGCTGATTCTGGCGCTGGCGGTCGGGTTGTTAATCGTCGCGCCGAACCTGTGGTGGAACGCAAATCACGGCTTCGTCAGCATCCTTCACGTTCGCGACAATGCGCAGCTTGGCGGCAGCCTCTTTCATCCGGCCGCGTTCGTTAAGTTCGTGATCTCGCAATTCGGCGTCTTCGGCCCGATCATGTTAGCCGGGCTCATCGTGTTGTGCATCCGCCCATTGGGCGAGCGGGCGCGGATACTTGGCTGGTTTACCTGGCCAACGCTGCTGATCGCGCTGGTTGTCAGCCTGTTGTCGCGGGCCGAGCCAAATTGGTCGGCGCCGGCCTATGTCTCGGCGGTTGTGCTGGTCACTGGCACCGCGCTGACAAGCGGTTGGCGCCGTACCCTTGTGGCCTCGATCGCCTTACACCTCGCCGCCGCCGTCGCGGTTTTCGGTGGCAGCGAGATACTCGCCGTATCGGGTATCGCGGTTCCGGCTCAATATGACCCGCTGCACCGGCTGCGCGGCTGGCGCACGCTTGGCTCCCAGGTCAGCGAGGCGCTCACCGCAAATCCCGGACTCAAGCTAATGGCGGACGACCGCGAGCTCCTCGCGGCGCTGATCTATTATGTCCACCCGCACCCTTTCGACGCGATCGAGTGGGAGCCGGTTCCTGGCATCACCGACCAATGGCGGCTCGAAAACAGCGAGCGCAATCATCGCCGAGAAGATTTTCTCGCGGTGACCGATCATGGGCTCTTTGACCAGATGCGGCCCCAATTCGCCGAGCTGACGCTGCTCAAGACGATCGCGATCCACACCGGGCCCGGCGGTGGCATGACCTACACCCTCTATATTGCCCGCGGTTATCGCGGCCCCGCGCAGCCCTGAGACCGGGCGCAAGTGCCGATCATCGCCCGCCTGGCAGCGCTCTATGAACGCCGCGGCATCCGCATCGCCACTGGGCTGAATCCCAGCCATTTCGACAATTTCCCGCTAGCGCCGTTTACCTGGTTTTTCAGGGACGGCCAAAGCCTCACCAACGGGCTCGGGATTGCGCTGCAGGAAATCTATTTCCTCGAATGCCTGTTCGCACGGTTTCACCCGAAATCGGTCTTCGCGATCGGCAATTCGCTGGGCTGGAGTACGCTAGCGTTGGCCTTGGCCAATCCGGACGCAAGCGTGCTGGCGATCGACGCCGGAACTGACCGTCAGGCACAGGAAGGCATTCGCTTCACCAACCGTATCGCCGAAGAAGAAGGCTTGCCGGTAACTGTGGTCGCCGGGTCGTCGCCCGGTGATGTTGCCCAAATCCTGCGCGACCAGAAAACGCCCCCGATCGAATTCGCCTTTATCGACGGCTATCACTCGGTTGAGCAGGTGGTGCTCGATTTCGGCGCGGTCAGCAAGGCTGCGGCGCCGGGTTGCGTGTACCTGTTCCATGATGTCGAAAATTTCGCACTAACGCCGGGGCTCGAGCGCATCGCCGCGGAAAGCGGCATGCACTGGCAATTGCTGCTCGGCACAACTTCAGGCATGGCAATCGTTTACGACGACCGATCACCCTTGGGCCTCGACGATATCGCTCCGTTCGCCGTCTCGGCAGAAGCCGTCACCGCGGTGCGGGATGCGGCCTGGGGCCACCGTCACCGCCACCTGGCGCGCTGGCGGAAGAGCTTGCGAAAGCGGCTCGGCCACAGGCTGCCCGCTTTGCCCTTCAGCGACCCCGAATGACGCTGATTGTGCTCGGCGAATCCGACCGCCCGAAGCCAAAGTGGCGCATCACCACAACGGATAAAGGTTCTTGACCTCGGCTGCGGCGCGCTGGCGGCCGTGGCGCAGGCGCAACCCGATGCACGCCGCAAGGCCGGCAACTATGACAGCAAGCAAAATCCATATTTCCAGCGCCATCTCGCGACCTTGCAGAAGCATTACCCGGCGGTGTCGAGCAACGTGGCGAGGCTCGGCACGATCGCCTCGGCGACGGCGAGATTGCCCGCCTCCGATAGGTGCACCATGTCAATGTAGATAGGCGATACGACCTCGTCAAAAAGCGCCGACAAATCGACCGCATCGACCTCACCGGCAATGCCGATTCGGCGCCGATATTCCCCGATCACCGCCTCATTGAGCGCCTGCCGTGCAATGACGTCCCTGGTATGGTCGGCCTCGAAGCGTTGCTCGTCGGCCGATTTGACTCGCTTCGTCGTGATCACCGGCTGCCAATAGAAGACCGGCCGAAACCCATATTCGGCGGCGAGCAGCCGCACCATGCGCCGGTTCGCGAAATAGATGTCGAGCACCTCGCCGGCGAGCTGTTGCAAATCGACCCGCGACAGATCGGCCTCGGGCTCAGGCAACGGGCCGCGCAAGGGCGCGCCGGTCAGTCGCCGCAACCGTCGCAGGGTTCGCGGTATGGCAGAAAGCAACGCCACGGCGAACAGGTCGCGCCGTCGCTCATTGAGCAGCAAGTTGAATTCGGCGCGCCGTCGCTGCTCGTTCAATAGGCCACCGGCCCGGCCGGTCTGCTCCGCCGCCGTGATGTCGTTGGCGCCATCATAGAACAGCGCGATGTCGAACTTCGTCCCGATGCGCAGAAGTTGCTCTAAGGCGATCAGCTCTTGCGTGCTGTTGTGGCCGAGCTGACCGTAATTGGTCAGCGCGACGCGATGCCCGAGTTCACCAAGCCGGGCAGCGAGGATTGCCGGAATGGTGCGGTCGTCGCGCGCACCCATCCCCATCATCGTCGAGCCGCCGAAGCAAAGAATGCGGACCGTGCCGGGATCTGTTCGCTCCTCGCCC
>DATNJF010000253.1:0-18007 GCA_035604035.1 Allostellaceae bacterium | reverse complement strand
AGCTGCGCGAAGAGGTCGAGGATTATGTCGGGAGTAGGGGTGGGCGGCCACTCCGCTCGCCGCAGGGCGAGGGCAGCCCGCGGGGAAGCCTGCGCCAGTACTCTTCATCTCGACCAAGCCGCCCTGCGGGTACTAATGGCGCGAGTCGGCCCGACGATAGGTCGGTGGAGAAATTGCTGTCGCCGGGTGGACGCGTTGAGGATCGGCCTCCTGCCGGGCCGCTTCCCGCAGACGAGATTCACACCCTCATTGACGCCGACGGCTGTTTTTTGAGGTCATCGGCCCCGAGGCGCTACGCGCCGGGTTCGAGCGAGTGTTCTTTGACAAGCACCTGTCGCCAGATCAGATCACGGGCGTATGGGAGTCCAATGAGCCGGCTCGCCAGACAATCGAGTGCTTGTTTGGTCCAGAAGCGCTCACCCGGGCGCAGGAGTATCTGCAGTCCGCCGGGGGCGTGAGAAATCCGCCTGCTGGGGACCCGCCCGATCGGACGTTTCCGTCGCCCAATATCGTCTCGGGCACTCAAAGTCCTACTCAGGATCATCCGTCAGAGCCCGACCGGGCGTTGGTGCTAGAGATCAACCCTACCTGGGGCGTCCAGAAACTCTTTCAGCACTACCGCGCGGCGCTCGCCGCGCTCTCTGACAACCCCGCACGGGATCAGCCGGCGGTCGCCCGTTTTCGTCAAGCCAACATCGACGTGGAGGAGCGCCTCCGGGCCAAGCTGCCGGGCTGCATGGGTCAGATCGGTGCGATTTACCAGAGTGCCGGGCTCGAACCCTGATCGGCGGAGGGTGTTGCGATGCTCCCACGCCGGTTAAAGCGCCCCAAGCTCGGCCTGCACGTGCCGCCGCGAAAAATCTGGCCGCGCCATCGCCGCTGGGTGAAGTCGCACGGCTGCTGCGTCCCTGGATGTGATGCCACGAGCGTTGACTTCGCCCATCTGCGATCCTGCGCTAATGCCGGCATGAACCAGAAGCCGCACGATATCTTCGGCGTCAGCCTCTGCCGCAATCATCACGTTGAGCAGCATAGTCTCGGGGTCGATGCCTTTGACCGCAAATATGGCACCAATCTCTGGGCTTTGGCCGCCGAGTTCGCGCGGCGCAGCCCCGATGTTGACATGCGCGCGGCGCTCAAGCTCGAGCGGGTCAGAGACAGGCCCAGTATTTCATAATCGATGCTCATGTCCGCGTCCGAGACGAGGAGCGCCCGGCCGCGCAGGGGCCGTGACATGGCGATACCAATACGGCCCCCGAATCCGGCACTCGTGCCGACAGCGTCGGACCACGACACCTGGCCCCAGCCCGACATGTCCGTGCTCCGGCTGGGCCGCCGTCCACCGCCTCCGCTGCCGCTCACCGTGTTCGGGCCGGCCTGGGAGCCCTGGATCGTCACTGCGGCCGCAGCCGCTTCCTGCCCGCCCGACTATGTAGCCGCGCCATTGCTTGCCAGCATCTCGACGCTGATCGGGCATTCGCGCTGGGCCCAGGCGACGCCCGGCTGGGCCGAGCCGCCGCATCTGTGGATCGCCGCCGTTGGCGACAGCGGCACCGGGAAAAGCCCGGGTGCCGACTGTCTGATGCGGGACGTGCTACCCGAAATCGAGCGCAGAATGCTCGCCGATTTTCCGGACCGGTTGCGACAGTGGGCCTTCACAACCGAACTCGGAAAGGCGGCAACGCTGCGATGGCGAAGGGAATTGCGGGAGGCCGAACAGCGCGGCGTGCCGATCCCTTCGTCGCCCCGGGTGTTCGCCGCCGCCGAGCCGCAGGCTCCCCGGCTGCGCCAGAATGACGTCACCATCGAGAAGGTCGCCGAATTACTGGACGCTGCGGCGCCAAAAGGGTTGCTCATCGTTCGCGACGAGCTAGCTGGTTGGATCGCCGGGATGAATGCCTATCACGGTGGCGGGCGCGAGTTTTGGATCGAAGCCTATGGCGGGCGTCCCTACCGCGTCGAGCGTAAGACCAATCCCCATCCCCTGATCGTCTCGAGGTTGGCCGTCGCCGTCTATGGCGGGACCCAACCCGACAAGCTCGCCCTCTTGATGCGCGAGGCCGACGACGGTTTGCTCGGGCGCCTGCTGTGGGTTTGGCCGGAGCCGATCCGGTTCCGGCTGGGGCACGAGACGCCGCGCGCCAAATGGGCGATCCGCGCTCTCGACCGGTTGCGCGAACTCGATTTGCGACCGGGCGATCCGCCCTCGCCGATCATGGTGCCGCTTGCGAAGGAGGCGCGGGCGATGATCGAGACATTCGCCAATGAGATGCAAGATCGGCAATCGACCGCGGGTGGGCCCTTGCGCTCCGCGATTGGCAAGGCGCGCGGTGCGGCACTTCGGCTCTCGCCGGTACTCGAATTGATGTGGTGGTGCGGCGAGGAGGGCATCAGGCCACCGCCGGCACAGATCAGCGCGCGGGCCTTCGCCGCCGCCGCGCGGCTGATCGGGGACTATTTCATGCCGATGGCGGAGCGCGTCTACGGCGATGCGGCGGCGAGCGAGCGGGACCGAACCGCCGCCAGGCTGGCGCGCTGGATCATCAGCACGCACCCCGCAGAGCTCCATGTGCGGCACCTCCAGCGGGACGTGCGATTGCAAGGGTTGCGCACGGCCGAGCAGATCCGAGCCGCTACCGGCATGCTGGTGGAGGCGGATTGGCTGCGCGAGCCCGTCCCGGGCAGCGAATTCGGGCGGCGAGGGCGGATCGCCCACGCCGTCAATCCCCGGCTGTGGGAGATAGAAGAATGATCCGTATCGGGTGAACTCTGATAGAACCAAGTTGGGCGAGCTTAATACACGCCGGGGGCCGGCGCCAAGCGATCCTGAGGGCTGAACTTAGTCGGCGCGGGGCGGGCGCCCTCACAATGTCGCACCAGGAGATTTCCGCTGGTCAAATTGCGTGTGTGCTCATGTGTGGTATCATGTGTCCGATATCAGTCGAGTTAGAAATGGCGAAAAGCACCACAATGACCGTGCGCCTGGCGCCCGAGGTCAGCGAGAAGCTGGAAGCCTTGGCGCACGACACCAAGCGCAGCAAAGCCTATCTGGCAGGGGAGGCAATCGCCTCCTACGTGGAGCTAAACGCTTGGCAGGTGGCGCATATCAAAAGAGCCTTTGAGGAAGACGAACCGGGCGGGCCGGGTGTTCCGCACCATGAGGTCGTTGCCTGGATGGAGTCATGGGGAACCGATCACGAGCTACCGATGCCGGTGCCGAAAAAACGATAGCGACATATGGAGATCATCTGGCGCGCAGCCGCCCTGAACGATCTTGAGGAAATTCGCCGCTTTATAGCCCAGGACAATCCATCTGCCGCCAGCCGCGTACAATTGGTGATCCGGGCGGCCGTCGAACGGCTTGCCAACCATCCGAATCTCGGTCGGGCCGGCCGGGTTGCTGGAACCCGCGAGCTGGTGGTCGCCAGAACCCCCTACATCGTCGCCTACCGAGTCTACGATAATCAGCTGAGAATTCTGTCGGTCATCCACGGCGCCAGGCGATGGCCGGAGCGCTTCTAACTCAACCGAGTGCCGGCACGCATACGATCGCAAGCGTATCCGAAATCGAACGATTTGAGCTGGCATGGCCGGCTTTGTTCGTAGGTGCCGGTCGGTTGGAGTGTTCGACCAGCGCCAGCGCGCCATCGTCCAGATTGCCGGCAAACCTCGATCACCGCGATCGACTGCACCGCGGCAAAGGGACCGAGCCCCGGTGCAAGTGTAGGGCCGCTCGAGCCTTTCTCGATTGGAGCTAATCCGATCTTGTTGAACACTCCGGCGTGCCGATGGCGGAGCGCGTCTACGGCGATGCGGCCGCGACCGAGCGGGACCGAGCTGCCACCATGTTGGCACGCTGGATCATCAGCACGCACCCGGCAGAGCTCCATGTGCGGCACCTACAGCGGGACGTGCGATTGCAAGGCTTGCGCACGGCCGAGCAGATCCGAGCCGCTGCCGGCATGCTGGCGGAGGCGGATTGGCTGCGGGAGCCGGCTCCGGGCAACGAAGTCGGGCAGCGAGGGCGGGTCGCTCACGCCGTCAATCCCCGGCTGTGGGAGGCGGCAGAATGAGCCGACGGGCTGAGACATCTGCCGCACTATCGGGCTCGTTGACCCTGCCGACACGATCCGACGGAATGGGGAGCTAGCTCCTGCAGTGTCGCATTGTGTCAACAGTGTCACGCTCACGGAAGTAACGGGGTGGTCGACGAAGCCTTAGTACGCTACGACCAGCTGCGCCGTCCGACGAGCAGCACCACCTTGGGGTCAATGCCGTGAACCGCAAATACGGGATCGATCTCTGGGCTTTGGCGGCCGAATTCGCCAAGCGCAGCCCAGATCGAGAAATGAGGGTTTGGCTCTTCGCTCGCTATCGCAGTCGCATCGCCTATTGGGTTTGAGCGGTCATAAGAGCCCTTGCCGGACGCCTGAGCGCACCCTATCGATGCTACTCAGGTTGCAGCAGTTGCGCGGCGTCGACAGTCCCCGCTGATCCGTTTCGACAGAATTTGCGTTTCGGTTGCTGCCGAGGGAGACCGTCACATCGGCTTCGGCAAGCGCGGCGCCATAAATACCATCGGCCGGAGGCCGGGCTAAGGCAACTTCGCAGCGACTATCCGCCGCCGACCGCGGCAATGGCATCGGACAAGGACACGATCAGGGTCATCGGATTGGCCGGCGACTCGCGAAATCCACTGCTTTCGTAGAACCGCTTCGCCTCAGGCGAAAGCGCGTGTACCAGAACCGCTCGGATGCCGATCGTCTCCGCCGCCTGTCGGGTGCGCAGGATCGCGTCGCGCAAGAGCAACCGGCCGAGCCCCCGTCCCTGCCAGGTCCGGTCGATCGCCAACCGGCCAAGCACGGCCACCGGGATCGGATCCGGCATATTCCGCCGCACCCGCCCTGGCGCCTCATCGACCGCAATCGCGCCTGCCGCGAGCGTGAAGTACCCAATGACAAGATTTGCTCGGGTCAGCACATAGGTGCGTGAGCCCCCACTGATTTGATTAGGTAGCGCCCGTCGACGCAACCAGTCGTCAAGCATCGGGGCGCCGCAGCCGAAGGTCGAGGAATCGTGCCCCGCCTCCAGCAACTCCGGCGCCGCGAACCGATTAGCCTCGGCATCGGTCAATCCCATGGCGCCCGAGTTTGCATCAGGCTGCGCAAGCGCTCGCTTGGCCGCGGCGGCGCATCGAGCAGCTCGACAAACCGTGCATAGGTCGCCGAGTCGACCCGCAGTAAGGTGCGGTCGAGCAACGCTTCTTCGGCGGCGCGACGCGACGCCTCCAGCATGAAATCTGAACGGCTCTTACCTTGCGCCGCCGCGGCCTGATCGATGAGCGCCCGTTCCGCCGGCTTTACTCGGATATTGATCATGCCCGTTCGGTTGGCTGGGCGCTCGGCGATGCGATCCGACATGCAAACCTCTCAAACTGGTGGCATAGTATAAAGTTGTAGTGACATTGTCTATACAGAAAAAGAGGGCCTGCCATCCCTGCAAAGCGCAGCCGCCGCATCTGTGGATCGCCGCCGTGGCGACAGCGGCAACGGGAAAAGCCCGGGGGCCGACTGTCTGATGCGGGACGTGCTGCCCGAGATCGAGCGGCACATGCTCGCCGACTTTCCCGATCGGCTGCGCGAGTGGCGGGCCGTTGCCGAGGTTGCCAAGGCCGCGCGCGAGCGCTGGGTAAAGGAGGTGCGCGCCGCTGAAAAGCTCGGCGCCCCGCCACCCCCACCGCCGATATCCGGGGCGCCGCTCGAGCCGCAGGCGCCGCGGCTGCGGCAACACGATGTCACGATTGAACGCGTCGCGACCCTGTTGGCGGTGGCCGCGCCCAAGGGGATCTTAATCGTTCGCGACGAGTTGGTCGGGTGGATCGAGGGCATGCCGAACTACAACCGCGCGGGGCGCGCGTTCTGGGTTGAGGCTCTGCTCCACGTCAGCCGTGGTCATTGGACGGTCATGCAGATGCAGGAGCAAATCATCGCGCTGGCCGCGCAATGGAAGGTTGACCTGGTCATCATCGAAGATACCAGCAGCGGCCAGTCCCTGATCCCGATCCTGCGCGAGCAACCATATCTCGAGATCGTCGGCCGCCGGCCGGATGCCGACAAGGAGACCCGGCTCTGCCGACACCAGGGCCGCTTCGAAGCGGGCCGGATCCTGCTTCCGATAGAGGCCCCTTGGCTTGCCGATTTCGAGGCCGAGCTCCTCGCCTTTCCTTACGGCCGCTATGACGATCAGGTCGATGCCCTACTCTTATTCCTCGATTGGTACGCCCAGCACGAGCAGTATATCCACCCCTTGATCGTGTGCGTCCCCGACCTCAGCCGGCCCGACCCATGGCCGGATTTTTCCCCGCGGTACAACGTTTTTTGACTTGGCCGATGAAGCCGAACAAATACCCTGTTAACACAAAGGAATTCCCTGTTTTCTTCCGGGGGGGGGGCCCATAACTAATGGATATCACTTGATAATTCCGATCGAAATCACGGGCTCGGGTGTGAAATTCCCTGTAAATTTCGCTGATAGCAGGGAATAAGAGAGCCCTCAACTAAGGTGCTCTACGGCGTTAGCTCCCCTGGTGCCGTGAAACCGCCATCGAAGGCGGCCGGAAAATCCTCGGCGTGGACAAAGCGGCGCGTGGCGGCCCGGCCGAGCTCGTACAATCGAGGCACCGACTGGGGGTTATCCATCCGCAATTACTTGCGCAACTCGGCTCCCTCGATTGTCACATCGAGTTCGCGGGCGAGCCAATCCATTTCAAGGTGGACGTCATAGCGTTGAAAGCTAAGCAGATCTTGGGCACCTGGCGAGGATTGCCCGACGAGCGTGCCGAGCTGCGAATTGACCAGCCAGCGCCAGGCAGAGCCGCTAAACCCGTACAACAAGGTTTCACCCAACGTCGCGGCATCGTTGACCAGGCCAAAAAATGGCGCGGACCGCCAGACCGGGCGTAGACATGCGCCCTGCCCCGGCCGCCGTCATCGGCAGGCGGTGGCTGCCAGTACCGACCGAGACTAGTCGCGCCTCGACGCGCGCCGGACGAAACTCGACGTGTCCCTAACTGGGAACCACCATCCCCGAATTCGGCTCAACCCAGACGAGCTTGTCGCGCACCGATTTGACGCCGGGCAGGTTCTCGGCGGCAACAATCAGGGCCGCCCGCTCGCGCTCGTCGAGGATGGTGCCGTGCAGTTCGACGGCGCCGTCGGTCACGATTGCATCGACGCTCTCGCGCGGTCCCCAAGGCTGCTTGTCGATCTCGGCCAGGATCGCCTGGCGGATATCATCGTCGCTCAGCGCGGCGCCCCGCTCTTTGACCAACATATCGGCCAGCGCGGCGACCAGATTGGCGCGGCTGACGATGCCGACGAGCTTGCCGCCATCGACCACCGGCACTCGCTTGATGCGGCGGCTTTCCATCAGCTCGACCACCTCGGCGAGCGGCGTGCCGGGAGCGACACTCACGACCTCACTCGTCATCACCTCGCCGACCTTGTTCGCATGCGAGCGAGTATATTCGGCAGCCAGCCGGCCTGGCCCGAGCAGCAGCCTGACCCAGCCCGAGTGGCGCTTGTCGGTTCCGGTCTCGATGCGGCGCAGCAGATCGCCTTCGGTGACGACGCCGATCGGCGCGCCCGCCGCGTCGATCACCGGCAAGCCGCTGACCCGATTTTCGAGCATCAGCCGGACGGCTTCCTCGATCACCGTATCCGGCGCCACTGTCACCACTTGGCGGGTCATCACATCGCCTGCGTTCATAGCGGGTCTCCTCTCGTTTGCGCAGACCCTAGGCGCGCGCTCCGCCGCCGCCATTGATATTGATCAATCGACTGCACGGCACGGATCGCCGAGCCAAAGCCGGCTTGCGACTTCATTGCCTCGGTGGCCTATGCTATTCGGGCGAAGGGCCAAGGCCAATCATCGGCTACTTGGCGAGGAGCGCAACAGGTTGGCGACACAATACGCGCGAGAACGCGGCGGGGGTCAAAGCGACTCGCTTTACCGTGCGGTTGTCGACACGGCGGTCGACGCGATCGTGATTATCGACCGTGCTGGGGAGGTTCGGTCGGTCAATCAGGCGACGGAGCGGCTATTTGGCTACACACCCGGCGAGTTGGTCGGCCACAATGTCAACATGCTGATGCCGGAGCCTTACGCGGCTGAGCACGACAGCTACTTAGCCAACTATTTGCGCACGGGCGCCAAGAAGATCATCGGCATCGGCCGCGAGGTGGCCGGTCGGCGCAAGGACGGCTCGGTGTTTCCGATGGAGCTGTCGGTCGGCGAGGCGCGCGACGGGGATGAGCCGATCTTTGTTGGCATCATCCGCGATATCACCGAGCGCAAGGTTGCGGAAGCCGCGTTACGAGAGAGCGAGCTGCGTTGGCGCTCGATCCTCGATACCGTGCCCGATGCGATCATCGTCATCGACGCGCACGGAGCAGTCGAATCGTTTAGCCCCGCTGCCGAGCGCCTATTCGGCTACGCGGCCGGAGAGGTGGTCGGCAACAACGTCAAGATGCTGATGCCATCGCCCTACCGCGAGGCGCATGACGACTATCTGGCGCGTTTCGCGAGCACCGGCGAGCGCCGAATTATCGGCATCGGCCGTATCGTCGTCGGGCGGCGCAAGGATGGCGGAACCTTTCCGATGCAGCTGGCGGTCGGCGAATTCGCTTCGCCCAGCGGCAATTTCTTCACCGGCTTCGTCCGCGACCTGACCGAGCGGCAGGTATCGGAGCGGCGGATCGAGGACCTGCAGACCGAGCTGCTGCACGCGTCGCGGCTTAGCGTCATGGGGCAAATGGCCTCGACCATGGCGCATGAGTTGAACCAGCCGCTGACCGCGGTCACCAACTACTTGGAGGCGGGCCGTCATCTGATGTCGACGGGCGCCGCAGCGCCAGAGCGCATCGCCGACTTGATGGAAAAGGCGGTGACCCAGGCCCAGCGCGCCGGTGAGGTTATCCGCCAGCTGCGGCAGTTCGTCAGCAAGGGTGAGACCGAGCGGCGCACACAAAACCTCAACCAGCTCGTCGAGGAGGCGCTTGCCCTCGCACTCATTGGCGCGCGCCAATCCGGGGTGCTCGTTTCGCTCGAGCTCGATCGCGAGCTCCCGCCGGTCCTCGTCGATCCAGTGCAGATCCAGCAGGTCGTGCTCAACCTCGTGCGCAACGCGGTCGAGGCGATGGAGGAGGTCGAGCGCCGCGAGCTGACGATCTCCACTCGCCCGGTCGGCGAGAAGATTGAGACCAGCGTCGCCGATAGCGGGCCCGGCATCGCGCCCGAGCTCGCCAACCGGCTATTCCAGCCCTTTGTCACGACCAAGAAGACCGGGATGGGTCTCGGCTTGTCGATTTGCCGCGAGATTATCGAGGCTCATCACGGGCATTTGACCTTCTCGCCCCGCCCCGGCGGCGGCACAATCTTTCTCCTGACCCTGCCCAAGACCAGTCAGGACGAGCCTACCGATGCCGGGTAATGCGCACGTCTATATCGTCGATGACGATGCCGCCGTTCGCGACTCGCTGTCGGTCCTGCTCGATGCGTGCGGGTACCAGGTGCGCACTTTTGGCCTGGCCCAGGAATTTCTCGACGCCGCGTCTGCGCTGCCACCTGGCTGCCTGATCGCCGATATCCGCATGCCGGAGATGGATGGGCTGGAGCTGCAGCGGCGTCTCAAAGAGCGCTCATTGTCTTTTCCGACGATCGTCATCACCGGACACGGCGACGTGCCGCTGGCGGTGCGGGCGATGAAGGCCGGCGCGCTGGACTTCATCGAAAAGCCGTATGCCTCGCAGGCTATTCTCAACAGCGTCGCCGCGGCGCTTTTGCGATTGCGGGCCCCCGATGAACGAGATCCGAGTGCTGTCGCGGCCACCGCAAAGCTCGATCTGCTGTCGCCGCGTGAACGCGAGGTGCTGGAGGGCCTGCTCGCCGGCCTTCCCAACAAGTCGATCGCCTACGATCTCGCGATCAGCCCGCGCACCGTCGAAATCCATCGCGCCCGGGTCATGGACAAGATGGGCGCGCGCAGTCTGTCGGAGCTGGTCAGGTTCGCGCTCGCCGCGGGAGTGCGGACGAAGTAGGCGGGGCGTCGATGCTTAAGTGGCCACCGTTCTCCCGACAGTGTCGCTAATGCGCGATCAGCACCGGCAGTGGCGCGTCGTTCAGCACGCGCTGGGTGAAGCCGCCGAATACCCATTCCCGCAGTCTGGTATGGCCGTAACCGCCCATGACGAGGAGCTCCGCTCGTGTCGCCGCTCCGGCGAGCATGGTCTCGGCCGCGCCGTGCGGACCCGGCGATAGGCGCTCGATCGTCGCCGCGATACCATGCCATCCGAAATACGCGACGAGACGGTTCGCGTCGTCGCGGCGGCCCTCCTCCTCTTCGACCGTCAGCACCACAACCTCTTTCGCCCGCGTCAGGAGCGGCATCGCGCAGGCGACTGCCCGGGATGCCTGCGGCGTTGCCTTCCAGGCGATTGCTATCCGCGCGGCGAGCCTTGGCGAGGAGGGCGCACTGCCGGGGATCAGCAGCGGCCGCCCGGTCTCGAGTAGCAGCGCCTCGAGTGTCGAACGCGCAACGGCATCCTGGCCGGCAACCCCGCGCGGCGCCAGAACGAGATCGGCGGTCATGCCATAGGCGGCCATCCAGCGCGCTTCTTGCCCGGTCTCGACATGCCATTCGGCCGACGGTTTTGCGGATGCGCTCGCTGGCGTTGTCCCGAGCGGGATGGTCTCCTTGGCGCAGAGATCAGCGAACCGCGACCGTGCCTTCGCCTCGTTCGCATTGGCGTCGCGCGTCAGATCGTCGATGATGCCCTGCAAAAGCAGGCCGCCGGCGCCTTCGGTCGACATCGTCATCGCGATCTCGAGCGGATCGACGCGGACGTGCAAGGCGTCGATATGAGCGGCAAACGCCCGGGCAAGCGGTAGCGCGGCGGCAAAACACGCCGCATCGGTCTCATTGCCGCTCACCGGCACCAGGATGGTCTTGATCATGCGCGCTCTCCCGTCGTCGCTTGTGCCACGGTTGCTGAAGAGAGGCAGGATTTGGCTTGGTGCGCCCTGATGCAGATCAATCGGCGGACGATCTTCCTCAGTTCCTTCTGAGGTAGTGGAAATAGTTGGCCAAGTCGTCCCACAGGTTGGCCAGTCGGCCGGAGTTCAACGTGAGCTTGAACTCATGGAGCTTGATCCAGGCTGCCGCGAACCAGCTCAACGACCCGCTTGGTGGAAAACGGCTTTTCCAAAATCTCGGCGATGCCGAGCTCGGCTGCCCGCGCCGCAATGTTCGCGTCGAGCCGGCCGGTGATGACGATGGCCGGGGTGGTCACCCCTTCGCGGCGCAGTTCATCGATCGCATCGAGCCCATTCATGCCTGGCATGTGCTGGTCGATGAGGAGACAGCCGACGGTCCGCCGCCGTTCATCGGCGAGAAACGCGGTCCCGGAGCCGAATGTCAGGACGTCAAACCCGACCGATTGCAGCAGCACGGTCAGCGAGTCGAGCACCCACGGATCGTCGTCGACGACGCAGACCGGTCGCGGTTGCAGCTCGACCTTAGACGGATCTGGCGTCATGCCGATGTCATGTTGATGGCGGTTATATCGGTGAGGGGTCGCCCCATGCCAGCAGCGGGGCTTTGAGTGGACATTGTGGCGCTCTTGCAGCTACCGGTGGAGCGACGCTCAGGCTTCGACAATAACCGCCTCGAGGGCATCGCGATCGCATAGCTCGATTTGATGCGGGCTGGGGGTCGCGATCGCGCCGTCCCGCTTGAGCCCGGACAACACGCGACACACCGTCTCGATCGTCAGCCCGAGGTAGTCGGCGATGTCATTTCGCGACATCGGCACCTCGATGACGCGCCGCACGTCGCGCCGCTCCGCCAGCTCGAGCAGAAAACTCGCGACCCGCTCGGACGCGGTCATGCGCCCCAGCAGCAACATCCGTGTCTGCGCGTGCGCGAGGCTGCGCAGCGTCATGTTGCACATGTGCCGCGCGAATTCCGGCTTCTCTTCGATCAGCCGCTGGGTGGCGGCGCGAGGAAACCGCATCACGATGACGTCGCCGACAGCTTCGGCCGAGAACAGCCGTTCGCCACGATCATCGAGACCGAAGCATTCACCGGCGAAAAAGAACTCGGCGATGTGGCGGCGGCCGTCGGCCATAAGCTTGCAGATGCGGACGGTGCCGGAGATGACTTTGTACCAGCAATCGGCGAGGTCGCCTTCGGTGTAGACCTCGTCGTCGCGTGTGAAACTGCGCCGAGCGCCGATCTGTTCGAGCGCCACGAGCGCTTCGAGTTGACCGGATTGCGCGACGGTAAGGCTGCTATGCTGCGGCCTATCAAAGACCTCAACGGTGCTGCCGGCGCCGAACTGCTTGAACATCTGCCCCTCCGATCCACCTTGGAATTGGAAAGACAATCGCGCGGTACCGCGACCGCTGAAATCCGGAATGCTCCTAAGGAATATTGCGTACGGGAAACTACTTATCCGAACGGAAATACCGAGCTGCCATGGTGAAAGCGGTTGATCCGCATCAAATCGCCCCGGTGCGCCGTTGATAGAATGTCGCAATGTCGATCCGCAACCTTGACGAGCTGTTCCATCCCCGGTCGGTCGCGCTGATTGGCGCGACCGACCGCGCCGGCTCGGTCGGCGCGGTTGTCATGCGCAACCTGCGCCGTGCCGGCTTGCACGGTGAGCTGATGCTGGTCAGCCCGCACCATCAAATGCTGGACGGGATGCAGGCCTATCCTGACGTGGCGAGCCTGCCGCAAATCCCCGATATGGCGGTGATCGTAACCCCGCCTTCGACGGTCCCAGGGCTCATCGCCGAGCTCGGGGCGCGCGGTACCAGGGCGGCGGTCGTCATCACCGCCGGCTTCGGCGAGTTGGGCGCAGACGGCCACGCCCTGCAGCAGGCGGCGCTCGATGCCGCCCGGCCATATCTGCTGCGCCTCGTTGGTCCCAATTGCGTCGGCATCATGGTGCCAGGGATCGGGCTCGACGCCAGTTTCTCGCATCTGGCCCCGCCGCCGGGCGACATCGCCTTTGTTAGCCAGTCGGGCGCGATGATCACCGCGATGCTCGACTGGGCGGCGCCGCGCGGCATCGGCTTCTCCCACGTTGTCTCGCTGGGCGACATGGCGGACGTCGATTTCGGCGACATGCTCGACTATCTGTCCGCCGACGCGCGCACTCGCGCGATCCTGCTGTATGTCGAAGGCGTCACCCATGGGCGCAAATTCATGTCAGCCGCGCGCGCCGCGTCCCGCGCCAAGCCCGTGCTGGTGCTGAAGGCCGGGCATTCGCCGGCAGGAGCCAAAGCCGCGCATTCGCATACCGGCGCGCTCGCCGGTAGCGACGCGGTCTACGACGCGGCTTTCGCCCGCGCAGGCATGCTGCGTGTCGGCACCATGGCGGAGCTGTTCGATGCGACCGAGACCCTCGCGCTGACCCGCGAGCAAGAAGGCGACGGGCTTGCCATCGTCAGCAATGGCGGCGGCGCCGGGGTACTCGCGACAGACGCGCTCGCCGTCGCGGGCGGGCGGTTGGCGGAGCTGGCGCCGGAAACCATCGCGCGGCTCGACCAGGCGCTTCCGCCGACATGGAGCCGAGGCAATCCCGTCGACATCATCGGCGATGCGCCGGGTGCGCGCTATGCCGCGGCGATTGAGGTGCTGCTCGGCGATAGCAGCGTCGACGCGCTGCTCGTGCTCAATTGCCCGACGGCTCTAGCCAGCCCCGACGAAGCGGCAAAAGCCGTGGTCGACACATTTGCTGAGCACCAGGACAACCTGCGCGGCCGCAACATCTTCACCGCCTGGCTGGGGGAGCAGTCCGCGGCGCCGGCGCGACGACGCTTCGAGGCCGCGCGCATCCCGACCTATGACGCCCCGGAAGCGGCGGTGTCGGGCTTCCTGCATCGCGTCCGCTACCAGCACAGCCAGGCGCTGCTGATGGAAACCCCACCGGCGCGGCCCGATCCGTTTGAGCCGGATGTCGCCGCCGCCCATGGTGTCGTCGCTGCGACCCTCGCCGCCGGAAAAACCTGGCTCGATCCGGATGACGTCGCCGTTGTATTGGCCGCTTACGGCATTTCCCAGCCGCTAGCCCGCAACGCGGCAGATGCCGACGAGGCAGCGGAGACGGCTGCCGGGATTGGGTTTCCGGTGGCGCTCAAAATCCGCTCGCCCGACATCACCCATAAATCCGATGTCGGCGGCGTGGCGCTCGGCCTGCGCGACGCGGTTGTGGTGCGGGACGCGGTGGCGGCGATGCTGGATCGCGTCCGCGTGGCGCGCCCCGAGGCCCGGATCGACGGCATCCTGGTGCAGCAGATGATCGAGCGCCCCGGGGCCGTCGAGCTGTTGGCTGGGCTCAGCGACGACCCGGTGTTTGGGCCGGTCGTCGTCTTCGGCCAGGGCGGCACCGCAGTCGAGATCGTCAACGACAGCGCCATCGCGCTGCCGCCGCTCAACTCATTGCTAGCGCGCTCGCAAATGGAGCGCACGCGCGTTTGGAAGCTGTTGCAGGCCTATCGCGGCAAGCCCGCCGCCGCAATCGGCGCGATCGAAGAGGTTTTGATCCGCCTCGGTCAGTTGGCCGCCGACCATCCCGAAATCTGCGAACTCGACATCAACCCGCTGCTTGCCGCCGCAGACGGCGTTGTCGCAATCGATGCGCGCATCCGCGTCGCGCTGGCATCGACGCCTGGGGCCGCGCGGCTGGCGATCGCGCCTTATCCGAAGCATCTCGAAAGCACGGCTTTGGCGCGTGACGGCACGTCAATCGCGCTGCGGCCGGTCCGCCCTGACGACGAACCGTTGCTGCAGGATCTCTTTGCCCACATGAGCCACGAGGATCAGCGTTTGCGCTTTTTCGCGCCGATGCGGGAATTGAGCCATCCGCTCGCCGCCCGTTTGTCGCAGATCGATTACGACCGCGAGATGGCGCTTATCGCCCAGCACGACGGCGCGACGATCGGCATCGTGCGTTATTTCGCTGATCCCGACCGGTTGCGCGCCGAATACGCGGTCGCGGTGCGCAGCGACTGGAAAGGCCGCGGCGTCGGCTATCTGCTGATGACGCGGATCATCGAGGTCGCGCAGGAGGCCGGCATCGGCGAGCTGTTCGGCGAGGTGTTGCACGAGAACAAGCCGATGCTCGACATGTGCCGCACGCTCGGCTTTAGCCTCGCCGCGAATCCCAGAGACGCGACCCTGACGACGGTAAGCAAACCCCTCGCGGCGGCACGCGCCTGATGGCCGAAGACCAGCGCGATACAATCGCCTTTCTCAGCGACCCTGCTTCCTATGGGCCTGGCGTTGCTGACGTCGAACGCCACGAGACGCATATCTCGCTCGTATTTCTCGCCGGAGATCACGCCTTCAAATTGAAGCGCGCGGTCAAATACCCCTATCTCGATTTCTCGACAGCAGAACAGCGCCGGCGGGCTTGCGAAGCGGAGTTGCGGCTCAACCGCCGCACCGCTCCGGAGCTTTACCGGGAAGTGCGCTCGATTGTCCGCCGTCCTGACGGCGCGCTGGCTTGGGGCGGCGAGGGTGACATCGTCGATTGGGTCGTCGCGATGCGGCGCTTCGACCAGGAGCAGTTGCTCGACGCCGTCGCCCGTTCTGGCGGATTGCAGCCTCAACTGCTCTACGCGCTCGCCGCCCATATTGCCGATTTTCACGCAAACGCGGAACGTCGGCTCGACCGTGGCGGTGCCAAGGCGATGCGGACGATCATCGAGGAGAACGACGCCTGCTTGCGGGCGGGTAGCGTCGGCCTTCCGGATCGGCAGATCGGAGAGCTGCACGATGCGTCCGTGGACTGGCTGCAACGGGTCGGCGACCTGCTCGACCGGCGGCGGCAGCAAGGCAAGGTCCGCCGCTGCCATGGCGATTTGCACCTGCGCAACATCTGCGTGGTCGAAAGCAGGCCGGTCTTGTTCGATTGCTTGGAGTTCTCCGAGGAATTCGCCAGCATTGATGTCCTCTACGATCTCGCCTTCCTGCTGATGGATCTCGAGCATCGTGGCGACGCTGCCGGCGCCAACCTCGTGCTCAACCGCTACCTCGATCTGACCGTCGAGGACGATGGGCTGGCGGCGATGCCCCTTTTCGTGTCGCTGCGCGCGGCGATCCGCGCCCACGTCGCGGCGAGCACCGGTGCCGAGGCAGGGGTCGAAGCACGGCATTATCTCGACGAGGCTTGCGCGGCGCTGCGTCCCCCGCCGGCGCGGCTGATCGCGATCGGCGGTCTCAGCGGAACGGGCAAGTCGACGATTGCGGCGGCGCTGGCGACGGAATTTGGCGCCCGGCCCGGCGCGCGCGTGTTGCGCAGCGACGTGATCCGCAAACGCCTCTTCGGGCTGGATCCGGAAAGCCGCCTGCCGGCGAACGCTTACGAGCCGGACGTCACCGAGAGGGTCTACGCGGCGCTGCGCGAGGGCGCGGTGACGGCATTGCAGGCAGGATACTGCGCCATCATCGATGCCGTAGCGCTCAAGGAGGAGGAACGGCGATCCTTCGCCGAAATTGCGCGGCGCGCCCGGGTGCAGTTTACCGGGCTGTGGCTCGAGGCGCCGCTGGATGCGTTGCTGGCCCGTGTCGACGCGCGCAAGCACGATGCGTCGGATGCGACGCAGGAGATCGTCAAGCGGCAGCTTCAGATCAATCCCGGCCCGTTGGATTGGCAACGCCTCGACGCTGGCGACGACGTCACCCGAACTCTCGCGGCAGCGCGGCAGGCGCTGGCCTGATCTGACTGCCGACGGGCTTCCGTCGCCGAACGCGCGCCAGCCCGTCATCGCAGGACTCGTCGATATATGCTACAAACGCCGAAACCAAAGACGCGCCAGGCGAGCAAAGGCCGCGTCCACACAAGGGCAAGACCGCACGTTGAAGCGAGCGAAAGACGGGAGCTGGTCGCCCAACACGGTCTTTGTTGACGGACGAAGAACCAGCATTCGGCTAGAGCCGGTGATGTGGGATGCATTGCACGACATCGCCGTTCATCACAAGATCGGGTTGGATGAGATGGTCACTCGGATCGACAGAGAGCGCGATCCTCGCGATAACCTGACTGCGGCGATCCGCGTCTACATCGTGGAGTTCTACCGGGACCAGTGGCAACCCCTGACCTTGATATCTGGCGCGCCGCCAATCTGCTGATCCAGCAGCACGGCGCGGACGCGGAGAAGGTTGCAATACTTCGCGCCGAGGAAATGAGCGAGCAGAATGACCTGGGCGGGCATTTGACATGGCTGCGGATCAGGGAGGCGATAGTTCAGCTACAGGCAAAGCCAAGCGGAATGGCGCATTAAAACAACCACTGCCTACCCCACTGCCAAATAGCGCAGAGGCCGATAAAGCCGTAAATAATTCGCATCCGCCAGTCGAGATATGGGGTGGTAACGATACCCAGTGCGAGTAGCCCTAAAGGCGTCGCACCGCTCAGGACCGCTAGGAGCGTTACCAAATCAATCGGGAGCAGTTGATGCCGGACGAGACTGATATCATTGAAATTGCGGCTCTTCTTGCCCCGATCCCAGGGGACGCGCCGGTGGGCGTCGATTTACGCCAGGATGCGGCGGCGGCCGACGCGCTTTACACCCGCCTTCGCGACGCGCGCGGCGAAGCGCGCACCGTCGAGCGAGCCCAGGAAAACGAAGAGGGTAACTACACGATACCGGCGGAGTGGCGCACCATTCGTGACCTCGCCTACGAAGCGCTCACCGCGCACACCAAGGACCTTGAGATAGCCTGCTGGCTCACCGAGGCGCTGCTGCGCAGCGATGGGCTTCAGGGGCTGAGCGCCGGCTTGCAAGTGATGAGCGGGCTTGTCGAGCAATACTGGGACGATCTCTTCCCGCTGCCGGATGAGGACGGGATCGCCACACGCGTCGCCCCGGTGACCAGCCTCAACGGGCAATCGGGCGACGGCGCGCTGATCCAGCCCCTGCGGCGCCCCCCGCTCTT
>DATNJF010000252.1:0-2423 GCA_035604035.1 Allostellaceae bacterium | reverse complement strand
CTGGCCAAGAAGTACCAGACGCTCACCGGCTCGGGCCTCTACTACGAGACGGCCGTCGCCAGCGTGCCGCAGCAGCACATCGTCGCCGAACTGGAGAAGATGATCGTCCAGTACCGCGAGCTGGAGCAGAAGCACCTGGGCTACGCTACGCTGAAGGACAGCGAAGTGCTGGAGGCCTTGGTCTTTCTGGTGCGGATGGCGCACGGACGCACCTCGGGCCGTCCGAAATCGCGTGCGTTTCTGGATTTCCTGTTCGCGCAGTTCCCCGAGAAATCGGGCGTTGTCGCACCCGCGGAGGCCGGCAGCCGGCTCATTGTGCCGTAGGAAAATCCCGCTCCCAAGACGTGCTATAATGCAGATAGTCTCCTGTGAGTAACTTCCTGTAGATGCAAGCAGTTACGACATATCGTGCGGCCTTGGATGATGCGGCGCGCGACGGGCTTTTTGTGCCGGAAAACGGCATAGATTGGGCGAGAAAACCAAGATCCTTCGACTCGGGTTTCCCGCGCCGGAGCAAGCGCGCGGGAGCCCTCCCTCGCTCAGGATGACAAGGTTCCTTGTTTTTGGTTTCAACTGGCAACTGGCGACTGACTACTGACGACTGGTGTTAAATGGCTGACGATCCTCAAGATCCGCAACTCCCCCTGACGCCGCCCGGCGATGGCGGTGGCATGACGCCCGGCGGTCCGGGCGCCGCGAACATTGTTCCCATCAATATCGAAGACGAGATGCGCCGCTCGTATCTCGACTATTCGATGTCGGTGATCATCGGGCGCGCGCTGCCCGACATCCGCGACGGCCTCAAGCCGGTGCACCGGCGCATCCTCTATGCCATGCACGACATGGGCTTGCTGCACAACCGCAAGCACGTGAAGTGCGCCAAGGTGGTCGGCGAAGGCCTGGGCAAGTATCACCCGCACGGCGACGCCGCGCTCTACGACGCGCTGGTCCGCATGGCGCAGCCTTTCTCGCTGCGCTATCCGCTGGTGGATGGACAAGGCAACTTCGGCTCGGTGGATGGCGATCCGCCCGCGGCCTATCGGTATACCGAATGCCGCATGACCGCCATTGCCGAGGAAATGCTGGCGGATATCGACAAGGACACCGTCGATTTCGTTGAGAACTTCGACAACACCACGGTCGAGCCGGTCGTCCTGCCCACTAAGGTGCCCAACCTGCTGATCAATGGTTCGGACGGCATCGCCGTGGGCATGGCCACCAAGATCCCGCCGCACAACTTGACCGAGATCGTGGACGCCACCATCGCCCTGATCAACAACCCGCAGACGCCGCTGGGTGAGATCCTGAAGCTGGTCAAAGGGCCGGACTTCCCAACCGGCGCGTTCATCCACGGGCGTAGCGGCATCGCTGAAGCCTACAAGACCGGGCGCGGACGCTTCGTCATGCGCGCCAAGGCCGCCATCGAGAACATCACCCGCGAGCGGCAGGCGATCATCGTCACCGAGATTCCCTACCAGGTGAACAAGGCCACGCTCATCAAGCGCATCGCCGATTTAGTGAACGACAAGACGCTCGACGACGTCTCCGACGTTCGCGATGAGAGCGACCGCGACGGCATGCGCATCGTCATCGAACTCAAGCGCGGGACCGAGCCGCAGATCATCCTGAACAACCTGCACAAGCACACCCAGATGCAGGAAAACTTCTCGATGATCTTCCTGGCGGTGGCGAACGGGCAGCCCCAGGAGATGGGGCTGATCCCGGCCATTCAGCACTTCATCGATCACCGCGTCGACGTGGTACGGCGCCGGACCTCGTTCCTGCTGGAGCGGGCGCGCGAACGCGAGCACATCCTGGAAGGCTACAGGATCGCGCTCGACCATCTCGATAACGTCATCGCCATCATCCGCGGCAGCGCCAACCGCGGCGAGGCCCGCGACAACCTGGTCGCCTACTTCGGCGGCAAGACCATCGAGGTCAACGTCGGCGGCAAGAAGTCGGACGTCGCCATCGGCCGCGGCAAGCGCCCGGAGAACCCGTTCGACGCCAAGCAGGCCGACGCCATCCTGGAACTGCAACTGCACCGCCTGACGCGGCTTTCCATCGACGAGATTCTGAACGAACTGAAAGAAATCCGCGAGAAGATCGGCGAGTACGATTCCATCCTGGGCTCGGACAAAAAGCTGCGCGGCGTCATCGTCAAGGAGTTGGAGGAGATCAGGAAGAACTACGGCGACGAGCGGCGCACGCAGATTCTCGACGAAGCCGTCGAGCTCCAGCTCGAAGACCTGATCGCCGACGAGCAGATGGCGGTCACGTTCTCGCATTCCGGCTACCTCAAGCGGACGCCCATCGCCACCTACCGCTCGCAGCGCCGCGGCGGCTCGGGGCGCATCGGCATGCGCACCCGCGAAGAGGACTTCGTCGAGCGCCTCATCATCGCCTCCACGCACGCTTACCTG
>DATNJF010000251.1:0-4189 GCA_035604035.1 Allostellaceae bacterium | reverse complement strand
CGGCCTGGTGTTGCGCGACGTCCTGCCGGAGCTCGGCGTCGATCCGAGCCAGGTGAAAATGCTCAGCGTCTGCGACGAGGCGGCGGAAGAGCTGCGGATGCTGGGCCACGACGTGCCCGATCGTCCGGACCCGAATTGCTGGGAGCTTTCCTATCTGGCGTTCGTGTCGAACCCGCCATCGGACGTTCCCGACGACGACCCGCGGGTCGAGCGTTTCAACAAGCTCAATCGAATGGTCGACGCCTATCTCGGCGACCCGGAGATCGATTTTGGCAAGGTGTCGCTGATGCAGGTTTTCTGCTGGTGTGCGGCGCGGCTGGTCGAGCGCTGGTGGATGCCGGACGAGGCGGACGAGAAAGCCGAGACGGAGGAGGATTTTGCTGCTGATTAGCTGTTTTAGCAGCAAAGCGGCGGACGACAGGTAGATTTCATACCAGGATAAACTTAGACCTTAAGCTGGTATCTACTCGCTCATAAGGTGCCGGCCAAGTCCCAACTCGAAGCGGGAAAGCCCAATCGATGGCGCAATTGTCGAAGCAGCATTGGTCGGCGGAGCGCTATGCCGCGACGGCGAATTTTGTCCCCTCCTTTGGCGCGCCGGTGGTCGAGCTGTTGGCGCCACAGCCGGGCGAGCGCATCCTCGATCTCGGCTGCGGCGATGGGGTGCTGACCGCGAAGATCGCCGCCGCCGGGGCTATTGTCGTCGCGGTCGACGCTGCGCCCGACATGGTCGCCGCGGCCAAGGCGAAGGGGCTCGACGCGCGGGTCGTGCCGGGTCAGGGCCTCGCCTTCGAGCGCGAGTTCGACGCCGTGTTCTCCAACGCCGCGCTGCACTGGATGCACCCGCCGGAGGCGGTGCTGGCGGGCGTCGCCCGGGCGCTGAAACCCGGCGGGCGGTTTGTCGCCGAGATGGGCGGACACAATAACACCGCGGCGATCCAGGTCGCGTTTCGCGCCGTGCTGGCGAAGCGCGGCATCGAGGCGCTCGCCCTCATGCCGTGGTACTTCCCCTCGGCCGCCGCCTATCGGGCGAAGCTCGAAGCCGCCGGGTTTCGGGTCGAGGAGATCGCCATCGTCCCACGTCCCACGCCGCTCGAAGCCGGGTTCGCGGCCTGGCTCGACGCCTTTTGCGAAGATTTCTTCAACCCATTGCCCGCGGACGACCGCGCCACCGCGAAGCGCGAAGTCACCGAGCTGCTGGAGCCGATCCTCAAGGACGAAACCGGGCTGTGGATCGCCGACTATGTGCGGCTGCGCTTCCGCGCGACCTTGCCGGGCTGAGGCGCACCCTGGTCCTGTTCTTGCTTGCCCGTAACCGGGCAAAACCGCGGGCGGGTGGGCGACGATGAGCACCGATAGCGATGTCTTGGGCAGCGGCACGACGGTGTCGCCGGCGGCGCGCTGGGTCCAGCTCGTGCTAGGCCTCATCTGCATGATGGCGATTTCGAGCCCGCAATATGTTTGGGCGCTCTTCACCAAGCCGTTGGGTGCGGCGCTCTCGGTGAGCCCGGCGGTGCTGCAAGTGACGTTCTCACTGCTTATCGTGCTGCAGACGTTTTTCTCGCCGCTGCAGGGCTGGCTGGTCGACCGGTTCGGGCCGCGCCTCTTGATCGCGGTTGGCGGGGCGCTCTCCGGCCTTGGCTGGGTGCTATCCGCCTATGCGACCTCGATCTGGGCGCTCTATTTCACCTACGGCGTCATTTGCGGGCTTGGCACCGGCATCGTCTATATCGGCGTCGTCGGCCAGGTCGTACGCTGGTTCCCGGACGCGCGCGGCTTCGCCGCCGGCATGGTCGCCGCCGGCTACGGCATGGGCGCGATCGCCACCACCTTCCCGATCAGCGCCAGCCTCGCCGCATCAGGCTATCAAGCGACGCTGCAGCAATACGGCATCATCTTCGCGATTGTCGGGGTCGCCGCCGCGCTCGGGCTGCGACCGCCGCCGGCGGCCGCCTCGACGCGGATCACCGACACCTCGGGGGTCGGTAGCGCGACGATGCTGAGGAGCCCGATCTTCTGGCTGATGTTTCTGATGATGAGCCTGATGTCGACCTCGGGGCTGATGGTGATTTCGCAGATCGGCAATTTCGCCGCCGATTTCGGCGTCACCAAGCTGACCTTGTGGGGCGCGGCGGCGCTGCCGCTGGCGCTGACCATCGACCGCTTCACCAACGGGCTGACCCGTCCGTTCTTCGGCTGGCTGTCCGATCGGATCGGCCGCGAGAATACGATGTTCTGCGCCTTCGCCCTCGAAGCGGCGGCGATGACGATCTGGTTGCTGACCATCACCGACCCGCTGTGGTTCGCGCTGCTATCGGGGGTCGTGTTCTTCGGTTGGGGCGAGATTTTCTCGCTATTCCCGTCGACCCTGACCGACACCTTCGGCGCGCGCAACGCGACGCAGAATTACGGCTTCCTCTATATCGCCCAAGGCATCGGCTCGATTTTCGGCGGCCCGCTTGCGGCTCTGCTGCACCAGAGCACGGGCAGTTGGACCACGGTATTTGCCGTGTGTATCGCCGCCGATCTTACCGCCGCGCTTCTGGCGTTGTTCGCGCTCAAGCCGATGCGGCGAACCGCTCTAGCGCTGCTTTGATATCAGGAACCGGCCGCGTGCTCCTTGGCCCAGCGCGCGACCTCGGCGTCGGTGCCGAACCACACGCCGGGACGCGACTGGGCGACGCCCAAGCCCTACTCAGTACACTTGCATTCGAACTGGGAGCTTTCGCACGTCGACTTGCATTTGCACGTCTTCTTCCCGTCACCGGAGGCGCAGACAACGTCGGCTAAGGTTGTGCCGTCGTGCAACAGCGGCGAGTGCGATTGCGGCGATGCGCCCGCCGAATAGGAGACGAGGGCGGGCTTGAGACACGCGGCCGATCCGTAGGGGCATTGCGCCGCGGCGGGGCCGCCGCTGTAAAGACAAACAGCCGCTACTATCAGCCAGGCAAATGTGCGCATGGTTCGTTTCTCCAAGCCAGCCCGAACAGAATCCTTCCCGAAGGCCCGTTTTGGGCGATCGACGAGCGCTCGTCTAGACCGCGTGCTCCTTGGCCCAGCGCGCGACCTCGGCATGGGTGCCGAACCACACGCCAGGACGTGCCTGAGCCAGGCGGATCAGCTCTTCGAGGAGCCAAATGCGCGAGCGGTAGCTGATCACATGCGGGTGCATCGTCAGCTGGAACAGGCCGCCATCAGCATAGGCGGCCTCGAACTCGCGGCGGAAGATGTCGAGCACGTCGGCGGGCGGCGTATAGGGGCGCAGCGCCGAGAACCGGTTCATCATGAAATAGACCGCGTCGTCGCGCACCCACTCGACCGGCAGTTCGACGACCCCGCACTCCTTGCCGTCGAGCAGCAGCTCGTAGCAATCCTCGTCGGACATCAGCGACGAATCGTAGAGGAGGCCCATCTCGGCCTCGATCGCCAGCGTGTTCCAGCTGAAATCCCACGATGGGGTCCTGAGGCCCACCGGGCGCACGCCGCTCACCTTTTCCAGCAAATCAGCGGAGCGCAGCATCAAATCGCGCTCGGCCTCGTAAGGCAGGATCGAATTCAACTCATGGATCCAGCCGTGGATGCCGATCTCGTGCCCTTCGCCGACGACGCGGCGCTGCTCGTCGGGATGCAAGAGCGCGGTCACCGCCGGCACGTAGAACGAGGCCTTGACCGCGTATTTATCCAACAGCTTGAGGATGCGCGGCACCCCGACCCGCGCGCCATATTGGCCCCAGGCGAGCCGACCGATCGACTTGCCGCCTTCGCGCAGATCGCTGGTCTCGTGATCGCTATCGAACGACAGCGCGACCGCGCAGCGCGCCCCGCCCGGCCACTCCGCCGGACGCAAACTGCGCCCGGCGCGCACCCGGTCGACCAGCTCGCGCCAATGCGCCTCCGGGAATTGCCAGGCTTCGAGATCGGATTCCGGGCGTTCGGTGGGCATCGTGGAAGCCTCCTCCGTGCAGAGAATGGTCGGAGCGGAGAGATTCGAACTCTCGACCCTCAGCACCCCATGCTGATGCGCTACCAGGCTGCGCTACGCTCCGACCGGGGCATCTCTGGCGAGCGCGCCAATCATACCGGCCCAGGACGCGGCGCGCAACGCGCGGGCTGAGATTGCCTCGCGCACCGAGCGGGCTGCGACCTCCAGGCGCGGATGCACTTTCTCCGGTCAGCCGGTCGATGGCTA
>DATNJF010000250.1:0-2249 GCA_035604035.1 Allostellaceae bacterium | reverse complement strand
CCTCGACCAACACCAACGCCCCAACGATCATGATCGCCGAAAAGGGCGGGGCGATCATCAAAGACGCGGCACGGCAGAGACTGGCTGCATAGTGAAAGCGAGCGAGGAGGTAGCGATGCACGGTGCCACCGATCAGAGGCCACCGGTTGCGGTCGGCCATGTGGGCCTCCAGTCGGCTAGAGACTGCCGGCTTGCGGCCAATTGTGACCGTGCGTGACCTGGCGGTGCTCGACGCCGAGAAGCCGCCCGCGCCCGGGACCAGAGCGCCCTTCGACCTGATGGTCCGACGATATCGATGCCGTGAACCGCGACTATGCAAAGAAAGCGTTGTCGCAGTCGCCGGTCCGCCGCGGCCGCATCCACGACTCGTTCGATACAAACGGGGGAAGCTCGGGTTGCCGGCGTTCGAAGACTAGCCAACGCGTCACCATCCGGTGAGGGAGACACATCATGCCGATTCAACGTTTCGCGCCGATGACCAAGGACTTCGCGACCTTCGACTGCGATGCGCATGTCACCGAGCCGCCGCTAATCTGGGAGCGCGCCAAGGACTTTCTGACTCGTGATGAACTCGACGCGCTGAAGCGCACTATCTGGTGGGATGCCGATGGCCGGCTCCTGATCGTTAACGGCCGCGCCGGGGTCGGGCTCGGTGCGCCACGCAAGGGCGGCATCCCCGGCACGATGCGGGTCATCACTAACGCCGGGCCCGGGGTCAAGCACGATATCCAGCGGGCCCTCAATGTCCGCAACCTGAACCCCAAGACAGCGCTGACCCAGGACCAGGTCGCCTATCTGGACCATGCCGGCTCCTACGAGCCGAAGCCGCGCCTCAGGGACATGGACATTCAGGGAATCGATCAGGTCATGATCATCCCGACCGAGATCGATATCTACCCTTGGCTGGAGGACGCGCTCGGCGCCAAGGCGTTCTGCCGCTCCTACAACGAGTGGGCCTACGAATACACGCTGGCCGATCCGGAACGACTGTTCTTTGCGGCGCTCATTCCGATGCAGCATCCCGATTACGCGGTCGAGGAGGTCCGCCGTGTCGCGGCGCTGGGCTGCCGTGTGGCGTTGGTACGTCCGATGGATGCGATGGGCAACTACCCGATACAGCCGAAATACGAGCCGGTCTGGGACGCGCTGGAAGAGACCGGCATGGTCTACGGCATGCACCCGTTCCCCGCCTTCGGCAGCTCGAAGCCGTCGGGCTACAGCGAGCAATATTCCGGCGCCGAGTTGATCCGCAAAACCGTCGCGACAGGGGGGTTGCCGCATTCCTTCCTAACGAACGTGCAGAATTTTCAGTCGGAAGCGGCGCTCTGGGTCACGGTGGTACTGATGTCGGGCTTCTTCGAGCGGCATCCGAAAATCAATGCGGCGGTGTTTGAAGCCTCGTCGACTTGGCTCAGCTTCCTGATCGACGAGTGCGACAAGGTCTATCGGCTTTACCGCAACGAACGGCAATTGCCGGCTCTGAAGAAGCTCCCGAGCGAGACCTTTTTCGAGCATTGCATGACCGGCTTTGAAGGCGACGAGGCGCCGCCGGCGCGCCTACCGGAATTCTACGGCGACATCCTGTGCTGGTCGTCCGACGTCTACCACCACGACGGCGACGACGCCTGGCGCGCACTGGAGACGATGCAAACTTACGGCCTGCCGAAGGAGGATCAGGCCAAATTCTTGGGCGCCAACGCCCGGCGCCTCTACAACGTGCAGGCGCCGGCCAACATCATCCGCGAGCGCGTCACTGAGATTGAGCGCCCGGACTGGTGGCCGACGGAGGAGGAAGTCCGCGCCTCGCTGCGGCCCGAGGCGGCGGTCAGGCAGCCTTAGCGGCGCCGCGCTACCAGCTAAGCGAAGCAGTCTGGTCGCGATCGGCGTGTAGCACGTCCAAACAGCGTCGCTGACATCGACAAGAGGACCGGCGCAAAAGGCGGAGGAACGAATGGCGACTAAGGATTTCGTAGTGTTCGACGCCGACAGCCACGTCGTCGAGCCGCCCTTGCTGTGGGAGAAATATCTCGACCCCGAGTACCGTATGCTCGGCAAACACGCCCTCTGGCGGGAAGAGGGACGCACCGGCGCCTATCTCAAGGTGAATGGTGAGATCTTCCGCGACAAGGGAAACCCCAACCTGCCGCGCCACGCACTGTGGCGGCCGGGCATGGACTGGGATACGATCGGTGCCCTCGACCCGCATGTAAAGCATTCGGCTAACGAGGGCGCCTCGGACCCGCAGGCTC
>DATNJF010000249.1:0-7287 GCA_035604035.1 Allostellaceae bacterium | reverse complement strand
CAGGTACAGCACCAGCGAACCCAAAAAGCCGATCGCGCCGAGCCCCAAGAGCACATAGGTCAGGAGCTGCACCGAGGCGGAAGGTGCTTCGCCGCCGCTGCTGAGATTGAGCAGTCCCAGCACGATGGCGATGCCGCCCATCACCATGCCTCTCATCGGAGTCTTGCCCATCGCGCTCACTCTACCTTGACAAGTTTTTGCAGGTTCCGTCGGCCGCGCTCAGGAAGCGCTACCTCTTGCGTCGATGGGCGACCAGGGAGCCGATTATCCCCAGCACCCCAGCGATCAGCAGCCCGTATTCAAGGATCCAGTAGCCGGGCGGCGGTGTCTCGGACCGGGTTGCCATGCTGAGAAGCGCGAGGCCGATCGCTCCCGCGCCGAACGCCATGCCGAGGAGCGGCCGGTCCATCATTCAACTGACCTTGACCAGTTTCTGCAGGCTCCTGAGGCCGGGCGGGATTTCCTCGCCCTTGGCGCGCACCCGGCGGCCCCAATTGGTGAAGCTCACTTCGCCGACATAGATGTCGCCCCGCGAGTCGACGCTGATCCCGTGCGGCGAGATGAACTGCCCCGTATTGAGCCCGGCGTGCTCGTGGCCGAGCCGTGCCAACAGCTTGCCGTCATGGGTGTAGATGCTGACCCGCGGCCCGCAGCCCGGCAGGTCGATGTTGACCGCCATGTCGGGGCCGATCTCGCCGATATACATGCGGCCCTGCTTGCCGGGCTCGAGGTAGAGGCCGGAAGGGCGGTGCATGTTGTTCCACTGGCCTTCGTATTTGCCGTCGCCGTCGAACACCTGGACGCGATGGTTCTCTCGGTCGGCGACATAGACGAACCCGTCCGGGTCGCAGCAGACGTTATGGGCGATGTTGAACTGGCCCGGATCGGTGCCGGGTTCGCCCCACGACATCTGCAATTTGCCGTCGGGGGTGAATTTGTGGACCCGCGAATTGCCGTAGCCGTCCGACACATAGATGCTGTCGCCGTCGGGCGACATCGCGGTGTGGGTGCAGCGGTGAAACGGCTCGCCGGACATATAGGGCGCCGGCTTGCCGGGAACGCCGATGGTCAAGAGCACCTTGCCGTCGAGCGTGCATTGGCGAACCGTGTGGTCGCCGTCGTCGGTCAGCCAGATCGTGCCGTCGCGCGCCATGAAGACGCCGTGCGGGCGCAGGAACACACCTTCGCCCCAAGTCCGCAGCAGATTGCCGTCGCGGTCGAACACGCACATCGGGTGCTTGCCGCGGTTGAACGCATAGACATTATCGTCCTTGTCGACTCCGACCGCGGCGACGTCGGCGTTGAACTCCATGCCTGGCGGGAGCTTCGCCCAGCCGTCGTTGACCTCGTAGCGAAAACCGTCGGTGCCGAGCACAACCGCCATGACATTTCCTCCTCGCGCGAGTTTCCCTAGGATAGGGCGATGGCACGGCTCAGCGTCAACCTCAACAAGATCGCGCTGCTGCGCAATTCCCGCCGCACCGGCGTGCCGGACATACTCGAATTCGCCCGGCTGGCTTACGAGGCCGGTGCGCAAGGGATCACCATCCACCCGCGTCCCGACGAGCGCCATATCCGCGGCAGCGACGTGACAGCGATCGCCGAGCTGATGCGGGACTGGCGGCCGGCCTGCGAACTCAACATCGAGGGCTATCCCGACGATCGCTTGTTCGGCATTTGCGAGGCCGTGCGGCCGGAGCAATGCACCTTGGTGCCGGACCGGCCAGGGGTGCTCACCTCCGAGGAAGGCTGGAAGCTCGACAACCGCGACACGGCGCTGGTCAATTCGTCGGTGGCCCGGCTGAAGCGGGTAGGCGCGCGGGTGATCCTCTTCATCGACCCGGACCCGGGGGTGATCGATCGGGTGCCGGGCAGCGGCGCCGATGGGATCGAGATCTATACCGGCGGCTATGCCGACGCGTTCCGCAAGGGCGACCCGAAGGCGGCGCTCTCCGCCTGCGCCGCGACCGCCAAGCGGGCCGCCGAGCGCGGCCTGATAGTCAATGCTGGGCACGACCTCAACCTCAACAACCTGCCGCCGCTGGTCGCGGCGATGCCCGCGCTCGCCGAGGCCTCGATCGGACACGAGCTGACCGCCGACGCGCTGAAGCAGGGGTTTTCGGCTGCGGTCAAGGCCTACAAGGCGGCGCTCAATCCCATTTGACGCCTATTCGGCCGGTTGTCGTTTGAAGGCGGCGCGGATCGGGCTCAGTCGTGCCGGCAGCGATATCGTTGCGGTCAGCGTGACCACCGCCAGCACCACGGCGAGCAAAAACGCGTTGTGCGCTGCCAATCCCACCGCGTCGGCGAGCTTGGCCAGCGTATCGGCGCCAAGGCTGTCGCGGGTCGCCGGCTCGAGCATGCGGTTGACCAAATTGCCGGCCCCCGGCAGGCGGCTATCGACGCCGAAATTGAGGATCGCGCCGTAGGCGGCCGCGCCAACCGACATGCCGAGCATACGCATGAACATCTGCGAGCCGGTGCCCATGCCGCGCTCCTGAAAACCGACATTGGCCTGGATCGCGACCAGGAAGGTCGTGTTGCAAAACCCCATGCCGATGCCGGAGATGAAACCTGCGCTCGCCGGCCACAGCCAACTGCTTTCCGGGTCGAGCATGGTCAGCATCACCGCGCCGATCAACAATGCCGCGCCGCCAATCGCCGCGGTCAGCCGGTAGGACGTCCGGATCATCAGCCGCCCGGCGGCGAAGGCGGCGAACATCCAACTCACCGATTGCGCGGCGATGACCACCCCGGCGATCGCCGGGCTGCGTCCCATGACGCCTTGGACATAGGTCGGCAACAGCGCCGAAACCGCCATCATTGTCGCCGAGGCACCGAACCCGGCGAGATTGCACAGTGCGACGACGCGGCGGCGCCACAGCCCGAACGGTAGCATCGGCTCCTCGGTGCGCCGCTCGTGCCAGAACAGGACCGCGAGGACGCCGACGCCGAGCGTCGCCAGCGCGGCGACCGGTCCGAGGCCCAAATCGCGCGCTTGAACCAGCGCCAGCATCAGCGAGCCGATGCCGACGACCAGCAGCACGCCGCCGAGATAATCGAGGTGATGCGGGCGCCGCTCGATCCGCTCGGGCAGGAACACCGCGAACATCGCGATCGCCAAGAGGCCGATCGGCAGATTGACCCAGAACACCACCGACCAGTGCACATGCTGGACGAGATAGGCGCCGAGCGCCGGCCCGACGACCGCGGCCAACCCGAACACGCTCGAGGTCCAGCCCTGCACCCGGGCGCGCTCGGCCGGGGTATAGATGTCGCCGATAATCGTCATCGCAATCGGCTGCACCGCGCCGGAGCCGAGCCCCTGGATCGCGCGGAAGCAGATCAGCAGCTCGATCGAACGGGCGAACCCGCACAAGGTCGTGCCGATCAGGAACAAGCCGGTGCCGAAGAAGAACACCCGCTTGCGGCCGTAGATATCGGCGAGCCTGCCGTAGAGCGGGATCGTCACCGCCATGGTCAGGAGCGGCACGGCAAAGACCCAGCTGAACAGGCGGAAGCCGCCGAGGCTGCCGACGATGGTCGGCATCGCCGTGGCGACGATGCTGCTTTCGACCGCCGGGATGAAGGTCGCGATCAGCGCCGCCCCCAGCACCAGCCCGCGATGCGGGACGATGACGGCGGGCCGCAAATGCTGCGCGACGGTCTGGTCCACCACGCTCTCCTAAAAGCGGCGGTGAAACTGCCTAATTTCCAGGCGGGCTGCTATCGCGTTTTGTGCAGGTCAGGATTGGTGGCGCTCACCAGCGCCGCGCGAGCGGGCTTGCCAACCGTGTCGGGCGCGGCAGAAACTCGGGCGCCTAAACCTTTTTCGCAAGCCTGCGGAGCATGGCGGCGCGATGGCCGAGTTGGATTTTCGCAGCGCCTCAGTCGGCGAGATCGGCGCTGCTTTTCGTAGCGACGGTTGCGTGTTGCTTCGGCATTTTGTCGCGCTCGACGACCTCGCCGCGTTGCGCCAAGCGCTCGATGGGGTGATGCCAGAGGGCGCGCTCCACTTCAGCGACCTGGAGATGAGGGCGCGCAGCCTGCCGCATTTCTTCGAATATGTGTTCGGCGAGAAGCATCGCTCTCTTGTGGCCAGTATCGTTGGCCCGCACTACCGGGTTTCGCGCAACACGGTCACCCGGCGCATCGACAGCAGTTCTGATGGCGATGGCTATCAGCAGCCGTTGACCCCGCATCTCGACGCGTTCTTTCATCGCTTCGCGTGGACGGTCAATTTCTGGGTTCCGTTCCGCGCTTGCGGCCGCGACGCGCCGAGCCTCGGCGTGGTGCGCGCTCCGGTGGCGGAGGCGCAGAATTTCACCGGCTATGACGGCAAACGGCGGCGTGGCGGAGCGCCACCACGGTGGAATTTCGCCAATTTCTCCAACGGTAGCTTCGCGGTCGCCGATTTGCGCGCGGTTTTCGGCGAGCGGGTGTGGACCCCCGAATACGAGCTCGGCGATGCGATGCTGCTGTCGAACTGGACGCTGCACTTCACCCATTCGGCGCCGGAAATGACCGAGCAGCGCGGCAATGTCGAATTGCGCTTCACCGCACGGGCGAGCCTCGGCGAGGCTTTGTCCGAGGCGCTCGGTCCGGGTGGCGCCAAGATGCTGAGCGGGCTGCGTCGCCTATTTCCGGCGGGCGATGCCGCCCCCCAACCGAGGAGCCACTGATGCAATACGATCTGTTGCTGACCGACGGCGAGGTGCTCGACCCGGCGGCGGGGCTCAAGGGCCGGATGGATGTCGGCATCGCCGGCGGCAAGATCGTCGCGGTTGCGCCCGGCCTGCCGCGCGACCAGGCACGGCGCACGCTGAGCGCCAAGGGCCGTCTGGTGACGCCCGGCCTTGTCGACATCCACGCCCATGTCTTTGTCAACGCGCACGACATGGGTGGGCGCACCGACCATTTCTGCCGCCAGAGCGGGGTCACCACCCTATGCGATGCCGGCAGTACCGGCTCGGCGAATTTCGCCGGGTTGCGTCATGTGCTCGACACGGCGGTGCATACCCGCGTGCGCGCTTTCGTGAACTTGTCGGCGATCGGCATCACCGGCACCTCACGCGGCGGCGAATTATCGCATTTTCCCTATGCCGACCCGGAGGGCTGCGCCCGCACGATCAGCGAGAACCCGGATCTGGCGATCGGGGTCAAGCTGCGCTACGGCCCGAATCTGGTCTGGGAATACACCACCGAGCCGGTCAAGCTGGCGCGCAAGACCGCGGCGATGTGCGGCGTGCCGCTGATGATCCACATCACCGATTCGCCGATCCCGCTCCCCGAGATCCTCGCCGAGATGGCACCGGGCGACATCATCACCCACTGCTATCACGGCCGTGCCCACGGCATCATGGGCCAGGAAAAGCAGTTCCTGTTGAAGGAGGTGGTCGAGGCGCAGCGCCACGGCATCATCTTCGACTGCGCGCACGGCCGGAACCATTTCAGCTTCCGCATGATTGAGAAGGCGCTCGACCAGGGGTTCCTCCCCGACACGATCTCGACCGATCTGACCACCACCAGCGCCAGCAACGGGCCGGTCTGGGATCTGCCGACGACGATGTCGAAGCTGCTGCATTTCGGCATGTCGCTGGACGACCTGGTGGCGCGGGCGACCGGGGCGCCGGCGAAAATCCTCGGCTATGAGGGCACGGTCGGCACCTTAAAGCCCGGCGCCAACGCCGATGTCGCGGTGCTGGAATTACGCGACGGTAATTTCGAATTGAAGGACAGCGAGGGCAGTACAGTCACGGCCAAGAGGCGGCTCATCGCCCAGCTCACACTGCGCGACGGCCGCGTCTGCTACGAGCGACCGGCGGAATAAAAGAACGAGATGCCACACCCCGACAGCCCCATTCAGGACCCATACTTGGGCAGAAAAGCTCTCCACGGATTTGATCTGATGATCGTCGCGGCGATGGACTTAAACACCAAAGTCGCGAACAGCACGCACAATCGAAGTCTCTCACGCCTTCAACGCGCCGGCTGCCAGCTGCTTCCCAATGGGTTTGCCATTGCACTTAGCGTCAGAGAGCTGATCCGGGCGGGGTATCTTTTCTCGGCCGAAATTCTTTTGTGCCCGCTGATCGAGCGGGTGGCCGTTCTAAGTTATCTGATGGCCTCAGGCGACTCCGCCCTTGATCTTTGGGAGCGCGGCTGGCCACACAAATCGAGGCCATCGCTTAAAATGATGCTCGAAACCATCAAGGAGTACGATGATTTCGACTCCAATGAAGATATTCGACAACTCACAAAGTTAATGATCGACCAATTCAATACCATCATCCACGCTGATCCACAGGGGCTCGATACCAACATCGGCGCTCCGACTGCAGGTAGCCCGGGGTATTTATCCGGTGCAAATCTAAATAATCCGGAGAGATGTGACCGTATTTGCCATACGGTAGTCATCTACATGTCTCTTCTGATGAAGCGTGCCGTCGAAATATTTCCAAATTTTGAACAGCCTTTAGAAACCGTTCATTGATCTGCCGAGCTCCCTCTCCGGCTTCGGCATGATCTCCAATCCAACTCGGCTCTGGCCGGCGGCGCTCGCCGCGATTGCCGGCAGCGTGATGGTTGGGTTCATGCCGATCCTGGCGCTTCACCTCTACGCCGACGGGATCGACGCGCCGTCGATGCTCTTGTGGCGCTACGCGATCGCGCTGCCGGCGCTGCTCATCGCCGCGGCGATGACGCGGCTCGACCCGATTGCGGCGTGGCGCGGCGGCGCCTGGCGCATCGTGCTGGTCGGCGCGACGCTGGGCGCCGGCCAGACGATCTGCTTCTGGGAGAGCATCAAGACGCTCGATACCAGTATCGCCGTCCTGCTGTTTTACACCTACCCGGCGCTTACCATGATGCTCGACCGGGTGCTGTTTCGGCGGGCGATCCGGCCGGCTTCGGTGCTATGCGTGGCGGTGATTCTGCTGGGCGCCGCGCTGATCACACTGCCGGGGCTAAAGAGCGGCACGATCGACCCGCGCGGCCTCGCCTGGGCGATACCGGCGCCGCTGATCTACGTGCTCTATCTCGCCGTCAACTCCGTGCTGCTGCGCCGGCAGAAGCCGCTCACCGGTGCGATCTCGCTCTACCTCGGGATGGCGCTGACCTTCGGCGCGGCTTGCGTGGCGCGCGGCCTCGACGTTCCGGCGGAGCCCGAGACCTGGCTGGTGGTGCTGTTTGTCGCGCTGGGTCCCGGCGCGCTCGTCATCACGCTCTTCTCATACAGCGTGCCGCTTCTCGGGCCGTCGAGCTACGCGATCATCGCCAATATCGAAT
>DATNJF010000248.1:0-4534 GCA_035604035.1 Allostellaceae bacterium | reverse complement strand
GCAAGGAAACGGGTTGGTTCCAGGCTTGCTGACCCTCAATTTCCGCACCGCGCCCGACCTGTTCGTGTGGGGCAACGCCGGCGTGCCACTGAAGATCCGCTATCGTTATCCGGCGGGGACGTGGATCAATTTTTCTGAATCGCGGCTCGACGTCTCGATCAACAACTCGTACCTGCGCAGCCTGCCGCTGACCAAGACCGGGATGGTGCAGCAGGTGAAGGACATCATCTCGCCGGATTTCGTGATGAACGAGCAGACCGTGCGAGTGCCGCCGTACTACGTGTTCGGCCAGAACCAGCTTCAGTTCTATTACGATCTGCGGCCGGTCAAGGTGGGCGAATGCCAGGACGTCCTGCCCAACAACATCCAGGAATCGATCGATCCTGACTCGACGATCGACCTGTCGAAGACAGAGCGGTTTGCCTCGCTGCCGAACTTGGCGTTCTTCGTCAATTCGGGCTACCCGTTCACTCGGATGGCCGATCTGAGCGACACCGCGATTGTGCTGCCCGATCAGCTGACCTCGCAGGATATCGAAACCTATCTCGACCTGATGGGGATGATGGGTGACTCGACCGGGTTCCCGGTCGTGCGCAGCACGGTCGTCACCGCCAACAGCGTCGATCAGGTGTCCGGTAAGGATCTGATCGTGCTCGGTTCGATCGCGAACCAGCCGCTGATTACGAAATGGGCCGATAACAGCAAGCTGCGGGTCGAGGGCGGGCATCTGCGCGTCGGCATGACCTCGCCGCTCGATCGCGTCTATACCGTGCTCGACCCCAATGCCGCGCAGGAGCGCGACCGGGTCGATAATCTGCTGGTGTCGCAAGGCGACAACCTTGCAGCGATGATCGGGCTGCAGTCGCCGCTCAACTCGTCGCACAGCGCGGTCATCATCACCGGCTCGTCGCCTGACAAGCTGTTGACGGTGATCAACGCCTTCCGGAACCGCGAGCTCAACCCGTCGATCCAGGGTGATTTGATGATCGCCGGGGCGGGCCGGGTGACCAGCTTCCGGATCGGCAATGAATACTCGGTGGGCTATCTGCCGGCGTTGACTAAGCTGCGTTGGTGGCTAGGCAATTCGCCGCTGATCTTGATTCTGTTCACCCTGATCGGCGTGCTGATCGTCGCGCTGGTGGCCTACTGGCTGCTTCGCCGCCTGGCGATGGGGCGGCTGCAGTCCCGGTCGGCGCCTTGAGCAGTGTGGGCGGAGCCGTTGATGCTGTGCGGGCCGGTCGTGGCCGTGCGGGAGACGCAGGGATGAAGGCGTGGGGTGGCTCTCTCGCGCTTGCGCTGCTGCTGGCCGTCGCGCTGCCAACTGGGGCGGTGTTGGCCCAGACCGCCGAGCAAGTGCTGCTCGACAAGGCGAATTACTGGCGAATTAAGGATCGCCCTGACCTCGCTGCCGAGTCGCTTAACAAGCTGCTCGAAATCAACCCCAACAACCCCGACGCGCTGTACCAATACGGCATGCTGTCGGTGCAGCAGAACAAAACCGCCGACGCCCAGCGTTATCTCGCCAAGCTGCAGCAAGTCGCTCCCGACAGCCCGCATGTCGCCGATCTGCAGAACGCGATTCGCGCCGGCAGCGTCGGGGCTACCGATTTGAGCGAGGCGCGCCGTCTGGCGCAGGCCGGTCAGCTCGACGAAGCCGTCAAGAAGTACCGGGAACTTTTCAAGGGGCCGCCGCCCTCGGAATATGCGGTCGAGTACTACATGACCCTGGCCGGGACGCCGCAGGGGTGGGACGAGGCGCGCCAAGGACTTGAAAAGGCCTCTCAGCAATCACCGAACGACGCGCAGCTGAAATTGTCGCTGGCCCAGCTCTACACCTACCGGGAATCGACCCGGGTGCAGGGCGTAACCATGCTTGCCCAGCTGAGCAAAAGTCCGGTCGTTGGGGCGACCGCGATCCAGTCGTGGCGCCAGGCCTTGACATGGCTGGCCGGCTCGCCGCAGCAGAAGACGGCCTTGCAGCAATACTTAGCCCAGTACCCGCAGGATCAGGAGATGGCGCAGTTGCTCGCCGATCTGGCGAAGCAGCCGGCTGGTACAGCAGCGCAATCGGAGGCCTACGAAGATCTACAAAAGGGCAACACGCTCGCGGCCGAGCGGCTGTTTCTCGCCGATCTGAAGGCCAACCCTAACGATCCGCAGGCTTTGGCCGGTCTTGGCCTCGTGCGGTTGAAGCAGCAGCGTTTCGGCGAGGCGCGCGATCTTCTCGGCCGGGCGATCAAGTTGGCCCCCGATCAGCGGAAGGATTTCGAAGCAGCTTACGACAGCGCGGTGTTCTGGAGCCGCGTTCAGGAGGCCAAGCGCCTGACCGCCGCCAAAAATTACGTCGGCGCACGGGCGATCCTCGCCCCACTGCTGGCGCACCCGCGCGCCGACCAGGTGGGTGCGATGATGGTGCTTGGCGATATCGAAGTCGAAATGGGTGATGCTGCGGCCGCCGAGGCGACCTACCGGCAGGTGCTTCGGCTTCGTCCGGGCAATGGCGATGCCGAACTTGGGCTGATTGGCGCGCTGCGGGCGCAGAGCAAGACCGTGGAAGCCGATCAGCTGGTGAGCCGGCTGACCCCGGACCAGCGGGCTCGATTGGACAGGGGCGGCCCGGGCGGCGGGCCGGCCGAGAAGTTACGCGACGAAGCCAAAGCCGCCTCGGCCAATGGTGATGTCGCGACCGCGACGGCGAAATTCCAGGCGGCGATCGCGGCCGACCCCAGGAACCCATGGATTCGGTTCGACTACGCCCGCTTCCTCGCCGGGCAGGGGCATATGCCCGAGGCGTTCGCGGCCGTCGAACCGGCCGCCTCCGGGAATACGCCCAACAGTATCCTCGTCTCGGCGATGTTCGACGCACAACAGGACCGCTGGGTCTCCGCGCTCGACAAGATCAACAGCATCCCGGTTAACGAGCGCACCCAAGACATCAAGAACTTCCGCGAACGAGTTTACGTGCGCGGCACGATCGATCGGGCCAAGCAATTCGCGGCGAGCGGCAACACCGCGCAGGCGCGTGACACCCTGGTCCAGCTCTACCAGGACAAGAGCGTCACGACCGACGAGAAACTCCAGGCGCCCTTCGTCCTGGTCGATACGCTGCACGACTATCCGACGGCGCTGCAAATCACCCACGATGCCTACATGAAAGGAGGCCCCGGATCGGTCAAGTCCGGCGCCGACTATGCGATGCTGCTGCTGATGCAGGGCGGCCACGACGACGATGCCGCAAAGGTGATCGAGCAGATCAATTCGAGCGGCCAGGTAAACACCGGCAATCGCGAGCAGTTGACCCCGGTCACCATCACGCTGGCGGTTCGCCGCGCCGACCAATTGCGTCAGCACGGCAATTACGCCGACGCCTACGATCAGATCTCACAGCTTTTCGCAGATAATCCAGACGACGCTGCGTTGCTAATGGAAGTCGGCCGGATTTACGCATCGGCCGGGCGATCAAGGGAGGCGATGGAATATTTCGACAAGGCATATCAACAGGATTCGAGCAATATCGATGTGATACGCGGGGTGGTTATGGGGGCGATTCTGGCGAATCGGCTTGACGCAGCGCAAACATATTTGGACAAGGGGATGGAAGCCGACCCTAAAAACCCCTGGTTCTACTATCTAAAGGCGCAGATTGCCGAGGCGCGGGGCAATAATGGGGCGGCGATGCAAGCGCTGCACACCGCTCGCGAGCTCAACCGACAGCAGAACCCAGCCGCTACCGATACCGGAGCGCCGACGTCGCTGGCCCCCGGCGGGCCGACCGGATCGCCACCGCCCAATCCGTTCCGCCACTCGATGCTCCGGGACCCAATGACGGCAGTGATGACGGCGGCCACCGACGACCCGCTCGCCCGTGGGCGTTCGGCACAGCTCTCGGGGAGCTTGCTATGAAGCCATCAACAAGCACCGTAACGCTGGGCTTGCTGCTGTCCTTTGCTGGTTCGAGCGGCGTCGCCCTATCAGCCGAGCCGACGCCCTCTGCCGTCGCACCGGCTCGTAGCGTGCCGCAACTCATCGCGGAATCCGCCGATAGCGACGACCTGACCGCGACTAGGCCGACGATGCCGGCGCAGGCGACCCAGCCCCTCCAGATGGCGTCGGTGCCGCCGCCGACCGTTAGCGATGGGACTTCCGACCTCCCGGCCGCGCCGGTAACCCCAGTCGCACCTATGACTGTGCACAAGGCGGGGTCGAGCGATCTCGGCATTACCGCCAAGTCGGTTCAGGTGTCGCAGCTCGAGCTCGAACCGCCGCCGCCGGTCGGCGGATATCAACGGCCTGCGACGACGATCACGTATTCGCCGAGCGATACGCTCGAGATGGATATCGACCGCAACCTCGCGCAGCTGCAGCAAGACAGCAATCCGCGGCTGACCGCGGGGCTAGGCTTCCGCTGGCATGACGGTACGAGCGGACTCAATCAGCTCTCCGAGGTCGGCGTACCGATCGAGGGTAGCTTCTCACCTTGGTATACCGGCACCGCACGCTTTGCGGTGCTGCCCGTCGCTCTCGATGCCGGGTC
>DATNJF010000247.1:0-26078 GCA_035604035.1 Allostellaceae bacterium | reverse complement strand
CGGCGGCAATACAGCGTTACCTGACGGATAAGGTAACGCCACTGCCGACCGCCATGGGCGCTACACCCTTCTCTGCGGCGGCTAGCCCCACCACCGCCGCGCCGACAACTGGGAGTCAATAAATGGCTGCAGCCGCAGAACGATCAGCCGCCCCCGCACGCAAGTCCGAACGGGCTGGCGTGGTGGCGATCGTCCACGATCAGGTTACCCTCGACCGCATTCAGGGCGTCATCCGCGAATTGCAGCTCGACGACGAGCTGAGCTTCGAGGCAACGCTCGACGCGGCACTAAGGCGCTTGCACGAGGGCCTGAAGCCGCGCGTGCTGGTCATCGATTTGAGCGAGTCCGCGGCGCCGATCTCGGAACTGAGCGCGGCGCGCGCGGTTGGTGGGACGGAATTGAAGGTTCTCGTCCTTGGCTCGGTCAACGATGTCAGCCTCTATCGCGACATGATCGCGGCCGGCGCAACCGATTATCTGGTCAAGCCTCCAAACCGCGAGCAACTTTCGGCACTCTTCGAGAAGAACACGGGCGGCGGCAACACCGGCGGGCTCGGCAACGTCATCGCCTTTCTCGGCAGCCGCGGTGGTGTCGGCAACACCACTGCGGCGGTCTCCACTGCCTGGGTCTTGGCCGAGGAGCGCAAGGAGCGCACCGCGCTGGTCGATCTCGACCTGCATTTTGGCACCGTCGCACTGAAGCTCGATACCGATCCGGGCAACGGCTTGTGCGAGGCGCTCGAACAGCCGTCCCGCATCGACAGCCTGTTCATCGAACGGGCGATGATCAAGGTGACCGACAATCTGCGCGTTCTCGCCGCCGAAGCGGCGATGGCCGAGCCGCTGATTGTCGATACCGGCGCGATCGACGTGCTTCTGTACGAGCTCCGGCGCAAATTCCAATGGGTCGTGGTCGACATCCCGCGCTTTGTGTCGCCGCTCCAGCGCGTCGTTCTCGCTGCGGCAAGCCGGACGATCGTGCTGTGCGAACGCAGCCTTGCCGGGTTGCGCGACACGATCCGTGTGCAGACGCTGTTGCGTGAGCATGCACCACAATCGCGGCTGATGCTCCTTGAAAGCGGCGCGCATGGCGACCGCGCGACCGTCGGCAAGAGCGAATTCGAGAAAGCGGTCGGCAAGAGCTTCGATGGCGCGCTGTCCTACGACACCAAAGCTGCCGGTGCTGCGGCCAATGCCGGGCAACCGGTGCCAATGGCCGCGCCTCGTAGCGTTTATGCACGAGAAATTAACCAGCTCGTGACAACACTCGCTGGAGCCGCCGACACCAAGAAACGCAGGTTTGCGATCAACTTGCCATGGTAGGATTGTTCCGCAAGACAGCGACCGAGCCGGAGCTCGGCGACCGTATTGCCGGATTGACGCGCCGAAACAGCGCTCAGCCGGCTGCGCTCGCCGATTCCAGTCCGGCCGAAAGCGCCCTGGCTGACCCGCCGGCGCGCCCCACGCCGTCGGCACCGCCGACGACGAGCCTGTATCCGCCCCCGCCCGCCCCGGCGCCACCCTTCGCCGAACGACCGGTCACGGCGCTCGCCGCGCGACCGACGCCGGCCATCGTGGTGGAACCGGCCGCGGACACCCGGCCCCAGACGCCGAGATTCGACGCGCCGCCGCGGCCAGAGCTCGTCGCGGGAGCCGACACCGGCGGCGACCGGCCGCGCGTGGCCTTTCCCGGGCGGCCCGAAGCGCCTCAGCCATCGGCCGCCGCCGCTAACGCCAGCTCTCTTGATGATAAACTCGCCGAAGCGCGCCAGCAGCTTATCGCGCGGCTTGGCGCCGAAATCCGGCCCGAGCGGCGCAGCCTCCTCAGCCGCGGCGAACTGGCCAAGCTGGTCGACGCGGCGGTGCAGGCCTATTTCGTCCGCAATTCGGTCAATGCCGATCCGCTGGCACGCCGTGACCTCGTCACCGGGATCCTGCAAGAGCTGCTGAACCCCGGTACCCCAGATCCCGACGCGGTCGGCAATCGCCGCAGCCCGCATCGCGCGCTCGTCGAGTCGGCGAAGGCGCAGATCCAGCCGCTCGTGCTCGAACACATGGACGTGGCGGCGGCGGCCGAGATGCCGCGCTCGGCGTTCGAAGCCCAGCTGACGGGCTGGGTCAAGGAGCTGCTGGCGGAGACGAAAATCCAGCTCAATTTCGCCGAGCAGCGCGAACTGGTCGAGTCGCTGATTGCCGACATGCTCGGCCTCGGCCCACTCGAACCCTTGATGTCGGACGAGACCATCACCGACATCATGGTCAACGGGCCGCGCCAAGTTTACATCGAGCGCAAGGGCAAACTCGAGCTCGCCGACGTGCATTTCCGCGACGATCAGCACGTGATGAACGTCGCGACCAAGATCGTGTCGCGGATTGGCCGCCGCATCGACGAAGCCAAGCCGCTGGTCGACGCTCGTCTCGAAGACGGCAGCCGCGTCAACATCATCATCCCGCCCCTGGCGCTCGACGGCCCGTCGATCTCGATCCGCAAATTCTCCAAGAAGACCATCACCCTCGACATCATGGCGCAGACCGGCAGCATCTCGGCGCCGATGGCGACGGTGCTGAAGATCGCCGCGCGCTGCCGGCTCAACATTCTGATCTCGGGCGGCACCGGCTCGGGCAAGACGACGCTGCTCAATGCGATGTCGCGCATGATCGACCCGGCCGAACGCACGGTGACGATCGAAGACGCAGCGGAATTGCAGCTTCAACAGCCCCACGTGGTGCGACTCGAAACGCGCCCGCCCAATCTCGAGGGCAGCGGCGAGATCACCATGCGCGATCTCCTGAAAAACGCCCTGCGTATGCGGCCCGACCGCATCATCATCGGCGAGTGCCGCGGCGAAGAGGCGCTCGATATGCTGCAGGCGATGAACACCGGTCATGACGGCTCGATGTCGACGGTCCATGCCAACACTCCGCGCGAGGCACTGACGCGCCTCGAAAACATGATCGGCATGGGCGGCTACAACTTGCCATCGAAGGCTATGCGAACGCAAATCGCCTCGGCTGTGCACCTGATCTGCCAGGTTAACCGTATGCGAGACGGCACGCGCCGCGTTACCCACATCGTCGAAGTGGTCGGTATGGAGGGTGACATCATCACCACCCAAGAGCTGTTCAGTTATCAGTTCCAGGGCGAGACCGGTGAAGGCCGGTTGCGCGGGACCTTCGTGCCGTCGGGCATCCGCCCCGCCTTCCTACCGCGCGCCGAGTATTTTGGGCTCGACCGCGCCCTGCTCGAGGCGATCTAGAGCATGGGCGGAACAATCGATCCAGCAACGCTGATGGCGCTCGGCCTCGGCGCCATCACGGCCCTCAGCTTTGTGTTCGTGGCGGGGTTGGTGACCGGCCCGGGTGGCCGGCGCTATCGTCGCCGCCTCGCCTCGGTCAGCACCCAAAAGCGCACCGCCGCCGCTGCGGTTGGATCACCCGAAGGGCGAACCCTGTCCCGGCGCGAGAGCACGACGCCGCTGCTGGACCGCTACGTCAAGCCATGGATCCCGCGGCGCGACCTGCTCGACGCGCGTCTCGCGCGCACCGGGCGTGCGATCACGGTCAGCCACTACGCGATGATGACCGGCGGAACGGCCGTTGTCGTGATCGCGTTGATCCTGATCTTTGCCAAATTGCCGCTCCTGCCGAGCCTGATGCTGGGAACCGCGATCGGCATCGCCGTGCCACACTTCATCATCGGCCGCATGGGCAAGCGGCGCGTGGCCCGCTTTCTCAACCTGTTTCCCGATGCCATCGATCTGATGGTGCGCGCGCTGAAATCGGGTCTGCCGATGACCGAAGCCGTGATCAGCGCGGCGCATGAAATCGGCGACCCGGTCGGCGCCGAATTCAGTTCGGTCGAGAGCGGGATGCGCATGGGACGCGATCTCGACAGCCTGCTCTGGGAAATCTCCAAGCGCATCGACACGCCGGAGTTTCGGTTCTTTATCATTGCGCTCGGCGTGCAGCGTGAAACCGGCGGCAATCTCGCCGAGACACTGCAGAACCTCGCCGACCTGCTGCGCCGGCGCCGCTCGATGCGACAGAAGGCGCGAGCGATGGCATCCGAGGCGCGCGCAAGCACCGCGATCCTCGGTTCTCTGCCGATCGTGGTGACGCTCATCCTATTCCTGACCTCCCCCAACTACATCATGGTGCTGTTCACCGACGTACGCGGACTGATGTTGGTCGGGATCGCGCTCGGCATGCTCGTCGGAGGAATCGGCATCATGGTCAGAATGGCGAAGTTCGAAATATGAGCGCGATGCCAGTTGCCAACTTCCAGATCGAGCAGTGGCTGCCCGCCGGCATCCGCCTGGAAGACGTAATCGCTGCATCGGCTGGTCTGGCGGTGGTGGTGACGGTTTTCGCTCTGTGGCAGGCGCTTCGCGGCAACTCGTCGCTCGAACGGCGGCTGGCGCAGATCGCCGACAAGAAGGAGGCGATGCGACAGACCGCGATCGCCTCGAGACGACAGCGCGAGCGGCTGACCCCGGCAACCGTGATGCGCGATCTGGTGATGCGGTTCGATCTGCTGCGCTCGCACCACGCAACGGAGTCGCGGATGATGATGGCGCGCGCCGGGCTGAGGTCGCGCGACGCGATGATCCGCTACCTGTTCGCGCGCCTCGTACTGCCCATTGTGTTTTGCGCCGCCGCGCTGATCGACAGCTATACGTTCAAGTTTATCCCGGTGCCGCCGAATTTCAGCCTCGCTGCTGCAGCGGCGGCGGGTGTGTTCGGCTATTTCGCGCCCGGCATCTACATCAAGAATTTGACGACGAAGCGGACGAAGCGGATACAGCTCGCGCTTCCCGACGGTCTCGATCTGATGGTGATTTGCGCGGAAGCCGGGCTGAGCCTCGACGCGACCCTGATACGCGTGGCGCGGGAACTTGAAGGCACCTGGCCGGAACTGGCCGAGGAGCTTGGCATCACCGCGGCCGAACTCACCTTTCTGCCCGATCGCCGTCAGGCGTTCGAGAACCTCTCTGCTCGTACCGACATGAGTTCGATCAAGGGAGTGGTGAATACGCTAACGCAGACCGCAAAATTCGGCACTCCGCTCGCCCAGTCGCTGCGCGTGCTCGCCGCCGAATTCCGCGATACGCGCATGTTCAAGGCCGAGGAAAAGGCCGCACGGTTGCCGGCGCTGATGACCGTGCCGATGATCCTGTTCATCCTGCCGACGCTATTTATCGTGCTGCTCGGCCCGGCCGGCATCAACATCGTCGATACGTTTGCCAGGCGCTAGTAACGCGGGCGTGCACCTCGGCGAGGTTGCAGTACCGGCTCGACGCTAGGAAGCCGGGCGGGATGTAGCGCTCGCCGACAAGACCGCGCGGCTGCGGGCATCCGGCGATAAGCGCCTAAGGCTTTCATAGAACGCCATATTATGATCGACCGACGCCGGATCGAGATCGACCCGCGCCACGTCACGCGCCGCCTTTTGGTCACCCTTCAGCCCGTAGATCAGCGCTAAAGTCTGGCGTTCCGGGGCGGTCGCACCTGGGGCCTGGGTGATCGGCCGCAACACCGCGATCGCCTCGTCGAACTTCTCGCTCAACGCCAAGGACAGCGCGAGATCGAGCGCGAGCGAGCGATCCGCCGGAGCCAATTGCAGGCCCTCGCGATAGCGAGCCTGAGCGGCGGCGTGCTGGCCGATAAAATCGTCGGCAACGCCGATCAGCAGCAACAGCTTTGGATCGCTCGGCGTATCCAGATAGGCAAGGGCCAGCGGATCGCCAGCCAAGTCGGGCCGCCCGGTCTTGAGATAGGAGCGGGCAAGCCCGCGCAACGCCGCGCCATCGCGCGGGCTCAGCTTCAACGAGGCGTTGTAATTGAGGATCGCCTCGTCGACCTTGCCCATGTCGAGGAGCGTCCCACCGAGCGCGTCGAGCGGCTCGATCCTACTCGGTTCCATCGTCGCGGCATGGCGATAGAGGTTGACCGCGTTGCTCAGATCGCCATTGGTACGCGAGGCATCGGCGAGGCGCATGACCGCGTCGTAGCCGAGGTCCGGCATATTTCCGTCGCGCCCGTTCGTCGTCAGCGGATCGAGATGCAAGGACTGCGTATCCTGGCAGCCCGTAAGCCCCATGAGGCCGAACCAGAGGCATAGCATAGTCGCGCTGCCGAGCCGCCTCATACCGCCTCCGCCCGCACCTGCGCCGACACCATCGGCGTGCCCCCCACATGGCCTCAAGCGACTATGGGTCGCCAGAAAGACCGCGTCGATGCCCCGGAAAAACCCGCGCGTGTCCAAAGGGTTGCATGGTGATTCCTCAGATTGCTTACAAATTGCGTGTCCATGGCGCGGCGAATCGGCGCTCTAGGCCCGTTCTTGGGTCGCGATGGCGCGCCGCACGGCGTCGAGAGCTTCCTCGGCGCGGGCCGCATCGGGGCCGCCGGCCTGGGCCATGTCGGGCCGTCCGCCGCCGCCCTTGCCCCCGAGAATCTCGGCACCGGCCCGCACCAGTCCGACCGCGTCGAAGCGTGCGGTCAGATCATCGGTGACGCCGACGACGATCGCCGCTTTGCCGTCGTCGCGGGCCACGACAGCGACAACGCCCGAGCCGATGCGCCGCTTCAGATCGTCGGCGAGCGAGCGCAGCTCACGGCCGGGCACATCGTCGACGACGCGCCCGTCGAAGGCGATGTCGCCGATCTTCGTCGCCGCCGGAGCCGCCGCCTGCCCGCCGCCTGAACCGGCCAGGGCGCGGCGCGCCTCGGCGAGCTCGCGTTCGAGCTTGCGGTGCTCCTCCACGAGCCGCGCGACGCGGGCCGGCAGCTCGGTCGGGCTGGTCTTCAGCGCGCTTGCGGTTTCACGCAGGAGGTCTTCCTCGGCGGCGAGATAGGCTTCCGCCGCGGCGCCGGTCACCGCCTCGATCCGGCGCACGCCCGAGGCGACCGAGCTTTCGCCGACTGTCTTAAATAGGCCGATATCGCCGGTGCGGCGGACATGCGTGCCGCCGCATAGCTCGACCGAATAAGGCACTGCCTCAGTGTCATGCGCGCCCATGGCCACGACCCGCACCTCATCGCCGTATTTCTCACCGAAGAGCGCCATCGCGCCTTCCTTGATCGCCTGATCCGGGCTCAAGAGGCGGGTGCGCACCTCGCTGTTGGCGCGGATGCGATCGTTGACCTCGGCCTCGATCGCGGCGAGGTCCTCATGGCTGACCGGGCGCGGGTGGCTGAAATCGAAGCGCATGCGGTCGGGGGCAACCAGAGAGCCCTTTTGCGTGACATGATCGCCAAGCCGGTGGCGCAGCGCCTGATGTAGCAGATGCGTAACCGAGTGGTTGGCGCGCAAGCGGCGGCGGCGCTCGCCATCGACGCGCAGCTCGACCGCGTCGCCGACCTTAAGCGACCCGTGCGCGACGGCGCCGAGATGGACGAACAGGTCGCCCGCCTCCCTTGTCGTGTCGCGGACCGCGAACTCGCCCCCGGCGGCGGAGAACATGATTCCAGTGTCGCCAACCTGGCCGCCCGACTCGCCGTAGAACGGGGTCTGGTTGACAACGATCACGACCTCGTCGCCGGGTTTGGCGGCCTCGATCCGCGCACCGCCCTTGAGGATCGCCAGAACGACGCCCTCGGCGCTTTCGGTCTCGTAGCCCAGGAATTCGCTCGGCCCCACCTCCTCGCGCAGCGCGAACCACGCCGCGCCGGTCGCCGCCTCGCCCGAACCGACCCAGCTCTTGCGCGCCTCCTCGCGCTGGCGCGCCATCGCCGCGTCGAACCCGGCGGTGGCGACCTTGCGGCCGCGGCCGCGCAACACATCCTCGGTGAGGTCCAAGGGGAAGCCGTAAGTGTCGTAGAGCCGGAAGGCGACATCGCCGGGGAAGTCCTGGCCGGATTTGAGATGAGCCTCCTCCTCGTCGAGCAGACGCAGGCCGCGTTCGAGCGTCTGCTTGAAGTTGGTTTCCTCGAAGCGCAGCGTCTCGGTGATCAACGGCTGGGCGCGCAGCAGCTCGGGAAAGGCGGCGCCCATCTGCGTCGTCAGCGCCGGCACCAGGCGCCACATCAGCGGCTCCTTGGCGCCGATGATGTGGGCGTGGCGCATCGCCCGCCGCATGATCCGGCGCAGCACATAACCCCGCCCCTCCTTCGACGGCAGCACCCCGTCGGCGATGAGGAAGGCGGAGGCGCGCAAATGGTCGGCAATGACCCGGTGCGACACCGCATGGGGGCCGTCGGCGGCAACCCCCGACGCCTCGGCCGAGGCGAGAATCAGCGCGCGAAACAGGTCGATGTCGTAATTGTCGTGCTTACCCTGGAGGACTGCGGCGATGCGCTCCAGCCCCATGCCGGTGTCGATCGACGGGCGCGGCAGCGCGACCCGCACGCCGGGCGCGTGCTGCTCGTACTGCATGAAGACGAGGTTCCAGATCTCGATAAAGCGATCGCCGTCCTCGTCCAGGCTGCCGGGCGGACCGCCGGGGATGCCTTCGCCATGGTCGTAGAAAATCTCCGAGCACGGGCCGCAGGGGCCCGTGTCGCCCATCGCCCAGAAATTGTCCGAGGTCGGAATGCGGATGATCTTGTGCTCGGACAGCCCGGCGATCTTGGCCCAAAGCTTCGCCGCGGCATCATCCTCGCTGTAGACGGTGACGAGCAGCCGCTCCTTCGCCAAGCCGAATTCCTTGACGACCAGGTTCCAGGCCAGCTCGATCGCTCGATCCTTGAAATAATCGCCGAACGAGAAATTGCCGAGCATCTCGAAGAAGGTGTGGTGCCGCGCGGTGTAGCCGACATTTTCCAGGTCGTTGTGCTTGCCGCCGGCGCGCACGCATTTCTGCGAGGTGGTGGCGCGCTGATAGGGCCGCTTCTCGACGCCGGTGAAGACATTCTTGAACTGGACCATGCCGGCGTTGGTGAAAAGCAGGGTCGGGTCATTGCGCGGCACCAGCGGGCTCGACGGCACGATCTCGTGCCCGTTCGCGGCGAAATAATCGAGAAACGCGCTGCGGATGTCGTTGGCGGTTTGCATGAACCCAATTACGAGGCTTCCACCGGTTCATGCAAGAGGCGCGGCTGGATTCTCTTATTTGATAGGTACATGGATGACCGCCTGGCTATCGGCATAGGCGCGGCGCCAGCCAGGCAGATGGTCGAGCGCGGCGATTGCGGGCGACTGGGCCTGCAACAGCGTCCAGCCGATGCGGTAGCGTTCGAGGAGAGCAGTGAGGGCAGAGGTATCGCCCTGCTCGGCAGCGACATAGGCGGCGAGGAAATCGTTGCCGTACATCTCGATCCGCCCGTCGATGAAGACTGGAACGCTGGAGAAGACCAGAAAACCGCCATAGGCCTCGCTGTTGAAGACCGGCCCGGTGAGGTTGAGGCGCTGTGCGGCGGCGAGCGCGGCCTGCGGCGTCACCTCATCGCCATCGCGGACAGTCGGATGAAGGAGCGCCGGCAGGCTGACGGCAATTCCCATCGCCAGAACGAGTGCACAAGCCCGAAGCGCCGGCGGGCGAGCGAGCGCTGCAGCGACTCGGCTGATGGGCGACACGGCGGCGGGCCGCATCAATTGGACGAGCGCGGGTCCGAGCGCGGCAGCGACCACGAGTGGACCCACCAGGCCCAAGAGGTCGGCGTGGCGGACATGCGCCAGCGCCATGTAGAAGAGGCCGAGCAGCAGAAGGAGGCGCGTCCACGGCACACGGACGCGCAACGCGAAGCCGAGCGCGATGGCGCCGAGCAACCAGACTTCTAGCGCGGGAAATTGCGTGAGATTGGCCGGCGCCCACTCGACAAATCCCGTTTGCAGCGCGGGCATCGCGATGAGACGCAACGGCTGGAGAAGCGCCGAGACGCCGTTCGCGTTGAACAGGGCAGCGCCCGTGGCGGCGATAAGGAAAAGACCCCAGCGCCTGGCCTCGGCGAGCCGGGATCGACCGGCGGCCGGGCGGAGGATGGCCTCGGCGGCAAGGAAGCCGGCGAGCGCCAGGCCGAACATGAAGCTGCCGTGCAGATTGGCCCACAGTGCCATAAGCGGAAGCGCGAGCCACGGCGGGTCGCGTTCCTCGTCGCGGGCGGCGATCAGCGCGCCGCACCAGGCGACCAGGGCCGGAAGGGCAAGGACATGCGGGCGAGCGAGCAGGTGCGGCAGCACCAGCATCGCTCCAGCCAGGGTGGCGATGGCCGCCGGCAGCGGCGGCAGGCGGCGGAGCAGCAAGGCCGCGAGCAGCGCGGTGGCGAGAGCAAAGCTTGCGGCGGTGAGAACGACGACCCCGCCCCAACCGCCCGCGCCATACGTTACGGCAAGGAAGACTTCGCCGAGCCATTCCGCCGGGATCCATACTGCTCCGGAGATGGTATGCGACCACGGGTCCGAGGTCGGTAGGCTCCCGTGCTCGAGCATCCAGCGCCCGGCGGCGATGTGAAGATAGGTGTCAGGGTCGTGAAGCAGCGCCGCCGGCGAGGCGAGCGCCCGGATGAACGCCGCGAAGCCGAGGAGCCACGGCCAGGAGGGCAACCAGAAGCGCAAGGCCGTCGCCGCTTTCGGCATGGCCGGCGCGAGCGGCCGGTGACTGGTTTGTTCCGTCGACAAGGGTGACGTCCGTCCCGGCTGTACCGCAGGAGCAGGGTCGCACGAACTTGGTTAATTTCCGGTCAAAGCGGCCCTCGCCGCCCCGCCTGTTATCCCCGTTATCTGCAGGTTTATATCAGGCGGGTCGCGAGACCGGCGGCGCTCACTCCTCGCCGGCCGCGGCCTCCCCGGGTGAGGCCATCATCGCGTCGGCGACATGGCCGGCATTGCCGCGGATCGCGGCCTCGATCTCGCCGGCGACATCGGTGTTTTCCTTGAGGTAAAGCTTGGCGTTCTCGCGGCCCTGGCCGATGCGCTGGCCCTCATAGGAGAACCAGGAGCCCGATTTCTCGACGACCCCGGCCTGAACGCCGAGATCGATCAATTCGCCGGTCTTGGAGACGCCCTCGCCGTACATGATGTCGAAATCGACGACCTTAAACGGCGGCGCCATCTTGTTTTTGACGACCTTGACGCGGGTCTGGTTGCCGACCACCTGGTCGTGGTCCTTGATCGCGCCGATGCGGCGGATGTCGAGCCTGACCGAGGCGTAGAATTTGAGCGCCTGGCCGCCGGTCGTCGTTTCCGGGTTGCCGAACATCACGCCGATCTTCATGCGGATCTGGTTGATGAAGATCACCATGCAGCGCGAGCGCGAGATCGAGCCGGTAAGCTTGCGCAGCGCCTGGCTCATCAGCCGCGCGTGCAGCCCCATATGGCTGTCGCCCATCTCGCCTTCGAGCTCGGCGCGGGGCACCAGCGCCGCCACCGAATCGACGACGAGTACGTCGATCGCCCCGGAGCGCACCAGCGTGTCGGCGATTTCGAGCGCCTGCTCGCCGGCGTCGGGCTGCGAGATCAGGAGGTTATCGATATCGACCCCGAGCTTTTTGGCATAGGCGGGGTCGAGCGCGTGCTCGGCATCGACAAAGGCGCAGGTGCCACCGGTCTTCTGCGCCTCGGCGATGACATGCAGCGCCAAGGTGGTTTTTCCTGAGCTTTCCGGCCCGTAAATCTCGACGACGCGGCCGCGCGGCAAGCCGCCGATGCCGAGCGCGATATCGAGGCCCAAGGAGCCGGTCGACACCACATCGACATCCATCACCGCCTCGCGCGAGCCCAGCTTCATGATCGAGCCTTTGCCAAATGCGCGTTCGATCTGGCCGAGCGCCGCATCCAAGGCCCGCTGCTTGTCCATCGTGTCCCTATCCAAGAGGCGCAGTACGGGTTGACTCATGTTCCCCTCCTTATTCCACAGCCGGGACGGCAGCGCAAACGCGCGATCAGAAGGAGATCGTACCTATTTTGTTCTAAGAACACAATAGGAACTTTTTGGGTGATAGTCGGCAGAGTGTGATAACCTCGCCCCACACAGTCGGCAATTTCCAGAGATCGTTAATGACCCATCCTTGTCCGATTTGCGCGGCGCAGGCGGAGCGACAGGGCGCTGATCCCGAGGCTTGGCTGTTTTCCTGCCCGAGATGCGGGAACTTTGTCGGCGCGCACGGCAGAGTTGGTTGGCTAAAAGTGGAAACTCCCGAGCACCAAGTGCGTCTATCAGGCTGGATACGCGAGCAAAATGCCGCCACAGGTAAGCCACCTCTTATTAGGCCAGACATCTCAAGACGAGTTGCTGCGATGCCTATCCCGAGTTTCCGGGAGAGAGCTAATCGTGCGCTTTTAGTGATCGTGAAAAAATGGCCTGGACTCGACGACTGGTATGATCAAAACGATTTTATCAGCGATCTAGAATTACAAGGAAAATCCTTTTGTCAGGACAACAGCTCAGTATCGATTTTGATGCATTTATTAAGACAACAATTGCATCTTCGTTACGACCATGGGGCGATAGGCCTATCGATCGCTGGGCTTCTCGCTGCCGAGGACTTGGGCGCGCTCGGATCAAGCTCGGCGCAGGGCTTCGTCGCTATGTCCTTTCATGAAAATATGAGCGACGCCTGGATGAGCGGTTTCGAGCCGGCAATTCGAGCTGCTGGCTACAACGCGATGCGGGTCGACAATAAGGATTATGTTGAGAGGCTCACCCCCTTTCGGGCAATCTAGAGAAACCCGTGGATGGCCGGATCAAGTCCGGCCATGACGATTTGAGAGGTTTGCGACTAGCTGGCTGGCGATAGCGCAGCGGCGCGATGGGTCCCGGATAGCAAGGCTCGCGCTCCCAGCAACGCCGGGGCTCGCCTAGCTTCCGGGATGACGAGATAGAGGGCGCAGCGGGCCCCTAAGCCGCTTCGCCCGTGATGACTTCCTTCACCTTGGTGGCGAGCTGCTTCAGGGAAAAGGGCTTGGGCAGGAAGTGGATGTTGCTGTCGGCGTCGAGATGCTGGCGGAACGAATCCTCGGTGTAGCCCGAGATGAAGATGACCTTCATGTCCGGATGGGTCTCGCGCACCTCGCGCACCAGGCCCGGGCCATCCATCTTGGGCATCACCACGTCGGTGATGAGGAGGTCGATCTTCTCCGCCGTGTTGCCCATCAGCTCGAGCGCGGCCTCGCCGCTGCGCGCTTCCAGGACGGTGTAGCCCTTGTTGCGCAAAGCGCGGGCGCCGAAGATGCGCACCGGGTCCTCGTCCTCGACCAGCATCACCGTGCCGATTCCAGTCAGATCCTTGACCGCCGGCAGCTCGCCGGCTTCGGTCTCGCTGCGAGCGGCGGCGAGCGCGGCCTCGCTCTGCTCGTGGCGTGGCAGGTAGATCTGGAACGCCGCGCCCGAGCCCTTGGCGCTGTCGACAAAGATGAAGCCGCCGGTCTGCTTGACGATGCCGTAGACGGTCGAGAGGCCGAGCCCGGTGCCGGAGCCAATTTCCTTGGTCGAGAAGAACGGCTCGAAGATGCGGGCGAGGTTTTCCTTGGGGATGCCGATTCCGGTGTCGCTGACCTCGATCAGCACGTAATTGCCGGCAGGCATGGTTTCGTGATTGCGGCGCAGCAGCGTGGCTTGGGTCGCGTTCGAGGTGCGGATCGTCAATGTGCCGCCGCCCGGCATCGCGTCGCGGGCGTTGACCGCGAGGTTGATGATGACCTGCTCGAGCTGACCCTGATCGACCTTGGCGAGGCCGAGATCGCGGCCGTGCACGACCTTCAGCTCGATGTTCTCGCCGATCAGGCGGCGCAACAGATGCGACAGCTCGACCAGCACGTCGGTGATGTCGATGATGCGCGGCTGCAGCGTCTGCTGCCGCGAGAAGGCCAAAAGTTGTCGCACCAGATTGGCGGCGCGGTTGGCGTTCTGCTTGATCTGCATGATGTCGGCGAAGGACGGGTCGCCGGCGCGGAAGCGCATCAGCAGCAAGTCGCAGAAGCCGATCATCGCGGTCAGCAAATTGTTGAAATCGTGCGCGACGCCGCCGGCCAATTGGCCGACCGCCTGCATTTTCTGCGATTGGGCGAACTGGACTTCGAGGTTCTTCTGCTCAGTGACGTCGATGAAATGCAGCATCAGCGCGCTATCGCCGCCATCGACGCCATCGAGCCGGCCGAGGAAGACGACAGTGGTCTTATCTCGCGGCCCCTTGAGACGGATCTCCATCGGGGCGGATTGCGCCGAGCCGTCGGCCGCGGCGGCAAGCTTGACCGCGAGGTCGCGGCGGTCGTCGTCGTTGACGAAGCCGATCAGCGGCTGACCGATCAGATCCTCGGTCGACACGCCGAAGAGCTCGCCCAATGCCCGGTTGGCCTCTTCGAGACGGCCGAAGCGGTCGATGAGGGCGATGCCGACCGGGGCGTTGGCAAAGAAGCGCTGGAACCGCTCGCGCGACAGACGCAGCGCCGCCTCCCATTCGCGCTCTGGCGTCAGGTCGCGGACGATCGAATGGGTGCGCAGCTCGTCGCCATTGCCGATGACGCTCTGACCGATCCAGGCATGGATGACGCGGCCGTCGCGGCTCTTGAGCACCACCTCGCCACGCTGCGCGTCGCCAGCGCGGCCGCCGAACGGGTCGCAGGGCGCGGCGCCTTCGGCCGGCGGGGCGGCGAGAAATTCGTGCAGCCGCGCGTCGCCGCCGACGAGCTCGGCGGGCTTGGCGCCGAGCCAGCCTGCCAGGGTCGGGTTGACGAAGCGGAACCGGCCCTCGCCGTCGACCGAGTAGAAGCCGATCGGCGCCTCATCGAGAAAATCGACGAGCCGGTTGCGCTCGTCGCGGATCACCCGCTCCATCTCGTGCTGGGCGGTGATGTCCTGAATGTGCCAGAAGCTGTAGCCGAGACGCCCGGGGATCGGGTTGACCGCGATATTAAACCAGCCGGCGGCGACGCCGCGCGCATCGTTGAGCGGCACCGCGGCGATGGCCCGCCCGCCGGCCAGCGCCTGGCTGCGCAACCGATCGAAGTCGGCTCCCGCCTCGGCCCCCGCAACAGCGCCGGCAAGACGGTCGAGCACCGCCCCGCCATCAGGGGCGAGGAGGTTGTTGAGCGCGGCGTTGGCATAGGCGGCGCGCCCATCCGGCGCGACGATGAGCTGCGCGTCGGGCGAGGCTTCGAGCGCCTGGCTTAGGATGTCGACCCGTCCGGCGAGGCCACCCTGCACCCAATGCGCGGCGATCGCGGCGACACCGACAAGGGCAGCGAGCGCGGCGATCCCGACCACCGCGGCGACGACCCTGACGCCCGAGATCACCTCGGCAAAATAAAGGATAGCGATGGCGATGCAGATCGCGGCGAGGATGACCGTAGCCTGCGCCATCACGCCGACCCAGACCGATCGGTTTCGGTCGCGACCAACGCTCAGACGACGGACAGTTTCGCTGTCGGCGACCATCTTTCCGTCCTGCCCGATCCCAATATTGGGATCGGCCCGCGAATTCTACCGCATTGTCAGGGTTGTTGCGCTAATGGAAGGTTAACCGCAGTTAACATTTACCGGCGCGATGAGGCGGCTCAATCCTCGCGATGGGTGCGCTCCATGCGCTCGTGACGCTCCTGCGCCTCGATCGACAGGGTCGCGATCGGCCGCGCCTCGAGCCGACGGATCCCGATCGGTTCATCGGTTTCCTCGCAATATCCATAGGTGCCGGAGTCGAGCCGACTGAGCGCGGCATCGATCTTGGAGATGAGCTTGCGCTCGCGATCGCGGGTGCGCAGCTCGATGGCGCGGTCGGTCTCGAGCGATGCGCGGTCGGTCAAATCGGGTTTCAGGAGACTTTCTTCTTGGAGATTGCGCAAGGTTTCCGCCGAATCGGCGAGAAGTTCCGCGCGCCAACGCAGCAGCTTTTGCCGGAAATACTCAACCTGCGACGGACCCATAAACTCTTCGTCTTCGGAGGGACGGTAATCCGGCGGTATCATCATACGCATCAAGGTTCCCGCGCCCCGTCGACAACGGCGGCGGAGTATATGAATCCGACCCCGGCGGATCAACTACCAGATTCTCATACAAGCATGTTGATTTCGCTGAGGTTTCATACCGGCAAACGAGCCGGTGACCAGCGGTGTTCCACCGCAAATGCTCGCGACCTTTAAGAGAACTCGTTCGATATAATGAAATTAAACTACTCGCTAACCAAAATGATTTAATGATTAACAGTTATCCAAAATTTTTGCCGTGATTTGATTTACAGTTGACGAAGTTTAGCCATAAGTAATCAGTAGTTGGGTTTAGTACTTCATTAAACTGTGATCGCTATTTTCACGGCGATGAACGACACTTCCCCGCAGTTAGACATGGCCAATTTCGATTCCCTCGACCTTTCCGACTATTCCCCCGTCGCCCCCACCGTCGAGTTGCCGTCGCCCAGCACTAAGCGTTGGGTGGTACGGCGCAAGGCGGTCGTCGTCGCCGCGGTCCGCAACGGCACCTTGAGCCTGCAGGAAGCCTGCCGCCGGTACAATCTGTCGGTCGAGGAATTCCTCGCCTGGCAGCGGTCAATCGACCGCTACGGCGTCCCGGGCCTCAGGGTCACCCGGCTGCAGATCTATCGCGACACCGACGCGCTACGCGCGGCGAAGTAGCTGGAGCAACCGGCTACTAAGCCGGGTGCCACCATTTGCCGGATAGGACAAGGCCGCTGGCGCTGAGCCGCTGGCGGCCTTTGCGCGTCTCGCCGAGCACGTCGCGATAGTCGAAGACGCCCTCGGCGAGCTCGATGACGCTGGCGTCGCCGATCGCGCCGATTCCCAGATGCCCTAAATCCTTCCGGCCTATAGAAGCGGCCGGCGCCGCGGTCGAGGCGCGGATGACGGCGCTCAATTCCATGCCGAGCGACAGCAGCTTCGACATCGTGGTGATCTGATCGAAGGCCGGGCCATTGACGCTGAGCTGATGGACATCGCTGCTGATGACGTCGGGGAGGAACCCGGCCGAAAGCATCGCCTCGGCGGTGCGAAAGCCAAACGAGCCGCCGCCATGGCCGATATCGAAGACGATTCCGCGCTCGCGCGCCGCAGCGACCTCCTCGCGCACCCTCCCATCGGGCGCCGCCGGGGCGTTGGGGAACGGGCGAAAGCAATGGGTGAGGATGTCGCCACGCCGCAGCCGCGACAGCACTTCGAGCCGCGACGGCGGCGGATGATCGAGATGCGCCATCACCGGCAGTCCGACCTCCTCGGCGACCTCGAGCGCCATGTCGAGCGGGGCAATGCCGGAATTGCCGCCGGCGGTGCGGCCGACCCGGACCTTGACCCCGACGATGAGGTCGCGGTTGGCGGCGATGACCCGGACGCAATCGCGCGGGTCGAGCAGGCGCAGATCGGCGCACTCGCCGATCATCACCGTGGTGGCGAAGGCGAAGATGCCGGCATGCGAGATGTTGAGGATCGGCAAGATGCGCACCGGCGACGGTTCGATCACATGGCGGCGGAAGCCGTGGAAATTGCCGGGGCCGGAGCTCCCGGCATCGACAAAGGTGGCCGTCGCACTCTTGCGCGCGATCTCGGCGGCGTCCACGCCGAGCGACGTCCCGCCCCAATAAACATGAGTATGCAGGTCGATGAGACCGGGGGTGACGATCTTGCCGGCGACATTGACGACCCTTGAGCCGTGGTCGGGCAGGTTGAGGCCGATAGCGGCGACTTTTCCGTCCGCGAAAGCGATATCGGCGATCTCGTCGCGGCCGTTCGCCGGATCGATGATGCGGCCGCCGGTCAAAACCAAATCCGCCATCGCCCTGCCTTTGCCAAGGTCAGGCGAGGGTAACACGCTATCTCTTTATGGAACCACCCGGACCGGCGTGCGAGGCGGGGGCGGTAGGGCCTTCCCCAAAGGCGCCACCTAAGATGAGGCCTCCCCCAAGGCGATCATCAAACCCTCGCCTCGCTGCCGGGTCGACGGCGTGGGAATCATGCGACTTCGGTGAGTCGCCGCTCAACTAATTGTGGGTGCGCCGACGTAACCTACTGCATCTACGCGATTATTAACGGTTGACGGATTCACCCGCGGAATCCACGCGCTAACCAAATCGGCGAATCGGCCCTGCGGACGCCGCGTCGTGAAAACAATAGCGAGAAGCCGAAGCCGCACGTAGGCTCGCGTCGAGCCGTCCGGAGACCATTGTTGGCGCTTGTCGAAACCCACTACGCCCGGAACGGCAAGGTGCGCATCGCCTACCAGGTGGTCGGCGAGGGCAAAACCGATCTGGTGCTGGTGCCCGGGCTGGTGTCGCATGTCGAGCTGATCTGGGAGGACCCGGCCTATGCGGGGTTCTGCCGCCAGCTCGCCGGGTTCTCGCGACTCATCCTATTCGACAAGCGCGGCACCGGCGCCTCGGACCGCAAGGGCGGCGTCGCCGGGTTCGACGAGCGCCTTGACGACATGGTCGCGGTAATGGACGCGGCCGGATCGCGCCGGGCGGCGCTGTTCGGCTTTTCCGAGGGTGGCAAATCGGCGCTGGTTCTTGCCGCGACCCACCCCGAGCGGGTGCGGGCGCTGGCGCTCTACGGCGCCTTCGCGCTGAGCCCGACACGCGCGTGGCCGCCGGAGCAGGTCGAGAGCCGCTTTGCCCTCATGGAGCGCGTCTGGGGCGTGCCGATGCTGCCGCCGACGGTGGCGCCGAGCCTCGCCGCAGACCAGAGCTTCCGGCGGCGCTGGGCCCGCTTCGAGCGGCGTAGCGCCAGCGCGGCGACCGCGGGGAAATTGCTGCGCATGGACCACGAGCTCGATGTCACCGGGATCCTGCCGCAGGTTCGGGTCCCGACCCTGATCCTGCACCGGGCAAGCGACCAGCGCATCCCGGTGGAGCACGCGCGCCATTTGGCCGAGCACCTTCCCGGCGCCAAGTATGTCGAGATGGCGGGCATCGACCACCTGCCCTTTATCGGCGACAGCGAGCGGGTTATCGAGGAGGTGCGAAGGTTCCTCGTCGATTTTGGCGAATAGGAGCTAGCGCGTTAGCCGGGTCTTGAGAAAGCCGTAGACCATCGCGATGGCGGCGACGCCGACGACGACCCCGGGCGGGAGCGATTGCAGGAAGGTGGTGGCGTTCTTCGCCACCTTGGAAACAAACGAATCCGCCTGGGCGCCGATGACGATGTCGAGCAGCAGGCAGAGCACGATCAATAGAAACGCCGCCTCGATCGCGGCCCAGCCGATAGTGCGTATCTGTGCGAGAAGCTTCATCGCGGTGAGAGGCGGGGCCGAGACCCCGCCCCTCCCAAGCGCATCAGCCGACCGAGCGATGCGAGAACAGCCACATGATGACGCCGAGCGTGATCAGGCCGACAAGGCCATTGCTGCCCATCTGGTTGACCATCGCGATGATGTTGGCGACGACGCCGCCGAAGAACGGCAGCTGACCGCCGACCAGCAGCGCGGCGACGATCGCCAGTCCCAACAGCATCAGACCGATATCGGTCAGCCCACCGATCCATGATTTCAAGTGACCGACTGCGTCCATAGGTTTCCCCCTCGTTGAGGCTCGGCATTCCCCCGATTGCCGATCTTTTTATATAGCACAAAAAAGTGGCAGTTGCATCTAGAGACATAGCCGCCATGCCCCACTAATGGGACTCTTCTCGGTACGGAGAGCGGCGATTGACAAGCTGCGCCGCGGACGGCTCTGATCCGACCACGGAATTCGCTCTAGCGGGAGGAACATTTGGCCAAGTTCAGGATTGCGACGCCGGCCGGCGCCAGCTTCACCGTCGCCGGCGGCGATTACGGCTACGAATTGGAGGCGCTGACCCCGATCGATGCCGAGATCTTTGAGATCCCGGCAGGCTCGGAAGACGAGTTCGTCGCCGCCGCCAAGGACGCCGACGCGCTCTACGCCAAGGGGCGGCGCATCACCAAGAAGATGATCGACGGGCTCGGACGCTGCAAAATCATCTCGCTCGGCAGCGTCGGGGTCGACAGCGTCGATGTCGACGCGGCGACGGCGAAGGGCATCCCCGTCACCAACTGTCCCGACACATTCATCGAGGAGGTCGCCGACCATGCGATGCGGCTGATCCTGGCGACCCATGGCCGGCTCGTCGAGCAGGACCGGATGGTGCGCGAGGGGCGCTGGGCCGAGGGACGGCCGGCGCTGCTGAAAATCCCGCGGCTGCGGGGCCTGACCCTGGGCCTCGTCGCGTTCGGGCATGTCGCCCGCGCGGTCGCGGAACGCGCCAAGCCGTTCGGCCTGCAGATCGTCGCCTACGACCCGTATGTCGAGGAAATGGTCATGACCGAGCGCGGGGTCGAGCCGGTGAGCCTGCCGGAACTGCTGGCACGCGCCGACATCATCTCGATGCATTCGCCGGCGACCGCGAGCGCCCAGCGGATGATCCGCGACGAGCATTTCGCGCAGATGAAGCCGACCGCGATCTACATTTCGACCGGGCGCGGACCCACGACCGACGAGGCGGCGCTGATCAAGGCGCTCGACGAGAAGAAAATCGCCGCGGCCGGGCTCGACGTGCTGGAGCAGGAGCCGCCGGGCGGCAACAACCCGCTCTTGCGCATGGACAATGTGATCCTCACCGCGCACGTCGCCTCGGCGACGTCCCGGTTCGATCCGTTCCGCCGCCGCCGGGTCGGCCTCGAACTGTCGCTGGCGCTGACCGGGCGCTGGCCGATGTCGTGCGTCAACCCCAGCGTGCTGGCCGGCAGCGGCTTGAGGCGCTGGCAGCCGGTATCGATGGAACGCGGCCCGAATTCGTAACCCTCACCCCTCCCACGCCGTCGGCGCGGGTCCCTCCCCTCTCCCGCAATGCGGGAGAGGGTGCCGAGCGCCGGCATCGCCGGCACGAGGCGGGTGAGGGTATCGCGACAATAACTTTGGGAGGAAACTGTGGCCGAACCGATCCGCTATCCCGACCCGGCGTTCAAGATCCTCGACAAGCGGTTCGCGCCGCTGGTGCTCGCCAATACGCCGGTGCAGCGGATCGCCGGCGACTGCCTATTCACCGAGGGGCCGGTGTGGTTCGGCGACGGGCGCTATTTGTTATGGAGCGACATCCCCAACGACCGGATCATGCGCTGGGAGGAGGAGACCGGCGCGATCAGCACGTTCCGCCGCCCCTCGGGCTACGCCAACGGCAATACGAGAGACCGCCAGGGGCGGCTCGTCACCTGCGAGATGGACGCGCAGCGGCTGACCCGCACCGAATATGACGGGTCGATCACGGTGCTGGCCGACAGGTTCGACGGCAAACCTCTGACCGCGCCGAACGACGTGGTGGTGAAGTCGGACGGCTCGATCTGGTTCTCGGACAACGGCGCCGGCACCCGCGGCAATTATCTCGGCCACCCCGCGCCGCAGGAGCTGCCGTTCCGGGTCTACCGGATCGACCCGGTGACCGAGGAAATCACGATCGCGGTCGGCGACATGCAGCGGCCAAACGGCCTCGCCTTCTCGCCCGACGAGAGCCGGCTCTACGTCGTCGACACCCCGGGCGGCGACAAGACCGTGCATGTTTACGATGTCGGCGCCGACGGCAAGACGCTCCTCAACGGCCGGGTGTTCTTCAACGAGATGCCGGGCTATGCCGACGGCATCCGCTGCGACACGCACGGCAATGTGTGGAGCGGGTTCTCTGGCGGCGAAGGCCAGGACGGTGTGGCGATCCACGCGCCGGACGGCACATTGATCGGGCGCATTTTGTTGCCCGAACGCTGCGCCAATGTCTGTTTCGGCGGGAGGAAGCGCAACCGCCTGTTCATGGCGGCGTCGCAATCGGTCTATGCCTGCTATGTCGAGGCGCAGGGTGCGATCGGGGGCTAACCGGCGGCGGCTTCCGCTCGCGTGACGCGCGCAAATTCGTCTGACTGCGTTATACTTGACGGCGAACCGATCTCGGAGAGGAAGCCACCATGCGGATGCCACTACCGTTCGCCTCGTTTCTCGCGGTTGTGTTGATGGTCAGCCCGGCCGCGTTCGCGCAAACCTATGAACCCGGCATCGACCACCCCGGTGGCGACTACCGGAGCTTCGATCTGAGCGCACCCGACGCGACTCAATGCGCCGCCACATGCATGGCCGACGCTCAATGCGTGGCCTACACCCACGTTAATCGCGGCGTGCAGGGCCCGAACCCGCGATGCTGGCTGAAGAACGTCATCCCCAGCCCGGTCGCCTCCTCGTGCTGTACCTCGGGGCTGAAGATGGCGGCTGCGCCAATACCGATGCCTGTACCCGCGCCAACAGCGCGCGTGTTCCCCTACCGAGCGTCTCGGGCATGCGCGTCGACCGTTGCCTCTATTGGGCCCAGCAATGCGACCAGCCGGCGGCGACCAGGTTCTGCCAAAGCCAAGGGATGTCGGTGGCGGTCAATTGGGCGTGGGAGCACGTCACCCCGACCTATGTCTTAGGTGACGGCAGAGTGTGCCAAGCACCGAACAACTGCGGCGGGTTCTCCCCGATTACCTGCCAATAGGGCTACCGCGCAGCGCTGCCTGCACCGCATTATCGAGCGCCGACAAAAACCGCGAGCGGTCGGATTTGGCGAAGGGCGGCGGGCCACCTCCGCCAACGCCCAATTCGCGCAAATGCCGGGAGACTTCGCGCCCGGCGAGCGCGTTGCCGATATTGGCCGCGGTGAAGACCCGCCCGTTGGGCGGCACCACCCGCGCGCCTTTTGCGAGGCAACGCGAGGCGAGCGGGATATCGCCGGTGACGCAGATATCAGCCGCGCCGATACGCTCGGCGATCCAGTCGTCAGCGGCGTCCATCGCCTCGCCGACCATCACCATCTGCACGAACGGCAGACCGGGCGGGCGGATCGGCCGCGAGCCGTTCGACACGACAACCACGCCGACCCCGAGCCGCCCGGCGACGCGATAGACCTCCTCGCGCACCGGGCAGGCATCGGCATCGACATAGATTTGGGTCAAGTGCCCCTCACCCTCCCACCGCTACGCGGCGGGTCCCTCCCTCTCCCGCATGCGAGAGAGGGAGCCGAGCGCAGCGAGGCGGGTGAGGGTCAGTACGGGCTGGAGCTGCTGGCGCCGGCGCCGGGTTTGGCGGCGACACCGGTGCGCATCTCCTGCACCGCCGCGGCGGCGCCCATCGTCACAAAGCGGGTGTCGCCGCCGACGGTGACAAAGGTGAAGCCCATCTCGATCATCTTCAGCGCGTAGGCGGGCGCGCCGCAATGGATGCCGGGCTGGACTTTGTGCTTCTTGCAGCCCTCGAGGATCTTTTGCAGCGCGCTCATCATCCAATTGTCGGGCTTGTCGCCGCCGGGGTTGTAGCCGAGCGAGATCGACAGATCGCTGGGGCCGACATAGATCGCGTCGAGGCCGGGGGTCGAAAGGATATCGTCGAGGTTATCCAACGCCTCCTGGGTCTCGATCATGCCAAAGGCGACGACGATGTCGTTGGCCTTGGCGTGGTAGTCGGCGCCACCATAGAGCGAGGCGCGGATCGGCCCCGAGCTGCGATAGCCGACCGGCGCGTAGCGCATCGAGCCGACGAATTTCTCGGCCTCGGCGCGGTTGTTGATCATCGGGCAGACGATGCCATAGGCGCCGGCGTCGAGCGACTTCTGGATATGCGCCGGGTCGTTCCACGGCACCCGCACCAGGGGCGTGGTGTTGGTGGTCGAGATGCCCTGCAGCATCGTCACCATCATCTGGTAGTCGATCATGCCATGCTGCATATCGACGACCAGCGAGTCCCAGCCGGCATGGGCCATGACTTCGGCCGAGAAGCTCGACGGCACGCCGAGCCAGCTATTGATGACGGGCTTGCCCGCGTTCCACAATTCCCGCACTCCGTTCGGGCGCGCCATAGGTTGTTCTCCTCAGGTTCAAGAATGGGTCAGAGGCCGATCCCGCCAGCTAAGCGGCGGCAAGTCAAGCGCCGTCGGCCGCTGGCTGTTGCGGCTGCTAGCTGGCAAGAAATCTACAGGACACCTACTGGCGTCCTATCACCGGTTTCCAGGAGGCACCCGCCCTCCCGCACCACCGGCGCGCCGCGCCTGGGAAGCGCGGCAGGGGTTAATGGCAGTCAATTCACGCCCCGCCGAGTTATCTCGCTTAGACACCGATACTTAATAGGAAAGTAAACACATCACCCTACTGCCTCATTCATTCGAATGAAACGAAAGAAAATCAATTTAAATTAATATGAAATAAGCTTTAATTATTCGAAATGAATTCGAAAATTTGTTAGGGAGAGCTTCGGTGTCAATCCACGACACAGCACCCGGCGAACCTGCGATCGCGAGCGTCGGCCTACCGTTGACGAACATGACCCCACCGCCGCTTGCCAAGTCGGACGAAGGACCCAGGCGGCGCATTGGCGAGCGCCGCGCCAGCGAGAAGCGGTACCGCGGACTGCTGGAGGCGGCCCCCGATGCGATGGTGGTGGTGAACCAAGGCGGAGACATCATCCTTCTGAATGTTCAGGCGGAAAAACAGTTCGGCTACCCCCGCGACGAACTCCTAGGCCAGCCGGTCAAGAACATCATTCCGCAAGGCTTCGCAGAACGGCTGGTCGCGGACGATCTGCGCTCCGCGGAAGACGCTCTGGCGCAGCAAATCGGCACCGGGATTGAGCTCACCGCGCGGCGCAAGGACGGCAGCGAGTTTCCGATCGAGTTGATGCTGAGCCCGTTGGAGAACGCCGAAGGCATCCTGGTGACGGCGGCAATCCGCGACATCAGCGTGCGCAAGGCGGCGGAAGCGCATCTGGCGCAGATGGAGGGTAGGTACCGCGGGCTGCTGGAAGCGGCTCCCGATGCGATGGTGGTGGTGAACCAAGGCGGAGACATCATCCTTCTGAATGTTCAGGCGGAAAAGCAGTTCGGCTACCCTCGCGACGAACTCCTAGGCCAGCCGGTCAAGAACATCATTCCGCAAGGCTTCGCAGAACGGCTGGTCGCGGATGATCTGCGCTCCGCGGAAGACGCGCTGGCGCAGCAGATCGGCACCGGGATTGAGCTGATCGGGCGCCGCAAGGACGGAAGCGAGTTTCCGATCGAGCTGATGCTGAGCCCTTTGGCAAACGACGAAGGAATCCTGGTGACGGCGGCGATCCGCGACATCAGCGTGCGCAAGGCGGCGGCGGAGGCCTTGTTCGCGGAAAAGGAACGCGCCGAAGTCACGCTTAGGAGCATTGGCGATGCCGTGTTGTGTACGGACATCGCGGGCAACATCACTTTCCTCAATATCGCCGCGGAAAATATGACGGGCTGGTCGTGGCGGGAGGCGGTAGACCGGCCGATGGCCGAGGTTTTCCCGATCATGGACGCCACAACTCGCCAAACCACCCCGAACCGGATGGAGATGGCGCTTAGGCAAAACCGGGCCGCGCGGTTGCCGCCTAACTGTATTCTCATTCGGCGCGACGGACTTGAAATGTGGATCGAAGGCAGCGCCTCGCCCATCCACGACAGTGAAGGGCAGGATGTCGGAGTGGTAACGATTTTCCGCGACGTGAGCGAGGCCCGGACGATGGCGCTGGAGAAAACCCATTCGGCCGAGCACGACTTTCTGACTGGCTTGCCCAATCGACTGCTCCTGAGCGATCGGCTTAGCCAAGCGGTCGCCTTAGCGCCGCGTCGCCAGAATAAAGTCGCAGTGCTGTTCTTGGACTTGGATAACTTTAAGCACATCAATGACTCGCTGGGACATCCGATCGGTGACAAACTTCTTCAATCCGTCGGAAAACGCTTAGTGGAATGCGTGCGCGGCTCAGACACGGTAAGCCGACAGGGTGGCGATGAATTCGTCATGCTGCTTTCGGATGCGGAACACTGGGAAGATGCTGCTGTTGTCGCGAGAAGAATGCTGGAGGCGGTGGCTAGGGCTCATTCCATCGACCGGCACGATCTTCACATCACCGCAAGCATCGGCGTGAGCGTCTATCCCGACGACGGCCTGGATGCGGAAACGCTGATCAAGAACGCGGACACCGCGATGTACCAGGCAAAGGAAAATGGCCGCCAGAGTTTTCGGTTTTTCGAGCCAGAGATGAACGTCAGGGCCGTGGAACGGCAATCCATCGAGGAGGGGCTGCGGCGCGCCTTGGAGCGGCACGAATTCGCGCTGCACTACCAGCCGATAGTTGATCTCGGGACAGGAGCGATTATCGGGACGGAAGCGCTGATACGGTGGACGCATGCCACGCGAGGAGTGGTGCCTCCGGTGCAGTTTATTCCCGTCGCGG
>DATNJF010000246.1:0-2333 GCA_035604035.1 Allostellaceae bacterium | reverse complement strand
CAGCATCGGCGTCGATTGGGCGCACGCGTTCGACCCGGAAAAGCAGGAGCCGCCGCACGTGCCCGCACGCGGATACGGCGCGATCTCTGCGAGCTATATCGAGCAGTCTTGCTGGGAGGTGCTAAGTCTGCAATTGCCTTGAGCCGGGCTCACCGGGGTAGCCCCGCCGCCTCAAGATGGCGGGCGAATTGCTCTCGCAAGGTGTCGTCGCGGAATGCCTGACGCGCGATCATGGGCGTGATCCTGAACGCAGGCTGGAGCTCCATGACTTTGTCGACCAGAGGTCGCACCTCGGCGGTACGGCCGAGGCCGACGAGCGCCGCCGCCGTCAGCCGAAGGTTCGAGGTATAATGCGGGTTCCCGCGCAACGAGCGGGTTCCCCAATATGCCGCCTCTTCATAATCGGCCGCCGCGTAATGGGCGATCGATCTGAAATGCTCGTAGCGGAACATGAAGGGATCTTCCGGCGATAACGCAATCGCGCGCTCGGCCCGGCGCAAGGCTTCGCCCGGGTCGCCGATATATGCATAGGTTGGGCTGCTCCACATCCAGGCTTCGGCATCGTTGGGCGACGCATCTAGCGCTCGGTCGATCAGAACAAGCGCTTCGTCATATTCGCGCCGCAAAATCGTCCGGTTATGGGCCAGCATCGCCAGAGCCCTGCCGCTTCCCGAGTCCATGCCGATCGCCGCGAGCGCCATTGCCTCCAGCGCCCGCGTGTCAGAGGCAGGATCGGGTGACCATCCCTGCCCGATCCGCAAACTGTACCAATTGGCGACCGCCACGTGGGCCGGGGCGTAACCGGGATCGAGCCGGACGGCTTGCCGGAGCAGGTCGCCAGCCTGCTCAAATGCTGACCGTTCCAATCGAAAGATCAGTTCGCGAGCCTGAAGCATCAAATGATAGACGGTCAAATCTTCTGGCCGCTGGCCGCGGCTGCGGCGCAGCTCGGCGTCGCGAATCTTGGTACCAAGACGCGTACGATACTCGAGGCGATATCGTCCTGCGCTTCGAAGAACAGCGGCTCCGCGGTATCGTATGCGTTGCTCCACAGCACCGAACCGTCCGCGACCTCAGCCAACTCGACAGAGAGCCGCAAGCGCGATCCAGCGGTTCGCACGGTGCCAGAGACGACGTATTGGACACCCAACCGCCGCCCCACTTCGCGCAAATCGTAATCCCGGAACTCGCGGGTCGAATTGGTCGAAATCACCACCGGCTCGCGCAACGTGGCTAGCATGCGAACCGTGTCTTCGACGACGCCATCGGCGAAATAGCTTGGCATCGAATCCGGGCCGATCGAGCGGAACGGTAGAACCGCGACAATCGGCGCACCGGCTCGGGGCATTGCCGTGGCCGGGGAGCCTCCCGCGGGCTGTATGGGCTGCGCCGGGGAATCGAAATGCCCCTGCTTGATATTGACGACGAGATCCTGGGTCGCCGCCGAGGGCTCCATGTCGAGCTCCTCGCCCAGCGAATTGTACAGATTTGCATACGCCCGTAGCGCCGACCCGATCTCACCATCTTCCGCGGCAAGGCGCATCATCGTGCGGCACGCGCCTTCATGTACGGGATCGAGCAGCAGCGCCGCCTCGGCCAACAGGCGCCGTCGCCGCCGCGGCGGAAGTTTGTTTTCGTAGTTTTTCTCGAGTTCCCGGATCAACCGGGCCTGCATCTGCGCGCGTACGCCCCTAACCCATTCCCCAAACATCGGACTGAGGTCTTCGTAGCCCAACAGCACCGTTTCGACAGCGCGAGGTTGCACCAACAAGGTTTCCGGCACTCTCGCCGTCGCGATATCGCGCAGCATGGCGGTAAAATCGAGGTCGAGGTTATCCTGGAGTAGGATTAGGTCGCGCCGCCCGGCGACCACCGAGTCGCAGCCTAGCGAACCGAGGGCCCCGCGGATGTCGAACAAGACTCGACGAAGCGAGGCTTGAGCTTTTCGCTCCATGGTCTCCGACCAGAACAGACCCGCGAGGCGCTCGCGTCGCTCGGTTCCCGTCTCGCTGAGCGCCAGATGAGCGAGCAGCGCCCGCGCTTTCCGGTTTGGAAGAGCAACGTATTCGCCGGCAAACCTGATCTTGACACCGCCGAATACCGAAATCGCAAGTCGGGGCGCGGGTCGATTGCCGCGTCCCGCGACCCGTGGCGACGTAGAGAGGCGAGCCTGCATCATCCTTATCGTCTCGTTAGGCTCCGCGCCAAATTCTTGTGAAACGAAAGGAGCTCTTTATCAAATTGAATCCATAGTCGACCGTCGAATAAAAAGCACGCAATCGTGGCGGTATCCGAACGATCGAAGATCGCAAACCCGGACATGCTAGCTATCG
>DATNJF010000245.1:0-8758 GCA_035604035.1 Allostellaceae bacterium | reverse complement strand
CGCCCGCAGGTCCTCCGAATAGCTCTGTCCCTGCCGCCAGGCCATCGCTGTCCCCCACATCTTGCGGTCGGACCAGCGAATCACACTTTACCTGGTCTAGAAACCCCTTTCAGCGATTCCAGCCAATGCGGCTATGCTCTAATTTGGCCGTGCGATTCTGTCGTTGGCGCGGCGCATTCTCCGGCCGACCCCGATAAAAAATAGTGGTGGAAGTTGAGAAATAGGCATTCGGATTCGAGCGATGACCATTATCCGCCCCCATGCGGATTCGGTGGAGTTTCCAATCTAAAGTGGCGGCACCCTTTCGCTGAGAAAGCTGCTTCTGAATTACCACGCAGGTCAATATCCGCAAGGATGTGCGCGACCGTGTCGCGGTGCGCGGGCTCCGGGATGGACGACCTGCGGAGGGGCTCGAACATCTCAGTCTCGATGATCGGAGGCTTCCTCACTGTCAGGCGGCGGCGTGCTTCAGCACCATGTCCGCCGCCTTTTCGCCGATCATGATCGATGGTGCGTTGGTATTGCCAGACGTGAGTGTCGGCATGATTGAGGCGTCGGCGACGCGCAGGCCCTCGATGCCGATAACGCGAAGTTGGGGATCGACCACCGCCATCGGATCGGAACCCATCTTGCAGGTTCCGACGGGGTGGTAGGTTGTTTCCGCCGCCTTTTTGACCCAGTCGAGTATTTCGTCGTCGGTCGTCCGGTCCGCGCCGGGCGCAACCTCCGTCAACTGCATAGGCGCCATGGCGGGCGCCGTCATGATGGCACGGGCAATCCGGATCGCGCGCACGGTCAGCTCGGCATCGGGTGGCGCCGACAGGAAGTTGAAGTTGATCGCCGGCGGCCGGTGCGGATCGGCCGAGGTGATGTGAATGTGGCCCTTGCTCTCCGGGCGCATCGGGTGCGCGTAGCAGGTGAAGCCGGATTGCTTGGCGATCCTTGGGCCCTTGGGACCGGGCTCGGTCAGCATCGGGACCCACCCGAGCAACAGGTCCGGCGCCTCGAGCCCTTCGCGCGAGCAGACAAAGGCGCGCATCGGCGCACCCACCGACGCCAGAAACCCCTTGCGGAACAGCGCATAGCGCAACGCCTGATGCACCATGCCGAGACCGCGGGCGCGGTCGTTGTAGGTGATCCCCTTCTTGCCGACATGCCACCTTGTCCGCGGCGCAAAATGGTCGCGCAGGTTCTCGCCGACCCCGGGCAGGGCCTGGCGCACCTCGATGCCGAGCGCGCGCAGGCGCTCGGGCTCCCCGATACCAGACAATTCCAGCAGCTGCGGCGAGTTGATCGTGCCGGCGCACACGACGACCTCGCGCGCCGCGCCGGCCTCGCGCACCTCGCCACCGATGGAATACCGCACACCGGAGCAGCGCTTGCCGTCGAGCACGAGAGCCTCGGTCAGCGCGCCGGTCTCGATGTGCAGGTTCCGGCGCTTGCGGATCGGGTCCAGGTAGCAGCGGGCCGTGCTCATCCGGCGGCCGCGGGCGATCGTCGCCTGGCTCATCACGATGCCTTCCTGGCTGGCGCCGTTGTAGTCGAGATTGTGCGGGATACCGACCTCGCCTGCCGCCTTGATCAGCGTCGCGAATATCGGGTCGCGCGGCTCCGGGTTGGTGACGCGCAGCGGGCCTTCGCGGCCGCGAAACCTATCGTCGCCCGCGCCTTCATAGCGTTCCATGCGCTTGAAGAAGGGCAGAACCTCTTCGTAGCTCCAGCCCTGGTTGCCCATCTGCGCCCAGGTATCGAAATCCTGCGACTGGCCACGCACGAAGGCCATGCCGTTGATCGCGCTGGAGCCGCCGAGCAGCTTGCCGCGCGGCACCGGGATCCGGCGGCCACCGGTGTTTGCCTCGGGCTCCGACGCATAGAGCCAATTGGCCGCGGGATTGGTAATCAGCCGGGCGGAACCGACCGGAATGAACGACCACGGGTGGCTCGCCCGGCCGGCTTCCAGCAACAGCACCTTGTTGCGCGGATCAGCGGAAAGCCGGTTCGCCACGGCCGCGCCGGCCGAGCCGGCGCCGACAACGATGTAATCATAGGTTTGCATATCGAATGTGCTCCGATGGGATCAGGCGCGAGCGATGGAACGGGCATGTCACGACCCCGCGCCGGCGGTTTGAGGCGTCAGCTGCAAGGTGGCGCGGCCGGACTGGGATATGGGCGTGCTGGCAGCGCGCCTGCACGAGTTCGGCGGGCCGATAGCCAATGCGTCAGACGATGCCGCCCTGACGTAAGCTCGCGACCGCGTCAGCGTCGAGACCTAGCCAATCGGCAAGCACTTCGGCGGTATGCTCGCCGAGCAACGGCGCCGACTTGACTTCGGTCGGGGCGCCGTCGAAGCGCACCGGCCAGGTCGGCATCGTCATCTTGCGTTCGCCATGCACCATCGTTTGCAGGATGCCGCGCTGGCGAAAGCTGGGTTCATCGACCAGCTCTTGCGTGTCGAGCACGGCGCCTGCCGGAACGCCGACCCCGCTCAGCTGCGCCATCGCCTCATGCTTGGTGCGCTGGCGGGTCCAACCGGTGACGATCTCGTCGACCTCCGCCTCGCGCTTCAAGCGAGCGTCGGGGGTGTCATAGCGCGCGTCGCCGACCAGATCTTCCCGGCCAATCAGCTTCAACAGGCGCGGCCAGTGCTCAGGATTGGCGCGGCTGGTCAACAGGTAGACGTAGTCGTTCGGGCCTTCCGGCTTGCACGGGTAGATTCCGCCCGGCGGGTTATTGGCCGGCGGCCGCCGCGGCGCCGCCTTCCCGGTGCGGGCCTGCGTGATGAACCCGCCGCGGCTGTAGTGCATGACCGAATCCTGCATCGCCACCTGCAGCCGCCGGCCCTTGCCGGTCCGGGCGCGATCGAACAAGGCGCTGACGATGCTGAACGCCATCAGCATGCCGGTGCCGGTATCGCCGATCGTCGGGCCGGGTTTGATCGGCCTGCCGTCGCGCTCGCCGGTGATGCTCATCGCCCCGCCCGCGGCCTGGGCGATCGGGTCGAATGACAGGCCCTTCTCGTACGGGCTGCCGTCTCCGAAGCCCTTCACCTGGGCATAGATGATGCTTGGATTGATCGCGCTGACGACGTCATAGCCGAGCCCCAGCCGCTCGACCGCACCGGGCGCGAAGTTCTCGGTGAAGACATCTGCCTTCTTTACCATCTCCTTGACCAGAGCCAGGCCGCGCTCCGACTTCAGGTTGACGGTGATCGAGCGCTTGTTGGCGTTGTACATCATGAAGTAGTACGCGTCGCCAAAGCCGGTGCGACCGGCTTCGCCGCCCTTCGGATTTTCCACCTTGGCGATGTCGGCGCCCATCCAGGCGAGCGCCTCGGTGCAGGTGGTGCCGGCCTCGAATTGCGTCAGGTCGAGCACGCGAATACCAGCGAGGCAGCCGGGGGATACGGGGGTCACGTCCATTGAGCACTCCTTGCCGGGGTCGGAAGGTGGCGGCGGGGATCACTTTATTCCCATATGCCTAACGGGTAGAAGCTCCTGCTGCTAGCTGAAGGAAGACCAGCATGAACGATCCGGTAGATGTGCTGGTCATCGGCGCCGGCGCGTCCGGCGCGGCCGTAGCCTGGAGCCTCGCCGAGACGAAGATGCACATCGTCTGCCTCGAACAGGGTGGCTGGATGAACCCCGCGACGTACCCCAGCACAGGCCGCGACTGGGAGGCGCGCGCCTTTGGCGACTATTCCCCCAGCCCCAACATCCGCGCCCGGCCTGAGGACTACCCGATCAACGACGCCAACTCGCCGATCAAGGTAGTGAACTTCAACGGGGTGGGCGGCGGCACCGTCATGTACACGGCGCATTTCCCGCGCCTGCATCCGTCCGACTTTCGCGTGCGCAGCCTCGATGGCGCGGCGGACGACTGGCCGATTGACTACGACGCGCTGGTCCCGTTCTTCGAGGAAAACGACCGGATGATGGGCGTCTCCGGCCTCGCCGGCGACCCCGGGGTTCCGCCGCGAAACCCGCCGATGCCGCCGCTGCCGCTCGGTCGCTCTGGCACCATGCTAGGAAAGGCGATGAACCGGCTTGGCTGGCATTGGTGGCCGTCCGATACCACGGTCGCGACCGTGGATTACGATGGGCGCGCGCGCTGTATCAATCTCGGCCATTGTACCCCCGCTTGCGCACAGGGCGCGAAGGCGAGCACGGATATCACCTACTGGCCCGTAGCGCAGCGCGCCGGGGTCGAGCTGCGCCCGCATTGTCGGGTGCGCGAGATCACGACGAACGAGCACGGCATGGCCGCGGGTGTCGTGTATTACGACGCGGACGGAATCGAGCAGTTTCAGGCTGCGCATGTAATCGTGCTCGCCTGCAATGGCGTGGGGACGCCGCGCCTCCTGCTGAACTCGGCCTCCGGGCGGTTCCCAAACGGGCTCGCAAATTCGAGCGGGCTGGTGGGCAAGAACCTGATGTTCCACCCCTATGCCCAGGTCTACGGGTATGTCGACGAGGCGACCGACAGCAACCGCGCGCCGCCGACCTGCTTGTGGAGCAAAGAGTTTTACGAAACCGACGCGTCGCGCGGCTTCGTGCGCGGCTACACATTTCAATTCGGTCGCGGCGTCGGGCCGGTCGTCGAGGCCGTCGCCAGCGAAGCGAAGGGCTTGCTGCCGTGGGGCGCGGGCCATCACGCCGCCTTCCGCCGTCTCAATGGTCATCGCTTGGGTCTGTCGGCGATCTGCGAGGATCTGCCCGAGGAGCACAACCGCGTCACGCTCGATCCCGTCCTGAAGGATAGCCACGGCATCCCGGCGCCGCGGATCGACTACACGATCGGCGAAAACACGGCGCGGATGATGGGGCACGGTATCGCCCGCGCGAAGGAGATCCTCGCCGCCGCGGAGGCGACCGACATCTGCGTCAACAGCCCCATTCTGTACGGCGGTTGGCACCTTTTGGGTACGGCGCGTATGGGCGCCGACCCGGCCCGCTCGGTCGTGAACGAGTGGGGGCGGTCGCACGATGTGAAAAACCTGTTTATCGTCGACGGCAGCCTGTTCGTCACCTCCGGCGGCGTGAACCCGACATCCACCATCCAGGCCCTCGCGCTCTACATCGCCGATCAGATGAAGCAGCGTCTGGCCAATCTGTTCGATTGAGGCAAGCGATGTCTGCCGACAGCCCCCTCACCCCGACTCAGAGCGAGGATTTGCGCGCCATAGCGGCCGTGATCATCCCAGCCAGCGCGGAATTCGATGTGCCGGGCGCGGACGATCCGGCGATCCAGGCAGACATGGTGGCGACCCTTGGCCGAGACACAGGCCTTGTGCGCGAAGCGCTGGACGAGCTAGCGCACCTCGCGGGGACGCCGCTGGCTGGGCTCGATCCAGCATGCCGGGAGGCGGTGGCCGTGGAATTGCGCGCGAAAGGCGGAGCCGCGGTGGCGACGCTCACCCGCGTCGTCCTGCAAAGTTATTATCGCGACGACCGCGTCGTTCGTTCTCTTGGACTGGAGCCACGGCCGCCCTATCCGAAAGGTTATGTACTGGAGGATGGCGACTGGTCGCTACTCGACGCCGTCCGGGCGCGGCCGCCCCTATGGCGCCGTGCATAGCTATCCACCCGAGATGGCCTTGCCAGCGTTGAGATCAATCAAGCTTTCATCGCTGTTGGCTTAAATTGCGGGTGCAACGGGCCTACCCGCCGGCAAGGCTAATTCGAGCGCGCCGTGCGGCGCTGGGTGGTACACTTCGGTGCGTGAGAACATCTGATGTCGGCTGATAGCAACGCGGCGCACGGCCGCCGGATCGCGGTCGTCGGGCTCGGCTATGTCGGCCTGCCGGTGGCGGCCGCCTTCGCGCGCGCCGGAACTCCGGTCATCGCCTTCGACATTTCAGACGAGCGTGTCGCCGAGCTTCGCGGCGGCCACGACCGGACGCGCGAGGTTGAGCCCGAGGATCTGCGCGCGGCCGATCTGCGCTTCACCGCCGACCCCGGCGATCTGCGCGCGGCCGATTTCTTCATCGTCACGGTGCCCACCCCGATCGACGAGGCGCATCGCCCCGATCTGCGCGCCCTGCTCGCGGCGTCGCGCACCGTCGGCGCGGCGCTCAAGAAAGGCGACATCGTCGTCTATGAATCGACGGTCTATCCCGGGGCGACCGAGGAGGACTGCGCGCCGTTGCTGGAAGCGGCCTCGGGTCTCGTCTGCGGCCGCGATTTCACCCTCGGCTACTCGCCGGAGCGGATCAACCCCGGCGACCGCGAGCACCGTTTCGAGGTGATCGACAAAGTCGTCGCCGGCCAGGATGCCCGAACCCTCGGCATCGTCGCCCGGGTCTATGGCTCGGTGGTGACGGCCAAGATCCACAAGGCGGCGACAATCAAGACCGCCGAGGCGGCGAAGGTTATCGAGAATACGCAGCGCGACCTCAACATCGCGCTGATGAACGAATTTTCCTCGATCTTCCAAGAGCTGAAGATCGACACCGCCGACGTCCTCGCCGCCGCCGGAACCAAGTGGAACTTCCTCAAGTTCTCGCCCGGCCTCGTCGGCGGCCACTGCATCGGCGTCGACCCCTATTACCTGACCCACCGCGCCGAGAAAGCCGGGTACCACCCCCAGCTCATCCTCGCCGCCCGCCAGGTCAACGACAGCGTCGGTGGCCGCGTCGCGCGGCAATGCGTGCGGATGATGCTGCGCCACGATGGCGCCAAGGGGCCGGTGACGATTCTCGGCCTCACCTTCAAGGAGGACGTGCCCGACATCCGCAACAGCAAGGTCGTCGACATCATCCGCGAGCTGGAAGAGTTCGGCGTCGGCGTCCAGGTGCACGACCCGATGGCCTCGCCCGAGGAGGCGCTGCGCGAATACGGGGTGCGGCTGCTGCCGCGCGAAGCACTTGAATCGGCCGAGGTGGTGATCTTCGCCGTCGCGCACCAGGAGTTCGTCGCCGAAGGCTGGAAGCTGATGACCGGGCTTTTGCGAAACGGGACCGGCGTCGTCCTTGACGTCAAATCGCGCCTGCCGCGCGCCGAGCAACCGGACGGGATCGAGTTGTGGCGGCTCTGAGCCCGCTCGATCAATACCCGGATCGCCCGGTCCTGGTCACCGGCGCCGCCGGGTTCATCGGCTACCACCTCTCCGAGCGGCTGCTCGGCGAGGGCCGCGCGGTCATCGGCCTCGACAATCTCAACGCCTATTACGATGTCGCGCTGAAAGAGGCGCGCCTCAAACGGCTGCAGGCGCATAACCGCTTCACCTTCGCGCGTCTCGACCTGACGCAAGGCCCCGACGTGCGAGCGCTGGTCGAGAACGAGCAGCCAGCGGTGCTGGTCAATCTCGCGGCGCAGGCCGGGGTGCGCTATTCGCTGACCAACCCGCACGCCTATGTCGATGCCAACCTGACCGGGTTCCTCAACATCCTCGAGGCGTGCCGGCACGGCGGTGTGAAGCACCTCGTCTATGCCTCGACCAGCTCGGTCTATGGCGCCAACACCAAGATGCCGTTCTCGACCGACGATCCGGTCGATCATCCGCTGACGCTCTACGCCGCGACCAAGCGCGCCAATGAGTTGATGGCGCATAGTTACAGCCATTTGTTCGGCATTCCGATGACGGGGCTGCGCTTCTTCACCGTCTACGGGCCGTGGGGTCGGCCGGACATGGCGCTGTTTTTGTTCACCAAGGCGATCCTCGCCGGCGAACCGATCGACGTCTTCGCCGGCGGCGAATTGGAGCGCGACTTCACCTATATCGACGACATCGTCGAAGGGGTGCGGCGGGTCATTGACCGGGTTCCAGCGCCCAATCAGGACTGGAATGCCGCACAGTCGAGCCCGGCAGACAGCGCGGCGCCGTTTCGCATCTACAATATCGGCGGGGGGCGGCCGGTAAGGGTGTCGCGCTTCATCGAAGTGCTCGAAAGCGTGCTCGGGCGCAAGGCGGAGAAGCGCATCCTGCCGATGCAGCCAGGCGATGTCGTCGCCACCCGCGCCGACACCGACGCGCTGCAGCGCGACACCGGGTTTGCCCCGACGATCTCGATCGAAGAGGGCGTGCCGCAATTCGTGAAATGGTACCGGGAATTCTACGGCGTCTGACTGTCCTCGGCCGAACCGGCTCGCCTCCCGCCATGCCCTCCTCTACACGAGGCCGAGGCCGCCCAGCGAGCCGTCCAGGAATCTGGGAAATCTCGACTTAAAGTCTGCGGGGCGCCTGCATCGTCCCCATATACCTATTGAGAAGCAGGGGGCGGGGTCCGCATGGCAAAGTATCGGATGGACATTTTCAAACCGGGCCGCAAGCCGGGCCATCCCGCCCCCTTGTTGTGGCGCCGGCGCGATATATACGCTTCTGACGACTCGGCCGCGAAAGTCGAGGCTGAGGATTTGTATCGCACTCACGCGTCCGAACAGATTTTGACGAATTTCTATCTTTGCGATAGCGCCGGGCGATCAGTTTTCGAATCTGCGAAAAAGGAACTGCACTGATGTTTACTCCCGAGGACGAGAGCGAAATCGTCAAAAAGGCATCCTACGCGGCGTACAACGAAGCGATAAAAGCCGCTTTCAGGACCTTGGCGGATTCGATTGCCGAATATCTCGCCGAACATCGCGAACTCTATGATGATGATATCCTCGACGTGCCCCGCAATTTTAGACCGCTTAAAGACTATGAAAAAACGTTGAGAATTCAGAAACTGACGCTCCAATTGACTCTCAAAGCAGCCGAGCTGAACGAGCACAGGGCAGCAAGCAGCGCAGCAATGCCGGCTCCCCCGAACGGGCGCGGCCGA
>DATNJF010000244.1:0-2879 GCA_035604035.1 Allostellaceae bacterium | reverse complement strand
CCCGCACAAGGTGGCGATGGAGATAATGCTGCTGGGCGAGCCGATCGACGCGGCGCGCGCCTACGCGGTCGGGCTGGCGAACCGGGTCGTGCCGGCCGGCCGAGAGGTCGACGAGGCGGTGGCGATGGCGGAAAAGATCGTCGATCTGGCGCCGCTGGCGCTGGCGGCGATGAAGCGGTTTGTCAATGAGGGGGTGTTGCCGAAGGGGCCGGCGGAGCTGGTGGCGCGCTATGGCTCAGAGCTTGGCGCGGTGCGCGACAGCGAGGATGCGAAGGAAGGCGTGCGGGCGTTTCGGGAGAAGCGACGGCCGCGCTATCAGGGGCGATAGCGGCCAGGTAACTAAAAGGGGCGATTCGCGGAAATCAGGCGGCGAAGAGCACGAAGTTCCGCGACTTCTCCATCCGGGCGGCTTCCTTGGCGGCGCTGTAGTCGCGCAGGGCGGCTTGGTCGGTTTCGGCGACATCGACGTGGGTTGGAATGGCGCAGGCGGTCGGGCATCGGGTAATGCCCTTGGTGCGCATGAACTCAGCAACCGCAGCGTCGTACTCGTTCTGGGACATCGGGGGAACTCCATCACCGGAATTAACGCTAACCACCAGTTACGCCTCCGATCGTTAACAACGGGTTAGAGTAAAACGTCCCGCAAAATTTTTTGGTTCGACCGGCCGGGGCCGTGGATATGGCTTTTTCTCAGAAGCGAACGATATAGTTAGGCCGGGTAGGATAGGGGCCGCGATTGGCCAAGGCCGACTTTACCGTTCGCTTTTGGGGGGTGCGGGGCAGCATCCCCTGCCCCGGTCCGGAAACCGTGCGCTACGGCGGCAATACCTCGTGCCTCGAGATAAGGTGCGGCGATCATCTGATCGTCTTTGACGGCGGCACTGGGCTGCGCCCGCTCGGCAAGACGCTGGACGCGAGCGGCAAGAAGGCCGACCTCGACATCTTCTTCAGCCACACCCATCACGACCATATCGGCGGCCTGTTGTTCTTTTCGCCCTGTTATGCGGCGGGGAACCGGCTGCGCATCTGGGCCGGCCATCTGAAGCCGGCGAACAAGAACATCAAGGACGTGCTGAAGACGATGATGTCGCCGCCGCTGTTCCCGGTGCCGGTCGATATCTTCGCGGCCAAGATCGACTTCATCGACTTCAGCGCCGGCGAGACGCTAAAGCCCTACCCCGACGTGATGCTTAAGACCGCGCCGCTAAATCACCCCAACGGCTCCACCGGCTATCGCCTCGAATACGACGGGAGATCGGTCGTCTACCTCACCGATGTCGAGCACGAACCGGGGAAGAGCGACCCGAACGTGCTGCGCCTAATGGACCGCGCCAACATCGCCATCTACGACTGCACCTATGACGGGGCGGAATTCGACAAGCACCGCGGCTGGGGCCACTCGACCTGGCAGGAAGGCGTGCGGCTGGCGGATGAGGCCAAGGTCAAGCAGTTCGTGATCTTTCACCACGACCCCGACCACGACGACGCGTTCATGGACAAGATCGCCGCAGCGGCCGAGAAACAGCGCCCCGGCACGGTTGTCGCCAAGGAAGGGATGGTGCTGCGGCCTTAGCGCGTCCTTCGAGACGCGCTCTTCGAGCGCTCCTCAGGATGAGGCGTTGCTTTTCGGTTCTTAGTGATACGGGTCGGCGGCGTCGCGCAGCCCGTCACCAAAGAAATTGAACGCCAGCACGGTGATGATCACCGGCACTACCGGCAGCATCAGCCACGGGTAGAGCGCGACGACACTGATGTTCTGCGATTCGGAGAGGAGCACGCCCCAGCTGGTGATCGGTGCGCGCAGGCCCAATCCCAGGAACGACAGCGCGGTCTCGCCGAGGATCATGCTGGGGATGACGAGGGTTGCCGAGGCGATCAGGTGGCTCATAAAGCTCGGCAGCAGATGGCGTCCGATAATCCGCGCCGGGGTCGCGCCCATCAGCACCGCGGCGGTGCAGAAATCCTCCTCACGCAGCGACAGGAGCTTCGAGCGCACGGCGCGCGCCAAATGCGTCCACTCGATCATGCCGAGGATCAGGGTGATGCCGAAATAGACGAGGATCGGGCTCCACGTCACCGGCAGGATCGCCGACAGCGCCATCCATAGCGGCAGATGCGGGAAGGACTGGATGACCTCGATACCGCGCTGGATGCCGATATCGGTCCAGCCGCCGTAATAACCGGCGATGCCGCCGATGACGATGCCGAGGGTGAAGCTGACCGTGACGCCGATGAGGCCGACGGTCAGCGATATCCGCGCGCCGTAGACGATGCGTGACATCAGATCGCGGCCGAGCCGGTCGGTGCCGAGCAGGAACAACTGCCCGCCCTGCGCCGGGCAAACCAGGTGGAAGCTCGCCGGGATGTTGCCCCAGAACAGATACGGGTCGCCCCGGCAGAAGAATCGCAGCGCCTGATGCTTGTCCGGGTTCGGCGTATAGACGCGCTTGAGGTTGTTCATGTCGAGGCGGTAGTCGTAACCGTCGACATAAGGCGCGGTGAGCCCGTTCTCATCGAAGATGTGGACGCGCTGCGGCGGGGCGTAGATGAAGTCGGTGTTGCGGGTGTCCAGCCCGTAGGGGGCGAGCATCTCGCTGACGAGCGTCGTCGCGTACATCGCCAGCAGTACGAACCCGCAGATAACCGCGACGCGGTGCCGGCGCAGCCGCCACCACATCAGCCGCCATTGCGAAGCCTGGTAGAAGCGCTCCTGGCCAGCGGTCATCGCCTCGACCGACATCGGGTCGAACGGCGCCGGCGAGACGTAATGCGGCAGCGGCTCGGCGCTGCTGTCCCCTGGCGGCCGCCGGTCGAGCGGATCGAGCGCGATATCGGTCATTGCCGCCGCCCCGATTGCAGGCGGATGCGCGGGTCGAGCA
>DATNJF010000243.1:0-7031 GCA_035604035.1 Allostellaceae bacterium | reverse complement strand
CAGCATCTCTGAGATTCGGCTACCCGCTGCTCGGAGGAAGCGGAAGGCTCCGCGCCACTCGAAACGATCCCGGCATCGTCGCTGGCGTCGTCGGCGAACTCGTCCTCCACGCTCAGGGTGGACGCTGTCGAGGCGCCCCGGCCGGGAATGTGAGCGCCGGCATACACGGCGCTCGCGGGGCCGCTGGGCGTCTCGACAAGCAAGGCACCGAGCCCAACGAGGCCGCAGCAGGCCCACGCAACAAGGATTTCGCGAGTCGAGTGGCGCATGTTTGTCACCAGACGGGTTGGTTGCGGCTAGCGGCTGCGCCGGCGCAACTGCCGCAGCGACAGCGCGTGCAGGAGGATCGAGCTCGGCACCGCGAAGGCCGGGATCATGACGTTTGGGTAGAGCCCGCCCGTCGCATTCGGAATACTCGGTACGATCACTTGCAACGGGCCGGGCGCGATCATCAGCCCGATCGAAATCGCGACGGCGAAATCGAACAAACCGAAGATGTTCCACGCGATTGCCGTCTTACGCGCCTCCAGTGTACCGGCGACGAGCGAGATCGCGACGGGCACCGCGAGTAGCCCCGTCATCACATCGCCGATGCCGGCCGGCAGAGCGAAAACCCCTGGTACGACGCCGCGAGCCCAGCCGATCAGAAAGGAGCTGCCGAGCACACGATAGACCTGGAGCGCGATCAGCCAACTCGCCGGCATCGCGTCAAGGACCTGCCCCACCCGCTTCGAGAGCAGCAGGATCGGCGTACCGATGATCACCGGCAGGAAGATCGCGAAGGGAAGCAGCGGAAACGGCGCGACCCCGCCCCGGAACACGCCGTTGATCGCCGAGCCCCAGATCAAGGCCAGCCATAGCGTGAACGGGATCATCACTCCGAGCCACGCATTGCGCCGCTGTGCCAGCGTCAGCTGGGCGCGCTCAAGCCCGAGCCACAGGCCCAGCGCGATCATCACGTGAATGGAAAGGCGGGCGATTATGGTCGACATCCCGCTCGCCGGGATGATCGGGACAGCGTAATTGAGCACTATCCATAGCGCCGTGAGAGGCGCGATCCAGAGCAAGGCGCGCCATCCGTGGCGTGGTGGAACGACATCAGTATGGAGCGTCGCCGCAGTCATGATAGTCACTCCGATTTTTGGAATAACCTATCAATAGTCGCTTTCTAAATAGGAGTCACTATGAAAACGATCACAACCAAGTTACCGTGCGCCTAATGGCCGACCCACTACCAAACTCAGCGCCCTACGACATGCGTTGCCCGATCGCCCGCTCGCTCGACATCATCGGCGAGCGCTGGACGATTCTGATTCTGCGTGACCTTGTCGTCAGCGGGCCGCGCAAGTTCCAGGATTTCGAGCGCTCGCTCGGGGGAATCAGCCCGAACACGCTGTCGGCGCGCCTGAAGCGGCTGGAGGATGCCGGGATCGTCGAGCGGCGCTTTTATGAGCAGCACCCGCCCCGAGCCGAATATGTCCTGACCGACAAGGGCAACGGGTTGCGTCCAGTGCTAAAGGCGCTGCTCGAATGGGGCCAGCGCCACACGAAGTTCACCGCACCGGTCAAATAGCCGCCTCACCTTGCCCTACGTCGGCCGCGTGCTATAAGGCGGGGCCAAGCTGCGGAGGCGCGCTTGCCGACCGTCTTTATCTTGAATGGGCCGAATTTAAACCTGCTCGGGGTGCGCGAGCCGGCAACCTACGGCTATGACACGCTTGCCGATGTCGAGCAGCGCTGCCTGGCGCGCGCCAAGGAGCTCGACCTGTCGATCGAGTTCCGCCAGACCAATCACGAAGGCCAGATGGTCGACTGGATCCATGAGGCGCGCGAGGCTGCGGACGGCATCATCATCAACGCCGGCGCCCTCACCCACACCTCAGTCGCGGTGCTCGATGCGCTCAACGCGGCCGATCTGCCGGTGATCGAGGTGCATCTGTCGAACATCTTCCGCCGCGAGAGCTTCCGCCATCATTCCTATGTCAGCCTCGCAGCGCGCGGCGGAATTTTCGGCCTCGGACCGCAGGGCTACGAGTTGGCGCTGGAGGCGCTCGCCAGCCTGATCGAGGACGAGCCGAGCGAGGCGCCGCGGTGAAGTTCGGCGGAAGCCGTCCCCGGCTGGCGCCCGATCCCGATCTGATCCGCTCGCTGGCGAAGCTGCTCGACGAGACCGGGCTCAGCGAGATCGAGTACGAGGCCGGAGGCCAGCGCATCCATGTCGCCCGGCATGTCACCGCGCCGGCAGCGCCAGTAGCCAGCGCAACTCCACCGGACGCGGAGAAGCCGGCCATAGCGCCCGCGGGCACAAACGGCGCCACGCACCCGGCGGCCAATGGCCACGACGATCCCGGGACCCTGAAGGCGCCGCTTGTCGGCATCGCCTATCTCGCCGCCGAGCCCGGCCAACCGCCTTATGTGCGCGTGGGCGACGCCGTCGCCGAGGGCCAGACCCTGCTGATCATCGAGGCGATGAAGGTGATGAACCAGATTCGTGCGCCGCGCGCCGGCCGCGTCACCCGCGTTTATGTCGGTGACTCAGAGCCAGTCGAATACGGCAGCGCGCTGATGCTGATCGAATAGCGCACCGAGCGCTTCTTCCGGCGAATGTTTGAGAAAGTCCTCATCGCCAATCGCGGCGAAATCGCGTTACGCATCCATCGCGCCTGCCGCGACATGGGGATCAAAACCGTGGCGGTGCATTCGACCGCCGACGCCAACGCGATGAATGTGCGGCTCGCCGACGAGAGCGTCTGCATCGGCCCGCCGCCGGCGCGGCAGAGTTACCTCAACATCCCGGCGATCCTATCCGCGGCGACGATTACTGGGGCGGACGCGATCCACCCCGGTATCGGGTTTCTGTCAGAGAACGCCGATTTCGCCGAGGTCGTGGCTGAGCACGGCTTTACCTTTATCGGCCCGAAGCCCGAGCATATCCGGGTGATGGGCGACAAGGTCCATGCCAAGGCCGCCGCCAAGGAACTCGGCATCCCCACCCTGCCCGGTTCCGACGGCGCCCTGCGCACGGCCGATGAGGCGGTCGCGGCGGCGAAAGCGATCGGCTACCCGGTGTTGCTGAAGGCGGTGTCTGGCGGCGGCGGACGCGGCATGAAGCTCGCGCGAGACGCAGCCGAGCTGCGAGCGCTTTTCCCGTTAGCGCAGGCCGAGACGCAGGCTGCCTTCGCCGACGATTCGGTCTATCTGGAGCGCTTTCTCGACCGCCCGCGCCATATCGAGATCCAGCTGCTGGGCGATGGGAAAGGCTCGGTCGTCCATCTCAGTGAGCGCGACTGCTCGCTGCAGCGGTTGCATCAAAAGGTCCTGGAAGAGACGCCCTCGCCGGGGCTCGACGAAGCGGCGCGCCAGAAGATCACCGGCATCGCGGTCAGGGCCTTGGAGACGCTCGGCTACCAGAGCGCCGGAACCATCGAGTTCCTCTATCAGGACGGCGAGCTCTCCTTCATCGAGATGAACACGCGACTCCAGGTCGAGCATCCGATTACCGAAATGGTCAGCGGCATCGACCTGGTGCGCGAGCAATTGCGCATCGCCGCCGGCGCGCCGCTCGGCTATCGCCAATCCGACATCCGCTTGCGGGGCCACGCGATCGAGTGCCGGATCAACGCCGAGCGCGCCGAGGATTTCCGTCCCTCGCCCGGCCGTATCAGCGAATATCACGCACCCGGTGGCCCCGGTGTCCGGGTCGACAGCGGCCTCTATCAGGGCTACGAGGTGCCGCCCTATTACGACAGCCTCATATCGAAACTCGTGATCTATGGCGGAGACCGGCCGGAATGCTTGATGCGGCTCCGCCGGGCGCTCGAGGAATATGTGATTGGCGGCATCGACACGACGATCCCGTTGCACCAGCGTCTTGCCGACAATGCCGAATTTCAGGCGGGCGCCTACGATATCGGCTGGCTCGAGCGCGTGCTCGCCGACGGCGATGTGACGCGATGTCGTCGCGGTTCTTGCTGACCCCGGAAATCCTGCTCAAGGCCTACCAGGGCGGGATTTTCCCGATGGCCGAATCGGCGGATGACCCGGAGCTATTCTGGGTCGATCCCGAGCGCCGGGGAATCCTGCCATTGGATGGGTTCCACCTGTCGCGCCGCTTGCGCCGCGTGGTGCGGCAGGATCGCTTCGAGGTTCGCGTCGACAGCGACTTCTCGGCCACCCTCGCCGGCTGCTCCGAGGCGACCGACCAACGCCCCAATACCTGGATTAATGCCGAGGTCGTGCGCCTCTACACCGCTCTATTTGAGCGCAGCGCGGTCCACAGCGTCGAATCGTGGCAGGGCGGTACGCTGGTTGGCGGGCTCTACGGGGTGTCGATCGGCGGCGCGTTCTTCGGCGAGAGCATGTTCAGCCGGGTCACCGACGCTAGCAAAGTCGCTCTGGTGCACCTCGTCGCTCTCCTGCGGCACGGCGGGTACCGGCTTCTCGACATGCAATTCCTAACCCCACATTTGGCCCAGTTTGGCGCGATCGAGGTGCCACGCGCGCAGTATCAGCGCCTGCTCGCCGAGGCTCTGCGCTACCGCTGCGTCTTCCCGCCTGGTTTTGGCGCTGGCGATGGCGGGACGGGCGGCGGTGCCGGCGCGCTCGCCGCCTTGCAGGCGAGCAACGTCACGTCATAGACCGGATGCTCGAGCCCGGAGAGCGCCGGGCTCGACGAAAACATCCAGCCGCTGAACAGGCGCTTTGTCTGCTCGCCGGGCGGGGTTTCATAGATTTGGACGAAGGCGGCGTTGTCCGGCGGAGCGTCGGGCGGCGCCGCCTCGCAGTCGCGCACCAGAATCGACAGCGTCCCGAAGGTCACTGATGATCCAACCGGCGCCTCGATCTGGGATACTTTCGCGGCGACCTTGTCGAGCCCCTGGAGGACGACGATCGGCTCCGGGATCATCGCCGCAAGTGCAGGCGCGGCAAGTACCGCGGCCAGCGCGGCCGCCGCCGGCAGCGCGCGCCTCATTTACGGTAAGGGTTGACGAGGCCGGCGATGATGCCGGCCAAGACCTCTCGCAGTTGGGCTTCGTCGCAGCCCATCAGCACGCCATCCTCCAGCGCGTCCTGAGCGAGCTCGCGCAGTTCCGCCAAGTTCTCGTTCAGCACCTTGATCTTCTCGACGCACGACACCGGCTCGCCTTCGGGCGTATGCCAGTCTGGGAAACTGTCGACCGCAGTTTTGGCCATCGTCGCGTCCAGAACTCTATTTTTGCGGCGCCGGCTCGTTCGACGGCGGCTGTGGCGTATCGCTCTCGCCGGGCTTCTTTCCGCCCGGTGACGGCGGCGAGAACATCATCTGGCCGATCAGATGCTCGATGCTGACCGAGGATTGGGTGAACTTGATCTGCCCGCCCGGCGGCAGGTCCTTGTCCGACCCGCCCGGCACAAGCGACATGTATTTGTCGCCGAGCAGCCCCGACGAGACGATCTCGGCGACGGAGTCGTCGGGCAACTTGACCGACGGCTCGACGCTCATCCGCACCGTCGCGAGAAACGTCTTCGGATCGAGCGTCGTTCCCAGAACCGAGCCGACCTTGATGCCGCTGATCCGCACGTCGCTGCCGTCGCGAATCCCGTCGATATGTTCGAAATTGGCGATCAGCTCGTAGCCCTGCACCGAACGCAGCTGGCTCGTATTGTAGGCAAAGAACAGGAACAGCGCGGCGACGACCAGGACGACCGCCCCCATCACCGTCTCGATCACATTGCCTCTCATCGCCCGGCTCCGCGTCTGGTCATGCCGCCGGTTATTCCGGCGTCCAGGGTTCGTAATCACCAGTGGCGCGAGCACGGTGCCCACCACGCAGCACCGAACCGCGTGGGCGATAGGCCAACGGCGTACCGGTCAGATTCGGCTGATGCGGCTTTTCCCACGAATAGTGCTCTCGTTCACCGGGGACCTCGTCGACCGTGTGATGCAGCCAGGCATGCCATTCGGATGGCACCTTCGATCCCTCCGGCTCGCCTTGATAGATGACCCAGCGACGCTCGCGCGAAAAGCGCCCGCCGCCCCGCCCGGTCGGCCTATCGCCTTTGAGGCGATAATAGCGGTTGCCGTACTGGTCGGCGCCAACCAGATCACCCCGCAACCACGTCAAAATCCACGTTCCGAGCGTCGTCATCGTCCCATCCCGACGGGCGGCGGACTATTGCACCGGCGGCAAGCCGGGAGCAAGGGGAGCTGAGGATCGGTTTTATAGCGATGTCTTGCGATTCCCAGGCTCGCGCTGCTTTGCCGCCGAATCCTAGCATTTCTCGAAAAGTTTCAGTCGCCGAAACCGCCTCAACCGACCGTTGGGATGTCAAGCTCAATTTGATTTTGACAACCTTACGAGGCGAGGCACAACATATGCGTCCATGGGGTTGCCTGCACGCTAGATGTAGCGTCTCTGCATTTCGGCGGGCGGCGTTGGGGGGAAGCAAGAAATGCATATCGCGCGTCGCTTTACCACTGCCGAACAAGACCCGTACGCAGGCATCGCCTTCCGTACCGCGACGAGCGAGATTCGCAACCCCGACGGATCGGTCGTCTTCGCCGCCGAGGGCGTCGACGTCCCGGCGGAATGGAGCCAGGTCGCCTGCGATATCCTCGCGCAGAAATACCTGCGCAAGGCTGGCATCCCGGCCGTACTGAAGCCGGTCGAGGAGCCGGACGTCCCCGAATGGCTGTCGCGGCACATTCCCGACGCCGACAAGCTCGCGCTTCTGCCTCAGGCGGAGCGCAGCGGCGGCGAGACCAGCGCCAAGCAATGTTTCGACCGGCTCGCCGGCACCTGGACCTATTGGGGCTGGAAGGGCGGCTATTTCGACACCGAGGACGACGCGCGCGCCTATTACGACGAGACCTGCTTCATGCTGGCGAAGCAGATGTGCGCGCCCAACTCGCCGCAATGGTTCAACACCGGGCTGCATTGGGCCTATGGCATCGACGGTCCGGCGCAAGGGCATTTCTACGCCGACTACAAGACCGGCAAGGTCAAGGCCTCGGACAGCGCCTACGAGCACCCGCAGCCGCATGCCTGCTT
>DATNJF010000242.1:0-3646 GCA_035604035.1 Allostellaceae bacterium | reverse complement strand
GCGCGCTATGCGCTGGTAATATTCCGGCGTCAGGAAATCCAGCATCGTCGACGGATGGCGCCACGAGCCGGGCAGGTTCGAACAGTTCTGGGCCTGCAGAAAGGCGACCAGCGTCATCATGCGGTTCTGCGAAGCCATGGGGGCGGTCTCGTCTGATCAGATGGCTAAATCGACTTCCAGCAGCGGCGCGTGCAGCTGGCAACCGTAGACATCGGTATCCCTGAATTCCAGATCCTCGTGATCGCCAAGGATCTCAACTGGGCTGCCCCCGGCTCGCCGATTCCAATGCGGCGGAGCGGTCGAGCCGAGGGAGCGCATCAATAAGACCATCGGGCTGAAGGTCGACGATGCTCATTCTTTCGGAGCGCTACCTTTTGGAAGTGCTGTCTCTCCACCCTATTTGGGGAGGGACACGCTTGATCTCGACCCATTTCGGGTTTTGAGAGCGGCTCATCGGCGGGCGCGGGCCGGCGCAAACAAGGTGCCTGCGGACGTTGACCTACGCCGACCATGATCGGAGGAAACCGTGTCGAGACTGCTCTATGTGATGCTTGTCGTCGTCAGCCTGCTTGGCTCGGCCACGGCTGCAAGGGCCGAGGACCTCGCCTGCCTCAGCACGACGTTCCGTTTCCTCGGGCCGAACGACAAGGTCTGCGTCAGCGCGTTCGACGACCCGAAGGTGCCGGGCGTCGCCTGCCATGTCAGCCAGGCGCGCACCGGCGGCATCAAGGGCGGGCTCGGCTTGGCGGAAGACCCCTCACGCTTCTCGATCGCCTGCCGCCAGGTCGGACCCATCACCACCGATATCTCGAAGCTGCCCGACGAGGAGTCAGTGTATTCCGAGCGGACCTCGATCTTCTTCAAGCACACCCACGTGTTCCGCATCGTCGACAAGAAGCGCAACACGCTCGTCTACATCGCGCTCAGCGACAAGATCGTCGAAGGCTCGCCGCAGAATTCGTTGTCGACCGTCCCGGTCATGCAGTGGGGGAAGTGATATCCTGCTGGCCTGGAACCCAGACTTCAAAGGGCGGCGGCGATGTTCATCGCGATGAACCGGTTCAAGGTGCGCAAGGGCGAGGAGCTGGCGTTCGAGACGCGCTGGCGCGAGCGCGACACGCATCTTCACACCGTGCCAGGCTTCGTCGAGTTTCACCTGCTCAAGGGACCCGAGCGCGACGACCATGTGCTATACGCGTCGCACACGATCTGGCGGTCGCACGCCGATTTTGAGGCGTGGACCCGCTCGGAAGCCTTCCGCGCGGCACACCGCGACGCCGGCGAGGGCCGCTCGCTGACGATCTCGCACCCGGAGTTCGAGGGGTTTGAGGTCATCCAGCTGGTCGCCCCACCTGCGGCCGGCGCGGCGAAATAATCATTCGCTCGACGTGTGGCTCGCAAAGCCGGAAGCGCCGATCTGCCGCTGCATGGCGGCCGCGTGCCGGCATGGCTCGGTGACCGGATGACCCGGCTGGGCGCGGTGATTAGCGAGGCGATTGTTCACCATTACGGACGCGACGAGCTGCTGCGCCGGCTCGCGCATCCATTCTGGTTTCAGTCGTTCGGTGCGGTGATGGGGATGGACTGGCATTCCTCGGGCATCACGACCAGCGTCGTCGGCGCGTTGAAGCGTGGCCTCGCGCCTCTGGCTGGCGAGCTCGGCATCCATGTCTGCGGCGGGCGCGGCGCGCACTCGCGACGAACCCCGCACGAGCTGCTCGCGATTGGCGACCAGATTGGCTTCGACGGCGACGCCCTGGCGACGGCCAGCCGTCTCGTCGCCAAGGTCGACAGCGCCGCGGTGCAGGACGGGTTTGCCTTGTACCTGCACGGCTTCATCGTCACCGACGACGGGCATTGGGTCGTCGTGCAGCAGGGGATGAACCGCGAGCGCCGGCAGGCGCGGCGCTATCATTGGCTGTCGGAGGGCCTGACCAGCTTTGTCGATGCCCCGCACGCCGCGATCGAGGGCGAGCGGCAGGGCGAGATCATCAACCTCACAGACCATCGCGCCGAAGCGTCGCGCCGGGGCCAAATCGATATCCTGAGCTCGCTCGGTCCCGACCGGATCGCAGACGAGGTGCGGAAGCTGGCAGCGGGGAACGAGAAAGCGCCGATGCCATCGCCGGAACAGCCTTTGCTGCCGCATCTGGTGATGCCGTCGCATCACGACGTGCGCCCGAGCGATGTGATCGCCCGGCGGCTGCACGGGACGCTGGCGGCCGCGGCGGAGCGCGGCCCGGAGGATTTCGCTGACCTTCTGCTGACCCCTGGAGTCGGCGCGCGGACGGTGCAATCGCTGGCGATGGTTGCCGAGGTGCTGCACGGCGCTCCGTATCGCTTTGCCGACCCGGCGCGGTTCTCGCTGGCGCACGGCGGCAAGGACCGGCACCCCTACCCGGTGCCGATTGAGGTTTACGACCAGACAATCCGGGTCCTGAAATCAGCGGTCGAGAAAGCACGCCTCGGGCGCGAGGAGGAACTTGCCGCGCTGAAGCGTCTCGACGATCAGGCTCGGCGCCTCGAGCGGCAGGCGACCGGGCCAGGGGTGGCGGAGCTGATTGCGCGAGAGCGGGAGGACTCCCATGCCTATGGCGGCCGCAGCGTCTTCGGCTGGGAGCCGCCACTCGGGCGGTTCCGGGCTGGTTAGCTACCTCACTCCGGTGACCGGTCCTTCAGCCGACGCGCGGGCGTCCCCAGGGCAGTGAACCCACTTCTAGTGCCATGGGTCTGCAAAACAATGAGTGCTCGGGTTGATGCGCCCGACCGGCCTTCCATTTAAGCGTATATGCGCTTATGAGGTGAGGCATCGTCGGACCCGGTATCGGTGGAGGCGGCAACCATTTTGATCACCTTCGCCCAAGCGCGCCTGTCCTGAACCCGCGAGGAGCTTAATCATGACGACCATTCCCTATCGCACCGCGCTGATCGTCGGGGCCGGATCGGGCATCAGCGCGTCGGTTGCCCGCGGCGGCGGCGGGCCTCAAGGTCGGTGTGGCCGCCCGGAACGTTGACAAGCTGGCGTCGCTCGCCGCCGAAACTGGCGCCGAAAGGTTCGCGGTCGACGCTTCCGACCCGGCGGCTGTCGCGCACTTGTTCGAGGAGGCCGACGCACGGCTCGGGGCACCCGACATCGTGCTCTACAACGCCAGCGCACGGGCGCATGGTCCGATTGCCGAACTCGATCCCGAGGCCGTGCGCAAGGCGCTGGAGATATCGGCCTTCGGCGGCTTTCTGGTCGTCCAGCAAGCAGCACGGCGCATGATCCCGCGCGGCAGCGGCGCAATCTTGCTGACCGGTGCCAGCGCCAGCGTCAAGGGTTATCCGCATTCCGCCGCGTTCGCGATGGGCAAGTTTGCCCTCCGTGGTCTGGCGCAAAGCACAGCGCGGGAACTGGGGCCGAAGGGCATCCACGTCGCGCACTTCGTGATCGACGGCGGGGTGCGCAGCGCCCGGCGACCTGATCCGGCGGATCGCCCGGACAGCACGCTCGATCCAGACGCGATCGCTCAGACTTATCTCGAAGTCTTGCGCCAGCCGCGCAGCGCCTGGTCGCTGGAGGTCGAATTGCGCCCCTGGGTCGAGACTTTCTGACACCGCGCCGGCGAGGGGGCTGTTGTGGAAGCGAAGAACATGTCAGCCGCGG
>DATNJF010000241.1:0-3110 GCA_035604035.1 Allostellaceae bacterium | reverse complement strand
CCTATTCCTGCGGATATCTCCACGGCTTGGCGGGCTGCTGGGCGGTCTCGTCGATGGTCCATTGCGGCAAGGCGATACCGGCGGAAACGTCGCTGAACACCATCCGTACGCGGGTGCCGACACCGACCTTTTTCACTAGGTCGGGCGGGGCCAATTGCCCGTCCGGGGTGCAGAGATTGCCGATGACGCGCAGCGCCTCGTCGGCGGTCGGCTGGCCTTTCTGCGTGTCGAGATCGACCAGCAGCACCATGTAGGGCGTCTTGCCGCGAAAGGCGGGCTGAATCGCGTGATGGACCTCGGTGTAGGAATGCACCGCGCCCTTGCCCTCGACCTTCTTCCAGGTGGATTCGCGGCTCATGCACCACGGACACGCCGTGGTCGGCGGGTAGCGGAAACGGCCGCACTGATTGCAGGCCTGGAGGTGGAAATCGTGGGCGGCGCAGTGCTTGAAGTACTCGACGTTCTCGACATCGAGATCGTCGAGCCGCAGCCCCATGCCCATGTAATCGCCGTCGATGGTAGCCATCTTCCCGCTCCTCCCTACCAACCCTTGCGCATGACCATCGCCGACGTCGTCGCCGGGTTGGCCCAGCCGAGATTGGCGCTGACCTCCACATTTTTGACCTGGCGGCAGCCGCCTTCACTGTAGTCGAAAGTGTGCTGGCGCTTGCCATTAGGGCCGACCGGGCAGGAATCGTCGACGTCGTGACGCAACTGCCTGGTGTTCTCGATCACCATGTTCATGCCGTGGGTGTAGGCCTCGCAGAGATGGCCGCCGCTGGTGTTGTTGGGCCGCTTGCCGCCGAGGGTGATCGTGCCGTCCGACACGTACTGGCCGCCCTCACCCTTCTTGCAGAAGCCGTAATCCTCAAGCTGCAGCATCGAGGTGAAGGTGAAGGCGTCGTAGGAGCCGGTGACGTCGACATCCTCGGGCCCAACTCCGGCGTTCGGCCACAGGATTTGCCGCGCGTAATAACCCGCGACGGTCGAGATCGGCCCGTGCTGATAATGCATGTCGAGCCGCGGCTTGTTGCAGCGGCCGACGACGCCACGGATCTGCACCAGGGGCTGCTTCATGTCCTTGGCCCGCTCGGCCGAGGTGACGATGACGCAGGTGCCGTTATCGGTCTCGACGCAGCAATCGAGGAGGTGCAGCGGCTTGCAGATGAAGCGGCTGTTGATCACGTCCTCGACGGTGAAGCGCTTCTTGTAATAGGCCTTGGGGTTGTTCGAGGCGTGGCGCGAGTGGAACATCTTCACATGCGCGATCTGCTCGGGCGTGGTGCCGTAATCGTACATGTGGCGCATGAAGGTCGGCGCGAAGCTCTGCCCGGCGCTCTGCCAGCCATAGGCGCGGTTGTGCAGCATGTCGCCCGAAACCGGCGCCGCCGAGCGCGCCCCGGTGCCGCCGATGCGCACCTGGGAAAACCCGTTCATCGCGCGATAGATGGCGACGCATTTGCAAAGGCCGGCCTCCATGATGCCGATGGCGATGCCAATGAGCGCCTCGGTCGAGGAGCCGCCGCCGACGCAATCCATGTAGAAATTGAGCCTGAGCCCGAGATCGCCGGCGATAAAGGTCGCCGAGGTCGAGTCGCCGCCCGAATAATCGAGCATGCCATCGACATCGCTGGGCTTGAGGCCGGCGTCGAGGATCGCGTTCCTCACCGCCCAGGTGCCGAGCGCGCGGGTGGTGATGCCCGAGCCGCGGGTATAGGTGGTCTCGCCGACCCCGACGATCGCGTATTTGTCGCGCAAATATTTCGGCGTGGTTCCGTCGACTTCTTGGCGTGGCAGTGGCATGCGTCTGCTCCCCTTCTCAATCTTCAAATGTCATTCCGGGACGGCCCGCAGGGCCGGGTCCGGAACCTATGAACACGGACCTATCGGATTGAGGCTGGTACGGTGCGTTCTTCCTCAGGCCGGGTGTTCATGGGTTCCGGGTTCGCCGCTGCGCGGCGCCCCGGAATGACAACGAAAGAACTCAATAAAGCCGGTAGAACTTGAGCGCGGTGTCGTGGAACATCTTGTTCTTCTCGTCGTTCGAATAATTCTCGGCGACGCGCTTGAAGGCGTTCCACAGGTTCGAGTAGCTGCACATTCCCTTGTCGACTGGGAAGTTGCTCTCGAACATCGACCGGTCGGGCCCGAACGCCTCGATGCAGGTGTCGAGATAAGGCGCCCAGGCCTTGGCCAGCTGTTCCGAGGACGGCGCCGAATCCTGCCGGCCCATCTCGAAGCCCATCAGCGACGGCATGCCGAGCCCGCCGAGCTTGATGTAGAGGTTGGGGAACTGGCCGAGCTTTTGGATTTGGGTGCGCCAGTCGGCAAAGACCTCCTCGCGCTTGTCGGCATAGGGGCCGACGGCGAGCGCGCCGCCGATATGATTGAGGACGATCTTGGTCTCGGGGAAGGCGCCGGCGAGGCTGATCAGATCGCCGAGCTGCGAGTGGAACATCCAGGCTTCGAAGGTGAGATTCAGGGGGGCCAGCGCGGCGAAGCCTTCGCGGAAGCTGCGGTCGACATAGAGCCCCTCACCCGAACCCGAGGTGAAGACGCGCAGGTTCGGGTCGCGGTGCCAGGTGGCGCCGTTGCGGATGCCGCGAAAGCGTCCGCCCGAGGCGACGACGTGCTGCTCGAGGATGCCCCTGGCGCGGCCGCCGACGGCGCGCAGATCGACGTTGCCGATGATCCCGGCACAACATTTGGTCGGGCCGTATTTGCCGCTCTCGCTCATCGCCGCGACGCCGGCGACAAAGGTGGTCTCGCCCAGCGAGCGGGTCTCCGGCGGCCCGTCGGCGCGGTACATCTCGCGGCATTCGAGAAACACGGTGGCGCGGATGTTGTGGCCGCTCGACACATCCTCGACGAGATCGTGCAGCAAGTAGCGGTTGCCCGGTCGGTCCCAGAGGTGGTGGTGCGGGTCGATGATCGGCCGGTCGGGCTCCAGCGCCTTTTCCTGGGTCGCGGCGAGCCAATCCTTGCGGATCGGCAGATGGCGCGCCTGCGGCGCGGCGTTGGTCGATTGCATGAGTTCCTCCCGGGGGCCGAAGGTTTCTCCAAGTCTGCGACGGTGTGGCGGCGAACGCTACGGTTTTGATGTCGGATCA
>DATNJF010000240.1:0-3001 GCA_035604035.1 Allostellaceae bacterium | reverse complement strand
CTTGAATAGCGACGTGACCAGGAAAAAATCCCATTTCCGATCGCGCGTATCGTAAATCCAGAATGCGCCTTCGGCGCTCATACCGAGGGCATCGGTCGCGAGCAAGACGGCTCGACCAAACGCTATATCATCTGACGATAGCGGGTGAGTAGCCATGGGACCAATCCCTTGTCTGGGTGGCGTGCGCTGCGGACCACTTCGTCAGTCGGGACCGCAGGCGAATAGCGAGATTGCTTAATTTGCGCACCGGCGCATGGCCGCCGGAAGCGCAACAAATCGGCGGCGCGTACGTCTTTACACCCGGGGTCGGTGTCGGGGGCGGCGCGGTTTCAGCACTCATTAACCGTAATGCGCCGACAATCGCCCGAGATTCATGCCGGAGCGGTAGGGCCTGCGCGAGCGATGGAACGGAATCGGTGGGAAAGCGCGATCCGCTGCCTCGAGCTGGCGCTGCATCCTAATACAGCGGACGCGGAGGTTATCGCCGGCGTCAACGGCTTCCGCCGCGCCGCCGCCGGCATCCCGCTCGGCGAGGTCTGCCGCGACTATGCCGGCGCCACCCCGGCCGGCGACGACCTCAGTCAGGAAAACCTCGATCTGCGCCGCCGGCTCGAACACCAGCGGGCGAGCCAGGAAGAAGCGCTGGCCCGCCTGCGCGAGGCCGAGCGGGTGATCCGCGACCTCAGCGACGACATCCGCGCCGAGCAGCAGAGTTTCGCCGATTTCCGCTCCGCCTCGGCGCGGATCGTCGACGGGCTGAAGGACGAAAATTTCGATCTGCGCGGCGCGCTCGAAGAGGCCCGGCTCGTCTCGGATCGGCCGGCACGGCAGGGAAATTCGCCATTCCGCGACCTGCTCACCGGGGTTCTGCTGCGCGAGGGTCAGCCGGCGCCGCACCCGGCGCGCGCGGCCTCGCCGCCAATCGCTATCGTTGCGCCGCGCCATCCCTGGACGGCTTAAACTCGTGCACCCGCTCCTTGTAACCATCTCCTCCGCGGGCCACATAACAACGGTCGACTTTTGGTTCGGCTCGCATTTCGCTGCTCGACAGAGCGCCGGACCGCTTTCCGTAGATAACCGACGGTTGACCCGACACTCGATAAGCGAGTGCCGGCCAATTGACTTGAAAGGCTTACGAATGGCTACCGGAACCGTGAAGTGGTTCAACACCCAAAAAGGCTACGGCTTTATCCAGCCCGATGACGGCTCGAAGGACGTCTTTGTCCACATCTCTGCCGTCGAACGCGCTGGCATGGGCAATCTGCACGAGGGCCAGAAGCTCAGCTTTGAGCTGGAGCGCGGGCAACAGGGTAAGACCTCTGCCGTCGCCTTGAAGGCGGAATAGCCCCGCCTTGTGACGCCGCCGGTTCGCCGGCGGCGTCGCTTTTCTCGGGAGGGAGCCATGGTGAGTCACAAATTTACCGCGGGACAGAGCGTGCGGTTTTCGCCGCATCGCTACGAAGACAATTCCGCGCGGGGCCTTTATACGATCGTGCGGCAGCTCCCCGAAGAGGGCAGCACCCCGCAATACCGCATCAAGGCGAAAGTCGACGGCCGCGAACGCGTCGTTCGCGAAGACCAGCTCGCCCGATCCTGAGTTCTAGCTGCGATAGCGGCCGATCGGCCGCTTGAACCATTTGCCTGCGGCGCCCTCGGTCGCCACGCGATTTTTGGTGGTCGCGATCCACGCCTCGGCCGCCGCCTCGGTATCGAAGCTGCTGACGGTGGTCGGTGAGCGGTCCGGAATAGTGACCTCGACACCAAAGGCGCCGCCGCTCAGCGGCACCACCCGGTAGGTCGCTTCGGCATGGGGATGGGTTCTCATCCCTGTTATATGGGGATTGCCGAGCGAAATTGAAACGTGACAGTGATCCGGCGCGCTAAACCGTCGGTTTATTTCGCCGCGTCTTGCAGCCGCGGCTCTCCGGCGAAATGCGGCATGATCTCCTTGGCAAAACGGCGGATGTTTTTGATCGACCCGCCGAAATTGACGATCACGTACTCGGGCCACTCGCGGACCGCTGCTTCGCGGCCCCGACTACTGCCGCGCGCATTCCTGGATCATCGTAATAAGGCGCTCGATCGCATCTTCGACCGGCGTTCCGGGCGGAAATTGCACCCTCTTTGTCTTGTCTTCGTGCCAGCCGTGCGTCTCCATCGGCTGTTTAACCCGAATTTTATAGACGCCGTCTTTCTCCGCCATACTCCAAAGGCCCTTTATCTGGCGGTCGAGGTCATACCAGGATCGAGCACCCGTGGCCCGAAGAAGGACAGAATTTTTGCTGCCTGAAAGGCTTTTGAACTTGCTGAGACTGATCGGTGGATTGCCGCGTCCCATCGCCGTTAGGATCGCCTGCCGCAATCTCTCGGTCTGCTCGACGGGCACTGACCCAAGCGGAGAATTTTCAAAAAAGAAGCCCTTACGCTCAACGAGGTACGACGTAGGGATGTGCACGACGCCGTTGTGCAGGAGAAGCGAGATATCCATAGCGAGAGCCTCAGTAAGGGCTAATCTGTATATGCACGCCGAGGCGGCGAGCACGTTCTACCGACCTCTCAATCGCCTCTCGCTGCGCCGGTGCACCGCTGTTCTTGGGAACAACAATATCCAAGATTCTCCCGGTTATCTGGTTTGGCTCGATACGGACACCGGCCCAAAACATACCATCGAACCCTGTCAGTTTATCGACGTAGCCATCGATGCGGCGCGACAGGTTGAGCGGATCACGATACCAGGGGGCATTCAGGTCAATCGACTTGATGCTCCGAGCGACATCGTAGGAAAAGTCGTCGATGGTTGGGGCATTGGAGGGTAGCGTCCGTGCTCCCGCTAGGCGCTGGCGTTCCAATTCGACCCCGCGCGCGCCCCAGCCGAGTTCCCATGCGGTCGCCGGCGGTTCGCCCGCACGTTCCTGAGCCTCGACCAGCACGGTATAGAGCTCATCGATATCGGCCTGCGTTGGCAAATAGTCTGGCCTCGTGAGGGTCTGCAGAGCGGGAT
>DATNJF010000239.1:0-8100 GCA_035604035.1 Allostellaceae bacterium | reverse complement strand
CGCGAGCCATGCGGCGGGCGCGGTGAGCCTCAAGGGCATCCGCATCGGCATCGTCCGCGAGTCGATGCTGTTGCGGCCCGGCGACAAGGCGGTCGAGCCCATTTCCCGTGCCGCCGCGGCCGAGATCAAGTCGGTGCTCGGTGGCAAGCTCGGCGCGACGCTTGTCGAGTCGGGCGATCCCGATTGGGAGCCCGATCCTGACATCGAGCAGATGAACCCCGATTTCCGCGCGTGCCTCGCGCGCCTGGTGCCGGTGTTCATGCCCGATTTGTTGTTCCGGCTTGGCCGTGACGGCGAGCCGGTGTTCAAGGAATTCGCCGCCGTGATCCGCCGCACCGAGTTCATGCCCGGCAGATTCTTCGGCTCCGGCTCGATGGCGCCGATCGATTATTGCGTCGCCCTCGCCGAGGGGCGCATCGAGCCGCCCAAGAACCTCGACATCGCCACGATCCAGGACCAGGAGCTGGCGATGAGCTTCCGCTTCCACATCCCGCAATACCTGTCGCGCCGCGCGGCGGATTGGGCCGCGCGAGGTTTTAGCGAGACGCTCGACGATTTCGCCGCGCTCAATCGCCGCTCGAAATTCTGGGGCGATGACGGCCGCGCTGCCTTCAAGAACTGGGAAGAAGTCCAGGACCCGCGCAACAAGCTCGGCGGGAGGCAAGGAGTGGACGAACGCATCATGCTGCGCGAGCTGTTGCGCCGGCTCGACATGATGGTGTTCCTCGAAAACCGGCTCGATGCGTTGGTGCGGCTGCACACACCGCTGCCGCCGGCCAAGATCGGCGGCGCCCACGATCCGTTCGGCGGCGGGCCGAATAACCTGCGGCCGGAATCGATGTATGGACCCAATGCCGGCCTGACCGAGATGCTGGTGCCGGCGGGTTATGTGACAACGGCTTACGACCCGGTCTTCAAGCTCGCTGACGACGGCGCCCGTTATGTCCCTGCACCGGCGGAGCATGTGACAATTCTGCCGGAGCCTGGATTGCCGTTCTCGCTCGTCTTCCGCGCCGAGCCGGGCCGCGAGGACGTGCTGCTCCAGATTGCTTCTGCCTACGAGGCCGCTTCGCATCGCCGCATCCCGCCGCCGCGGTTTGGGGCGGTGTAGGGATGCCTGGACTGCCGGACGTTGATTTCGCAGTCATCGAGGAGTCGAAGATCACCCATTATCTGCTGGCAGCTGATCATCCGGTGGGTCGGTTTAAGGCAGCGTTCTTTCTCGGTTTCGGATTTGGTGCCGCCGCGTGGGAGGAGCTTCACGATGCGCTGCTCGCTCACGCCCGCGATGGTCAGATCGTCTCAGTCAGCGAGACCGAATTCGGGATAAAGTATATTTTAGAGGGACCGTTATCCGCGCCCGATGGTCGGCGGCCAAACCTTCGTGCTGTCTGGTTTGTCGAAGCCGGTGAGAGGACGCCGCGATTGGTAACGGCTTACGCGATGCCGAGAGGTGGAGAATGATTAAGGAACTGGACCCCGTCGTTCTGACCCAAAGCCTGCCCGAGCATCGCCTCCGCGCCGGCGATGTTGGCTGTGTTGTGATGGTTCATGGCAAGGACGTTGGCTATGACGTCGAGTTCGTTACCCTGACGGGGGAAACGGTTTCGGTCGTGACCGTTCCCGCCGACGCAGTCCGACCGGTACAAGCGAAGGAGATCGCTCACGCACGCGTCGTCGCCTGATTTCTCCAGCGAAAGGACACGCACATGCCCTACACCCGCCCGACCAAATCCCTGCCGCCCGCTTCCCCGCCGCTGCTCGCGCCGCAGCCGCCGCTCGCGCCGCTGACCCCGCCGGTGCATGTCGTCGATCTGATGACGGTCGAGGGCTCGGCGGCGTTCGGCGCGCGCTGGCGTGCCACCGAGGCAAAGATTATCGAGTGTCCGGCGCTCGCCGACTCTCGGCCCGAATACAAGACCACCTACGACATCGATCCGCATGCCGAACTGGTCGGTTACGACGATTCCGGCTGGGAGCCGGTCGATCCGACCGATCTTGGCGGACGGCGCGGCGGCGGCATCGTCTCGTTTTTCTGGTTCCGCGCGACCCTGACGATCCCGCGTGAGGCTGCGGGTTTCGCTACGGCCGGCGCCAAGGCGGTGCTGCGCGTCAATATCGACGACTATGCCGAGATCTGGGTCAACGGCGAGCTGCCGCGCGCCGCCGGGCGGCCGAGCCCGGCCTGCATCCAGGGCTTCAACATGCCCAACCGGTTGGTGCTCGGTGACAACATTGTTCAACCGGGCGACAAGTTCGAAATCGCGGTCTTCGCGATCAACGGACCGCTCTCCGCCGGCCCCGCCAATTTCCTGTGGTTCCGCGAGGCTAAGGTCGAGTTTTACCGCTAGCCTACCGGTATTCGTCGCCACAATCGCCGATCACCCGCATTAGGTCGCGTGATTTAGCGAATATCGGCTCAAGCGCCGCGACATCTTCGGCGCCGAGAGCGACGCCGAACACGCCGGCATTGGCGGCGATGTGTTCGGCAATACCGAGGCGGGCGCCGACGATGACCCCTGCGACCGCCGGCCGGTCGAGGACATAGCGGGCGCCGATTGCGGCGATGCTGACACGGTGCTGGTCGGCGATCGGCTTCAGCGCTCCGAGCAATTCCTGGAACAAGCCCCAGCCGCCCCAGGCGTCGATCATGTTCTTGTATTTCTGCTGCGAGACGGTCGCGAGCTCGCCGCGCTGCGGCTCGGGCCGGCCGAGCCAGCCTTCCGACAGCAGCCCGCCAAGCAGGGTGCCGTAGGTCAGCAGCGTGATCCCGTGCTCGGTGCAAAACTCGGCCATCCGCGCCGCGGGCCGGCGATCGACCAGCGAATACTGCACCTGGTTCGAGACGATGCGGATGCCACTATCGGCGATGATCGCCAGCCGTTCGGTGTCGAAATTGGTCAGCGCCAGGTGGCGGATTTGCCCGGCGTCGCGCAAATCGGCCAGGTGCTTCAGCGCGTCGAGATAGCGCCGGTCGCTGTAGTCCCACCAATGGAACTGCAGCAGGTCGAGACGATCGACTTGCATCCGCCGGCGCGACACCGCGACCGCGTCCTCGACGATCTGCCGCGTCATCGGGCCGGGATGCGGCACCCATTTGGTGAAGGCCTGGATTTCGGCGAGCGCGATGTCGCCACGGCGGGCGGCGAGTTGTTGGCGGAACGCCCCGATGAGGTCCTCGGCCGGGCCGTAATGGTCGGCGAGGTCCCAGGTGGTGAACCCCGCATCGTGATAGGCGAACATCGCCTCGACCGCTTGCGCCGGGTCGATCCGCCCATGCCCGCCCGATACCTGCCACATCCCGTTGAGCAGCCGGCAGATCGACAGATCGGGAGTGAAGGCAAATCGCGCGGTCTCTGGTAGCGTCATCCGACTAGTCTAACGCGACGGGAGAGGCGAGGGGAGAGATGGGACGGCAGATCGAGGAACTGGCGCGCTTTGCCGCCGAAACCCGCTACGAGGATATCCCCGAAGCGGTGCGGCGGCACGCCAGGATGACCTTGCTCGATACGCTGGGGGTGATCCTCGCCGGCTCGCAGCGGCCCGAGGTCGCAGCGCTGCGCGAGAGGTTGGCGGGCGGCGGCAACGTCACGGTCTACGCGCGCGGCTGGGCGCGAAGCGACGCGCGCACGGCGGCGCTGCTCAACGGGATCGCCGGGCGGGCGGTCGAGCTGTGCGAAGGCTTGCGGCTGGTCTCCGGCCAGGCGGCGATGCAGGTGCTGCCCGGCGTGCTGGCGGTGGCCGAGACGGCGGGGAGTTCCGGCCGCGAGATCATGGCGGCGCTGATCCTCGGCTACGAGGTCGCTGGGCGATTGGCGGGCGCGTTCACGCCGCGCCCGCTGGCGCACCAGAACGGGCAGGTGTCGCTCTTGGCCGCAGCCGCTGCCGGCGCCCGGCTGCGCGGCCTCGACGCCGCCGGGGTCAGCCTGACGATACGCATCGCCACGACCCTGGTGCTGACCCCGAGCTACACCAACGCCGTCGCCGGCGCGACCGCACTCAACGTCGCCGGCGGGATGAGCGGGTTTGCCGCCGCGCTGGCGCCCGAGTTGGCGCTCGCCGGCTTTACGGCGCAGCCCGATGCGGTCGAGGAGGCGCTCGGGCAACTTGTCGGCGCCGGGTTCGCGCCAGACCGCCTGCTTGAAGCCCTCGGCAGCGCGTGGCAGATCACCCGCAACTATTACCGGCTCTACGCCTGCTGCAACCCGATTCACCCGGCCTTGGATTGCCTCGCCGCCGCGCTGGCCGAGCTGAAGCCGCGCCCCGAGGAGGTCGCGCGTATCGACGTCGCGACCTATCGCTTTGCCTCGGTTATGCGCAATCCCGACCCGCCCAACTATTTCGCCTCGAAATATTCGCTGCCCCATGCCGCGGCGGCGATGGTGGTGCGCGGCAACGCCGGCTATTTTTCGCTCGACGACAGCGCGCTCACCGATCCACAAATCGCCACGTTGCGCCACAAGGTCCATATCGTCGAAGACCCGGCGATGAGCGCGGTCGCGCCAAAGCTGCGGCCCGCTCGTGTCACCGTGACCCTCGCCGACGGCCGCACCGTAACCCAGGCTCGCGACAGCCATCGCGGCGACTTCAACGATCAATTCTCCGACGCTGAGATGCGCGGCAAGTTCCGCGAGCTGGCCGGGATCGTGCTGAGCTCCGGTGGCGCTGCCGCCGCCGAGGCCGCCATTGACCGCATCGATGAGTGGAACAACGTCGGCGAGCTGACCGAGCTTCTGCGTCGCTACGGCCGCGCTTGAGAGGCTGCCCAGCCGGGGGCTAACATCCCCCCGAACCATACCCAGGAGAGTCACATGGCCTTCTACGAACTGCGCCAATATCACGTCCGCCCCGGCAAGATGGACGAATGGGTGAAGATCATGGAAGAGGAGATCATCCCCTTCCAGGTGTCGAAGGGCATGGTCATCACCGGCAGTTTCCGCGGCGAAACCGACGATTCCAAATATGTCTGGATGCGCCGCTTCGAGAGCGAGGCGCAGCGCGAGGCGCTCTACAAGGCGGTCTACGACACTGACTACTGGAAGACCAAGATCGAGCCGCGCGTGCCCGATTGCCTCGACCGCGAGAAGATGGTCATCACCCGCATCGTGCCGACGCCGAAATCGACGGTGGCGTAACCCGCTCGCTCAGAACGGCGCCGTGCCCTTGACGACGTTGCGGTGCATGACGCGGCGGTATTTGGTCATCTCGTAATTGGCGACGGCGCGGTGCAGGAGGCACCGGTTGTCCCACATGACGAGGTCGCCCGCCCGCCAGCGATGTGCGTAGGTGAAGCGCGGGTCGGTCGCGTGGCGCAGGAGCTCGTCGAGCAGCGCTGCGCCCTCCGCTTCGGGCATGCCAACAATCCCCGTCGCGTGGTGGCCGAGATAGAGCGCCTTGCGCTCGGTCTCGGGATGGGTGCGCACCAGTGGATGATCGACCGGCGGCAGGTCGTTGGCGTAGTAGCCGGGACGCCGGCCATGCTCCCACTGAAACACCACGCGCAAGCCCTCGATCTGCCGCTTCATGTCATCCGGCAGGGCGTCATAGGCAAGCGCCGTATTGGCGAATTCGGTGTCGCCGCCGATGGGTGGCAATTCGACCGCGTAGAGGGTCGTTATCGCTGGCGGCGTCCGGTAGTAGGGCTTGTCGGTGTGCCAGCGGTAATTGGCGCCCTTGGCGAAGCGGTCACTGGGATTACCGTCGGCGTCGAGATTGGCGGTGACATGGGCGACATCCTGGCGCTTGCCCGGCCGCCCGCCGCCGTGGCTCTCGACCTCGCCGAACTGCGCCGTGAATTCGTATTGCTGCTCGCGGGTCAGTGACTGGCTCGGGAAAACAACGACATGACGGTCGAGCAGCGCGGCGATAATGCGAGCGCGCGCCGCGCGCGGTAACGGTTGAGACAGATCGATATCGTCGATCGAAACCCCGATCGGCTCCGACAGAATCTCGCCGATGACCGCAGCCACCGCCGAGCCCTCAGTCGTGCAGCTTGTGTAGGAAGCCGGTGCGCTGCGCCGCGCCGGCGTTCAAAAACTGCGCGTCCTGCCCGGCGAGGATGAAGCGCGCGCCCATCTCGATATAGCGCGGCATGATCTGCTCGTTGTAGATGCCAGCCATGCCGGGGAATTTGCCGTGCTGCTTGCACGCCGCGATCATCGCCTTGTAGGCCTCGGCCACCTTCTCGTTGCCGAAATCGCCGTGGATGCCCATCTCGGCGCACAAATCGTTGGTGCCGATCAGCAGCACGTCGACCCCCGGCACCGCGGCGATGTCGGCGGCGTTCTTGATCGCGGTCGGTGTCTCTAGCATGACGACCGTCAAATTGGCCGCGTTGAGTGTCGACGCCGCCTCGCTGCTCGACGCCGAGCGTAGCGCGTAATGCGGTCCGATCCCGCCCATCGAGCGGTGACCGACCGGCGGGTATTTGAGCCGGTTGACGACCTCCCTGGCCTCGTCGGCGGTATCGACATGCGGCATGACGATGCCGAGCGCGCCGTTGTCGAGCGCGCGCGTCGCGATCGGGTATTCACCGTTAGGCACCCGGGCGATGGGCGCGATGCCGGCATCGAGCGCGGCGGTCGAGATCTGCGCGCATGCCTCCAGCGACATCACCCCATGCTCCATGTCGAGGAACAGCCAGTCGAACCCGGCGACCGCCATCGCCTTGGCGATCTCGACGCTGCGCGTCATGCGGATGCCAACGCCCAAGGCCAGGTGCCCAGCTTCGAGCTTCTCGCGAGCGACATTGCGAACGGCGGGCATCGGCGTCTCCCTGGGACATTGGTTCGGCGTTGCTCGGCCAGCCTGCACCTTCTAGGTTTCACCGGCAAGGCGACGCCGCCGACGCATCAGGACATCGATAAATGACCAACGGCCATTCGCGCGAGACGCGCTCGCGGTTTCATGTGCTCGGGATTCCGCACACGATCTCGACGCGCGACTACACTGTCTGCGCCTTCACCCAGAAGACGGTGCGGCTTTGCGCAATGCTGAAGGCGCGCGGGCACCAGGTGATCCACTACGGTCACCGTGACTCCGTTGTGGACTGCGACGAGCACGTCGCGGTCACCGACGACGATGTGTTGCGCCAGGCCTACGGCGAGCACGACTGGCGCACCCAGGGGTTTCCCCCGTTCGACACAGGCGACTTCGCTTACCGGGCCTTTATTGACAACGCGATCCCGGAAATCGGCCGGCGCAAGCAACCCGGCGATTTCCTTCTGTGCATGTTCGGCGACGGACACCGGGCCATCGCCGAGGCGCATCGCGACATGATCGTCTGCGAGCCCGGCATCGGCTATCCCGGCGGCCATTTTGCCCCGTACAAGGTGTTCGAATCCTACGCCATTTTGCACGCCTATCTGGGCCTCAGAAGCGTCGGGCGGATGAACAACCGCATGTGGTATGACGTCGTCATCCCGAATTTTTACGACCTCGCCGACTTCGAATACAGCGAGGAGAAGGACGATTATTTCCTCTTTCTGGGTCGGATCAACGATGGCAAGGGTGTGCATCTGGCGATGCAGATCGCCGAGGCGACTGGCGACCGCCTGATCATCGCCGGCCCCGGCTCGATCGAGCGGATGGGGACGCGCGGCACCCGGCCGCGCGAGGAGTTCATCGAGCATGTCGGCGTCGCCGATGTCGAAACCCGCAAGCGCCTCATGTCGAAAGCCAAGGGGGTGTTGCTGCCGTCGATCTTCGTCGAGCCGTTTTGCGGTGTTCATGTCGAGGCGATGTTGTCGGGAACGCCCGTCATCACCACCGACTGGGGCGCCTTCACCGAGTACAATATCCACGGCATCACCGGCTATCGCTGCCGCACCTTCGAGCAATTTGTCTGGGCGGCGCGAAACATCGGCACTATCCGTCCCGCTGTTTGCCGCGATTGGGCCGCGAGCAATTTCTCGATGGAGCGTGTCGGCGCGATGTATGACGAATACTTCTATAGTATTGGAAATATGGTTGACGGGGACGGATGGTATAGTGACAACCCCGGCCGCACCGAACTCGATTGGTTGCGCAAGCGCTGGCCCTGGGAAAGCGGCGTCATCCCGCCGGCATGAGCCCAGCCGGCTCTTGCCGCCTACCGGCGGG
>DATNJF010000238.1:0-17376 GCA_035604035.1 Allostellaceae bacterium | reverse complement strand
GTCCTTTCCCGCACTCATTCAAGCGTGGTCGAAAAGCCGCGCCAATTCAGCGGGTTGAAGGCACCAGTTCGCAGCCAACGTCGGCAGCAGCACGTAGTACCAATTTCCTTCGCGGAAATTGCCGACGCGCCTCTTCGCTTTGTAGCGCCTTGCGCGAAGAAGAGCGGCCGGCGCAGAATTCGCGTCATGATGTCCGCGACGCCGCCAGCGCCCGCTCGCCTGCCGCAAGAAATGCCCCTGAGCGGCATCACCGTCATCGATTTCGGGCAGATCTTCCAGGGCCCTTACGCGACCCTGCTGCTGGCGAAAGCGGGTGCGAACGTCATCAAGATCGAGCCGCCGCATGGCGAGCCGCTGCGCCGCCGCGCCGCGCCGGGCAAGAGCGCGACGCTGCCCTTCGCGATGCTCAACCAGAACAAGCGGGGGGTCAGCCTCAATTTGAAGCACCCGAAGGGCCGCGAGCTGTTGTTCGAGATGGTGCGCCGCGCCGACGTGCTGCTGGAGAATTTCTCGCCCGGCACGATGGACGATCTCGGGGTCGGGTGGGACGTGCTCAAGGAGATCAACCCGCGCCTCATTTACGCCACCGGCACCGGGTTCGGCATCAGCGGGCCGGACCGCGACAATCTGGCGATGGACCTGACGATCCAGGCCGCCTCGGGGATCATGAGCGTCACCGGCGCGCCTGACGGGCCGCCGATGAAGGCCGGCCCGACCCTGGTCGATTTCATGGGCGGCATCCATCTCTACGGCGCGATCCTCACCGCCCTCTTCGAGCGCGAACACAGCGGCCAGGGACGTCTTGTCGAGGTGGCGATGCAGGAGACGGTGTATTCGAGCCTCGCCGCCAGCTTCGAATACTACCACCGCACCGGCCAGCCGCCGCCACGCACCGGCAACCGCCAAGCCGGGTTGTCATCGACACCCTACAACGTCTATCCGACCAATGACGGGCATGTCGCGATCCACATCGTCACCGAGGCACATTGGAAGAACCTGACCGTGGCGATGGGCCGCGAGGATTTGCAGACCGACCTGCGCTTCGCGACCAACGCCGACCGCGTCGCCCATATGGACGAGACCGACGAACTCGTCGCCGAGTGGACCAAGACGCTCGGCAAGATGGAGGTGTTCGCCCGCTGCAAGGCCGGCCGCGTGCCGTGCGCGCCGGTGCGCACCGCGCCCGAGGTGATGAACGATCCGCACATGCACGAACGCGGGATGCTCGAGCATGTCGAGCACCCCGAACTGGGCGACATCGTGGTGCCGACCTCGCCGTTGCGCCTGCATGGGCTGCCACCGGCGCCGATGCGCCACAGCCCCAAGGTGGGCCAACACAATGACGAGATTTACGGCGGCTGGCTTGGGTTGGGCGAGGCCGAAGTCGCGGCGTTGAAGGCGGACGGCGCGATTTGAGGCACCCACATTCCCCCGCTTCCCGGCGAAAGCCGGGATCCACCAATCAGCGCTGGGGACGGCGGAAAAGTGGGCCCCGGCTTGCGCCGGGGAGCGAATTTTCTAAAGGAGACTTAGCATGACCAGCATGGGTTTACCGCGGGCGGAAACGCCGGAACAAGTGGGGCTGTCGTCGGAACGCCTTGCGCGCCTTGCCGACTTCATCATCAAGGAAGTCGAGCAGGAGGTCATTCCCGGCGCGGTGCTGGCGATTGCCCGTGGCGGGCGGCTCGCCTGCGCCCAAGCGTTCGGGTTTCAGGATGCCGAGAGCGAGAAGCCGATGCGGCTCGACTCGATCTTCCGCATCGCCTCGATGACCAAGCCGATCGTCTCAGTCGCGGCGATGATGCTGGCCGAGGAAGGCCGGCTCGACATCGGTGCGCCGGTCGCCGACTACATTCCAACATTCGAGAGTCTGACCGTCGGGGTCGAGCGTGCCAAGGCGACACGCGCGATGACGGTGCAGGATCTGCTGCGCCACACCTCCGGTCTCACCTATGCCGGGTTCGGCGACTCGCCGGTGCAGATGATCTGGCGCGACGCCAATTTGATGGATGACAACCAAACCAATGAGGAGCTGGTCGCCAAACTCGCCAAGCTGCCGCTGATGTTCGAGCCGGGCACGACTTGGGAATATTCGATGTCGACCGACGTGCTTGGCCGCGTCGTCGAGGTGGTCTCGGGCCAGAGCCTTGGTGCCTTTATCGCCGAGCGCATCACCGGGCCGCTCGGCATGAGCGATACCGGGTTTGCCGCCACCGGGGAGAATGCGACGCGGGTGGCCGAGCCGCTCGCCGACAAGACCACCGGCAAGAAGCCGCCGATGCGCAACCTCGCCCGCGACGTGCGCTGGCAATCGGGCGGCGGCGGCCTCGCCAGTACCGCGCCCGACTACCTGCGCTTCTGCCAGATGCTGCTCAACGGCGGCGAGCTCAACGGGGTGCGCATCCTCGCGCCAAAGACGGTCGCGCACATGGCCTCCGACCATTTGCCGCCGGATGTGCGATACGGCGAGACCTCGCGCGCCCGGTTCGGCGCCTTGGCGCCGGTGCCGGAGATGGGCTACGGCTTTGGCCTCGGCTTCGCGGTGCGCAAGGCGCAGGGGATGTCACCGGTGCCCGGCTCGGTTGGCGAATTCTTCTGGGGCGGCGTTCTCGGTACCTATTTCTGGATCGATCCGCAGGAACAGATGGTCGTCGTGATGATGATGCAGGCGCCGGACCAGCGCCTGCGCTATCGCTCTCTCAGCCGCCGCCTCGTCTATGCCGCGGTGACCGGACCGGCACGCGGCCGCCGGCGGTAGGCCATGCGAGGGGGCGCAACAACAGGCGACGACATCGCCTACAAATCGGCGGCGGAGCTGACCGTGCTTTATGCGCGCAGAGCGCTGTCGCCGGTCGAGGCGGCGCAGGCGCTGTTCGACCGGCTCGAGGCGTTGCAGCCGAAGCTCAACGCGTTCTGCCTCGTCGACCGCGATGGTGCGCTTGCGGCGGCGCGCGCCGCCGAACGGCGCTGGCGCGATGGCAGTCCATTATCCACGGTCGACGGCGTCCCGGCGACGATCAAGGATCTGATGCTGATGCGCGGGCACCCGACCCGGCGCGGCTCGCACCTGACCGAGAACGTGCCGGACACCGAAGATTCACCGGCGGTGGCGCGGCTCAAGGAAGCCGGCGCCGTCATCCTCGGCAAGACCACGACCCCGGAATTCGGTTGGATCGCGGTCGGCGACAGCCCGCTCACCGGCATCACCCGCAACCCGTGGAACCTGGAGCGCACCCCAGGCGGGAGCAGCGCCGGCGCGGCGGCGGCCGGCGCGGCCGGCATCGGCGTGCTCAACCTCGGCAGCGACGGCGCCGGATCGATCCGCATCCCCGCGTGTTTCTCGGGCGTGTTCGGGATCAAGCCGACATTCGGCCGCGTGCCGGCCTACCCGCCGTCGCCGATGGGCCTCCTGTCGCATCACGGGCCGATCACCCGCTCGGTCGCCGACGCGGCGGCGATGCTCGACACGATCGGCCGACCCGACCCCCGCGACCCGTATTGGCTGCCCGCGCCCGCCGGCAGCTTCCTTGATGGCATCGAAGAGGGCGTGCGCGGCTGGAAGATCGCGTTCAGTCCCGACCTTGGTTACGCCAAGGTCGATCCGGAGATCGCCGCGACGGTTGCCGCGGCGGTGAAGCGCTTCGAGGAGCTCGGCGCGCATGTCGAAGAAGTCGGGAAGATCTTCGATTCGCCGCGCGAGACGCTGCTGACCCTATGGGGCGCAGGGGCAGCACGCATCGTCGCCGGCATCCCGGCCGAGAAGTTGAAGCAGTGCGATCCCGGCTTTGTCGCCGTGGCCGAGGCGGGCGCCAAGATCGGCGCGGTCGATTACCTGGGCGCCGACCTCGTCCGCAACGCGCTCGGCCGCACCATGGGCGCGTTCCACGAGACATACGATTTGCTGCTGACGCCGATGATGCCGGTACCGGCGCTGCCGGTCGGTGAGGACCTCAACGACCCCTCCGACGAACATTGGGTCGATTGGTCGCCGTTCAGCTACCCGTTCAACATGACGCGCCAGCCGGCCGCCTCGATCCCGTGCGGCCTCACTTCGGGCGGGCTGCCGATCGGGCTGCAGATCGTCGGGCGGCTGCACGACGACGCCAAGGTGCTGCGCGCCGCGCGCGCCTTCGAAGCGACCCAGCCCGTACGGCATCCGCCGATTTAAGGACAAGCGATGAGCGAGCCGAAGATCATCCTGACCGATACGGCGACGCCCGAGGAACTAGCGGTCATCAGCGATGGTCTGCGTGACTACAACACCAGCCAAGCCGGTTACGACGACTACAAGCGCCTCGCCATCTTCGTCACCGATCCGGACAGCGGCGCGATCGTCGGCGGTATCTACGGCGGCAGCTATATGGGTCAGATGTCGATCGAGCGGGTTTATCTGCCCGAGAACCTGCGCCGCGACCGGCTCGGCAGCCGGCTCATCAAGATGGCGGAGGAAGAGGCACGGCGGCGCGGCTGCTCGCGCCTGACCTTGAACACCATGGAGATCCAGGCACAGGGCTTCTACCTGAAGCTGGGCTTCGAGACAGCCGCCGCCCTCACCTGCGACCCGCCCGGGATCAATCGCTACGTGATGACCAAAAAATTGTGACCTTGGCGGTACCTCGTAGGGCGGATGAGCGAAGCGTCATCCGCCGACATATGGCGGAAGGCGCTGCGCTTTTCCGCCCTACAGCAACTTGGAGTCCCCCATGAAATTCGGTCTCTTCATCAACGCGCAGCAGCCGCGCGGCGACGACCCCGTGCTGCGCTTCCGGCAATGCGTGCAGCAGGTGATCGTCGCGCGCGACACCGGGTTCGACGCGATCGCCTCGGGCCATCATTACGTCTCGCCGCCCTATATCGCGCTGCAGAATCTGCCGTTCCTGGCGCGGCTCGCCGCCGATTCCGGGAAGATGGATCTGGTGTTGGCGGTGACCCTGCTGGCGCTGCTCAACCCGGTGCAGACCGCGGAGGAGATCGCGACGCTCGACGTGATGTCGGAGGGCCGTGTCGTTTTCGGCGTCGGCATCGGCTATCGCGAGGAGGAGTTCGCGGCGTTCGGGCTGCAGGTCTCCGACCGGGTGCCGCGCATGCTCGAAGGCCTGCGGCTGATGCAGCGGCTGTGGACCGAGGACAACGTCACCCACCAAGGCCGCTACTTCAATCTGCGCGACGCGACCTCGACGATCCGCCCGGTGCAGAAGCCGCACCCGCCGATTTGGATCGCGGCCAATGCCGACAAGGCGGTCGAGCGCACCGGGCGGCTCGGCTACCCGTGGTTCATCAACCCGCACGCGGCGATGCCGACCACCGAGCGGCAATGGGGCCTCTACAAGGCGGCGCTAGCGGCCAACGGCCACAAGATGCCGGACGCGCGGCCGATGATCCTGGAGTTGCATGTCGCGGAGACGCGGGAGGAGGCTTTCGCGACGGCGCAACCCCATCTCGAAGGCAAATACGCGGCCTATGCCGCCTGGGGTCAGGACAAGGCGCTGCCCGGGCAAGAAAGCTTCCGCGTGCCGTTCGCCGAACTGGCGAAGGACCGCTTCATCCTCGGCAGCCCCGACGATGTGATCGAGCAGCTCGAAGACCGCATTGCCAGGCTCGATGCCAATTATTTCATCTTCCGCGCCGGCTGGCCGGGGATGGAGATGTGGAAGATTTTGAAATGCGTCGAACTGATGGGCGAGAAGGTGCTGCCGCATTTCCACAAGAAATATGGGCGAGGGTGAGGATGACACTTCGGCGCTCGCTTGCCGCGCTGGCCATCTTCTTGCTCACGGGTCCCGTGCCGCTCATTGCCTGGGCGGCAAGCCATGGGATCGTGCAGAAGAACCGGGCGTTCGATGCCGCCGACGTGACCATCGCCGCGGGCGACAGCCTGCTCTTCACCAACGAAGACCCGTTTCTTCATCAAATCTACGTGAACTCGCCGACGATGAATTTCGAATCGAGCGAGCAACCGCCGGGTCAAACGGTCGATGTTCGCTTTCCAGCCGCTGGCACTTTTACCGTTCGCTGCCATATCCACCCGACGATGTCGCTCACCGTCACCGTGAAATAGTCGGGGTCGGCGGCGAAACCCGTCGTTAATCTTAATCGGCCCTTAAGCGGCCTCTCTTAAGACAGTCCTCGGCGAGCGCCGGGACGCAGCCGCGCCCGCAAACCGTGCATTGAGTACTGCGGACGGGGTGTCTGTCGTTGGTGATACCGGCTCGGGTCAAATCCTCGATCGGATCGCGTCTCTTCATCGCCTTTGTCGCGATGGGGGCGATCACGGCCGGGCTGGGGGCCTACAGCGTCTACGTGCTGTCGAGCGCGCGCGTGTTCGTCGCCGACACCTATGACCGCGCCCTGATGGAGGTGAACTTCGCCCGCACCGCGGCGCTCGATTTCAACCGCATGGACAAGGAATTGTTGCGCCGCGCCCAGACGCCGGTGGGCGAACGCCCGGAGATCGAGCGAAGGCTCGATCAGCTCACGATCAGCTTTGGCGAGGACATGAACGTCGTCGACGAACGCTTCGACCTCCCCGGCGGAAAGGCAGTCATCGACGAAATCCGGCGCCTTGCCGGGCGGTGGAACGGGTTGCGCGCCGGAGCCGCCGATCCCGGCGCGCTTCATGCGCTTTCGGAGAGGATACTCGAACGCCTCGACATGCTGGTCGAGCTGACCGCCGACAACAGTTTCATCGCGCGCCGCCGGGTGGTCGATGCGATGACGCAGTTCCGTTACGTGACGATCAGCGCGACGCTGCTCGGGCTGCTCCTCTCCGCGGCGATCACGCTGGTGCTGGCGCGCCGCATCGTTCGGCCGCTGCGCGACGCCGCTGCGGTTGCCGACCGTATCGCCGGCGGCGAGCTCGAAACGCCAATCCCGCAAGGCGGCCCCGACGAGACCGGTACGCTGCTGCGCTCGATGACGGTGATGCAGGACAGCATCCGAATCATGGTCGAGCGCGAGAAATCACAGCGGCGCTCGGCGCAGACCCGGCTTGTCGAGGCGCTGGAGAACTCGCGCGAGGGCATCATCCTCGTCGGCGCCGACGGCAAGGTGCTGCTTGCGAATTCGCAGCTGTCGCGGTTCTTCCCGTCACTGGCGCCGGCGATCGCGCCCGACATGAAATTCGCCTCGATCTTCCGCCGCCTCCCCGAATTGGTGATGACTGAGGAGAACGGCGACACGGCCCAGCCGGGCCATCCGCCATCGGTCGACGAGCTGCTCTCCGAGGGTCGGCAGTTCCGCCTGCTCGACGGCCGCTGGCTGCGCGTCAGCCGCAGCCCGACCCAGGATGGCGGCCTGTTTTTGATGATCAGCGACTTCAGCGAGATCAAGGAGCGCGAACAGGGGCTCAACGAGGCGCGTCAGCTCGCCGAGGCGGCGAACCAGGCCAAGACCGCCTTCCTCGCCAATATGAGCCATGAGCTGCGCACACCGCTCAACGCGATCATCGGTTTCTCGGAAATCCTGCTGTCGCAGATGTTCGGGCCGCTCGGCAGCGAGAAGTACGGCGGCTACGCCAAAGACATTTTCGATAGCGGCCGCCACCTCTTGAGCGTGATCAACAATGTCCTCGACCTGACCAAGAGCCAGGCCGGACAGCTTCAGCTCGCGCTAGAGCCGGTCAACCTGGTGCAGATCGTCGCGAGCTGCACGACGATGATGCGCGAGCAATGCGCACGCGGCGAATTGCAGCTCGACGTCAAGGCGCCGCAGGAGCCGGTGGTACTCACCGGCGATCCCGCCAAACTGCGCCAGGTTCTGCTCAACCTGATATCGAACGCGGTCAAGTTCACCGATCGCGGGGGCCGAGTGGCCATCCACGTCGAAACCGCGGGCGCCGACGCGGTGATGCTGCGGGTCAGCGATAACCGCATCGGCATGGCGCCCGAGGATATCCCGGTCGCGCTCGCGCCCTTTGGCCAGGTCGACAGCCGCCTGGCGCGGCGTTACCAGGGAACCGGGCTCGGCCTGCCGCTGACCAAGGTGCTGATCGAGCTGCATGGCGGCTCGATCGCGATCGACAGCGCTCCCGGCAAGGGCACGGCGGTGACGGTCACACTGCCGCTGACACCGGAGCCGCAAGAGACCGCGATCGCCGAGCTGCAAGGCGTTGCGCCGGCTGTCGCCCTTTAGGCGAGCGGACCGACATAATCCAATGACCAAACGCCGCGCGTTAGGGCGCCTTGCCTGCCTCATTGCCGTTCTCGGCCTCTTCGCTGCTCCGGCAACGGCAACGCCGTACCAGATCGGCGACCGCTGGTTCCCCTCGACCCCGCTGACCGACGATCCGTTCGTCGCCGATGCGGTCTACACCGAGTTCCAGCATTTGCGTCACCTCGGCAGCCCCAATTTCGGCGAAAACGATCTGACCCTCGGCTACGAGAAGCGCATCACCGACCAGCTTGGCGTCTATTTCGCCGGCAAATACGAAATCCTCACCCCGCTCGGACAGAGCAATGTCTACGGCTGGGACAATCTCTACGCCGGGCTCAAATACCAGGCTTTCGAGAATGTGCCACACGAGGCAGCCGTCTCGCTCGGCGTGACCCGCGAGTTCGGCGGCACCGGGGCGAGCCAAGTCGGCGCCGAGGCCATCGGCTTCACCACCCCGACCCTGTATGCCGCCAAGGGGTTGGGCGACCTGCCTGACGACATGCGGTTCCTGCGGCCTTTCGCGGTGACCGGCACATTCGGCATAGAGGTTCCCGATGCGCGGGCGAATGGCGGCAACCAGTACGCCGATATGGCTGTAGCGGGATTTTCGCTGCAATACAGTCTCAAATACCTCCAAGGGAACGTCGAATATGTCGGCCTGCCGCCGCTGATCGGCCGGCTGATCCCGCTCGTCGAGTTCACCTATAGTGCGCCGGTGTCGCGGTCGTTCGGCAACCCGCCGACCGGTATCGTGGCGCCCGGAATCGTCTACTCGGATAACGGGCTCGATGTCGGGCTCGAGGCGCTGCTGCCGGTCAACCGGCAATCGGGCACCGGCATCGGTGTCATCGCCAAGGCCCACATCCCGCTCGACCGCATCGCCACAGTCTTGGCCAAGCCTCTGTTCGGCGATTGAGGTCAGCCCCACAGCTGCTTGGTTGCCAACGCGGCGCCCTGCGCCAGGGTTTCGAGCTTGGCCCAGGCAATTTGCGGATGGATGCGCCCGCCCAATCCGCAATCGGTCGAAGCGATGACCCGCTCGCGGCCGACGAGGTTGGCGAAGCGCAGGATGCGGTCGGCGACCAGCTCGGGGTGCTCGACGACATTGGTCGCGTGGCTGACCACACCTGGCAGGATCAGCTTGCCGTCTGGCAGCTTGACGTCCTGCCAGATCTTCCATTCGTGCTCGTGGCGGACATTGCCCGCCTCGAACGAGTAGGCGCCGGCGTCGATCGCCAGCATGCAGTCGACGATGTCGCGCATGGGAATGTCGGTCATGTGCGGGCCGTGCCAGCTGCCCCAGCAGAGGTGAAAGCGGATGCGGTCTTGCGGGAGGCCCTTCAAGGCATGGTTGAGCGCCTCGACCAGGGTCATGGTGAACTTGCGGTAGTCCGCCGCTGTCGGCTCAGGGTTGACCATGTCCCAGTTCTCGGCAATCGCCGGATCGTCGATCTGGAGGATGAGGCCGGCGTCGATGATCGCCTTGTATTCTTCGCGCATCGCGTCGGCGCAGGCGAAGAGAAACTCCTCGTCGCTCTTGTAATAGCGGTTAGGGATGCGCGAGGCGCTGCCGGGCGCGATCGCGGTCATAAAGCCTTCCTCGACCCCCGCCGCGGCAAGCGCCGCCTTAAAGCGGGCGATGTCGGCCTGGATCGCCTCATGGCCGATATAGGTCAGCTTGTCGACGCAGACCGGCGAGGGTGGGCGCGGGCCGGTGGTGATGCCGCTTTCGGGGTCGTTGTAGGCCGCGGCAAAACGGCTGCGGTCGCGGCGGTCGCCAAAGCTGGTCAGCACCACCGCGCCGGGCGATGAGCGCTTCGGCTCCATCTCGTAGAGGGTCAGCCCGCCGGCGGCGAGCCCGCCGAGCCGCAGCCACGAATAGCGCCACCACGAGCCGTAATTGACCCGCTGCGCCATCGCCTTGCCGAACTCGCCGTCGCCGGGCACGTCGATGCCGGCCTCCTTCTGGCGACGCACGACATCGCTGACCGCGCCGCCGAGGATCGACTGGAATCGTGTCTCGTCTATCGACTTATCCTCGTAGCAGGCCCGGTTGGCCTCGATCAGCTCGTCGGAGCGCGGCAGACTGCCGGCATGGCTGGTGAGGATATGATCGCTGCTCTTTCGCATGATTCCCTCCCCGTTCGTCTATTCCTTGAATTGCGCCGAGCGCCAGCGCACCGCGGCCGGCACACCATCGCTGGCGGCGATCTCGCGGAACCGCGTGCCGAACGCGGTCGGTGTCACGTAGAGCGGCGCGACTACATCGAGCCCGGCATGGATCCGGCTGGTGAACCCAGCCGCGTCGGCGCCGCGATTGATCGACAGTTTCGCGGCGTAAAGCGCCTCCGGCGAGATCAGCGCCAGCCGCTTGGCATAGGCGAGGCTGGCGGAGCGCAACTCGGCGAGCGGCACGACCCGATTGACCATGCCGAGATCGAGCGCGGTTCGCGCATCGATCTGATCGCCGAAATAAAGCAGCTCGCGCGCCTTCTTGTAGCCGATGATCGCCGGCATCACGATGGCCGGCCCGACCGCGGAGAAGCGGATTTCCGGCTCGCCGAAGGCGGCGTTGTCGGCGGCGATGGTGAGGTCGCAGAGCATCGCCAATTCGCAGCCGCCGCCCAACACATGGCCCTGCACCGCGGCGATCACCGGCTTTTTCATGTTCCATGGCGCCATCTCGAAATCGAGCTGATACGCCAGATGCTTGTGCGCCTTGATCGGGTCGCGACGCCATTCGTCCTTGGCCGGATCGTCCTTGCGGCCGATGTCGTAGCCGGCGCAGAAGCTGCGCCCCTCGGCGCGCAACAGCACGACGCTGGTGGCCGGCTCCTCGTCGGCCCGCGCGAACGCGTCGAGCAGCGCCTGCAGCAGCTCTTCGCTGATCGCGTTGAGCTTGTCCGGACGGTTGAGGGTGATGATGCTGACTTGGTCGTCAGCCTCATAGAGAACCAGCGGATCGGCCATGGCGAAGCTCCTGTTCGATAGAGGACCGATTTTTTTCGCTATTTAACGCACGCTCGGGCGGCACTGCCAATCAGCGTGACCCGGCGGCCAAACCTGAATATCGTGCGCGGCAGATAAATCGAGGAGGAACCCCGGCATGGCTTCGAACGGAAAGGTCGCCCTCGTCACCGGCGGCGGCAGCGGCATTGGCAAGGCTTCGGCGCTGGCGCTGGCACGCGAGGGTTTCGCGGTCGTCGTCGCCGGCCGGCGGCCGGAGCCCTTAAACGCCGTCGTCGGCGAGATCGAAGGCCTGCAGGGCAAGGCGCTCGGCGTGCCGACCGATGTCGGCGACCCGGCCTCGGTCGAGGCGCTGTTCGCGGCGACCAAGGCCAAATTCGGCCGGCTCGACGTGCTGTTCAACAATGCCGGGTTCGGCGCCAACGCGCCGATCGAGGAGCTTGAATTCTCGAAGTGGAAGGCGGTAGTCGACACGATCCTGACCGGTTCGTTCCTGTGCACCCAGCAGGCGTTCCGCATGATGAAAGAGCAGAACCCCATGGGCGGCCGCATCATCAACAACGGCTCGATCTCGGCGCATGTGCCGCGGCCCAATTCGGCTGCCTATACCTCGACCAAGCACGCGATCACCGGCCTGACCAAATCGACCTCGCTCGACGGCCGCCGCTGGGACATCTCCTGCGGTCAGATCGATGTCGGCAACGCGCTCACCGAGATGACCCAGCGCATGACCCGCGGCATCCTACAACCCACTGGCGAGACCATCGTCGAGCCGACGATGGACGTCGAAAACGTCGCCCGCGCCGTAGTCTTCATGTCGACCGTCACACCGGACGCGAACGTTCAAACTATCACAGTGATGGCGACCAAGATGCCGTTCGTCGGCCGGGGGTAGGGCTACTCCTCTTCCCCCGTCTCGGCGCTTTCGTGCCAATGGCGCAGCACCAGGCGCGAGATGAAATCGGTCACCAGGTAGATGACGATGCCGGTGAGCGATAAGAGGATCAGCGCCGCGAAGAGGCGCGGGATCATCAGGCGGTATTCCGACTCGAGGATGCGGTAGGCAAGACCGGTCTCCTCGCCGCCGGTGCCGGCGACGAACTCCGCGGCGACCGCGCCGATCAGCGATAGCCCGCCGCTGATCCGCAGGCCGGTCAGGAAATACGGCAGCGCCGTCGGCATCCGCAGGTGACACAACACCTGCCAGGTCGAGGCGCCGTAAAGCCGAAATAGCGCCACGAGATTGCGGTCGGCGCTGTTGAGACCGACCGTCGTGTTCGCGACGATCGGGAAGAACGCGATGATCCAGGCGCAGACCAAGAGCGCGATGAACGGCGTGTGGATCCAGATGATGATCAGTGGCGCGATCGCTACCAGCGGCGTGACCTGCAGGATCACGACGTAAGGGAAAAAGCTGATCTCGACGAGGCGCGACAGCGAAAACAGAATTGCGATCAGCCCGCCGAACAGCACCGCCGCAGCGAGCGCCACCAGCGTGACCTTCAGGGTAAACCACAGCGAAACCAAGAGGCCGCTTCCGTCGGTCCACAGGCTCTGCGCGACGTCGATCGGCCCCGGGAGAACGTAAGGCTTGACGCCCGACAGCCAGACCCCGAGCTGCCACAACGCGATGAAGAGAATGCCGACCGCGACCGGCGCCACGATGCGAACTCCCAGCCGGTTCATCGCTCGCCCATCGCTATACCCAGCTCGGCCGAGACCCTATCGCACATCGCGACATAGTCCGGCGATGATCGGGTCGCGCGGGCACGCGGCTGCGGCAAGGCGACCGGGAGGTCGGCGCTGATCCGGCCCGGCCGCGCGGTCATCACCGCGATCCGGGTCGACAGGTAGACCGACTCAAAGACGCTGTGGGTGACGAAAAGGATCGTCGGCCGTCGCTCCTCCCATAACCGCAGCAGGTCGTCGTTGAGCGCGAGCCGGGTGATCTCGTCGAGCGCGGCGAACGGCTCGTCGAGCAACAGGAGGTCAGGGTCGGTGACGAGGGCTCGGGCGATCGAAACGCGCATCCGCATCCCACCCGACAGCTCGCGCGGATAGGCTTGCTCGAACCCGCAGAGCCCGACCGCGCTTATCGCCGAGGCGGCGCGCTCGCGCTCCTTGGCGCCGAGCCGCCCGACGATGCGAAACGGCAGCAGCACGTTGTTGCTGACCGTGCTCCACGGCATCAGCGTCGGGTCCTGGAAGACAAAGCCGACACGGCCGGAGGCGGCCCGGCGGCCGGTCTGGCCACCCATCGATAGCTGGCATGTGCCGCCGGTGGGTGGAACAAGGCCGGCGACGATGCGCAACAAAGTGCTCTTGCCGCAGCCCGAGGGGCCGAGCAGGCTCAGGAACTCGCCGCGTTTGACGGTCAGGTCGATTCCGGCCAGCGCCTCTAGCCCGTTGGCGAAGCGCTTGCTCACCCCGCGCAGTTCGACAATGGGCAACGGCGAAGTGTCTGCCGCACCCACCGCCGCCGGCACTGGCCCCGCTATATTCAGGGTTTCATCCCGAAGCGCTTGTCGACGAACTGCAGCGTATACGCCTTCTTGTAATCCACATCGGCGGGATAGAGCCCTGCCTTCGACATCGTGTCGAAAAACTCGTGCCAGCGCGCATCGCTCATCGCGCCGATGCCGTCCTTCTTCGCGTCACCGCTGTCGACGATGCCGTAATCCTTGATCTTGGCGACGCCATAGGCGATCAGCGCGTCGTTCATCTCAGGATTGTCTTTTTTGATCAGCGCATTGCCCGGAGTGGGATCGCCGTAGAGATAGGAATACCAGCCCTCGATGCTGGCGTTGACGAAACGCTGCACGAGATCGGGTTTCTCGGTCGCCAGCTTGAGTGAGGTCTGGATCACCGAGCCGTAACTGGCGTAGCCGGCATCGGCAATCAGCAGCACCACCGGCTTCACCCCGGCCTGCTCGATCGTATAGGGCTCGCTCGACAGATAACCTTGCTGGACCGCCTTGGGGTCGGCCAGAAACGGCGCGACGCTGAAATTGTAGGGGCGGATCTGATCGTCGGTGTAGCCGAATTTCTGTTTCAGGAAGAGCCAGCTGCCGGTGCGGGTGTCGCCGCTGATCATGATCGGCTTGCCCTTCAGCGCAGCGAAGCTGTCGTTGCCCTCGTTGGGGTGAGCGATCAGCACCGACGGGTCTTTCTGGAACATTGCCGCGACCGCGACCATCGGGATGTTCTGTTGGGCAAAATTCAGCGGCATGAACGAGTTGGAAGCGATGTTGAAGTCGAGCACTCCGGCGGCCAGGAGCTGGGCGTGGTTCACCTGCGGTCCACCCTGGCGCAGTGTCACATCGAGCCCGTATTTCTTGTAGATGCCGGTGGCGATCGCCTGGTAGTAGCCGCCATGCTCGGCCTCGGCTTTCCAGTCGGTGCCGAAACTGACGCTCTCCGCTCGCGCGATGCCGACGGAGGCGAAAACGGCAACCAGAGCCACGAGGACGCAACGCAACTTTCGTGACAACCCGTTGTTCATGCTTGTGCGATCCATCGGCGAATATCGCCGCCGCCACTTTAATCGGCGGTTTTGCGCCGGTCTACCGGGCGCGCTCGCCCGAAGCGGTCGGCTGGTGTATGATCGCGAAAACCGTGCCCGCCGCCGGCACATTTGGCGGGCCGCGTGAGCGGGGTGGATGATGAAAAATCTGCTGGCCGTGATCGGCGACGGCAATGCCGGACCGGTGCTCGAGGCCTCCTTGCACGTCGCCCGGCGCTTCAACAGCCATATCGTCGGACTGCACAGCCTCACGACCGAATACGCGGTGGTGTTCGGCGGCGAGATGGGGTTTTCGATCTCGTCCGAGGTCGACCGCACCCTCGAACGCGAAGGGCACGAACGCCGCGACCAGGCGCGCCGCCTGTTCCGCGAGTTCATGACCGCGCATGACGTGCCGCTCGAGCCCATCCCGGCCGGGCATAACGGCCCCAGCGCCTCGTGGCGCGAGGAGGATGGGCGGCAGAACGCGGTCGTCGGGATGATCGGCCGCGTCTATGACCTGATCCTCGTCGAGCAGCCGGAGAAACTGGCCTCGATCGCCGAGGCGACGCTCGAGGATGCGTTGTTCGAGAGCGGCCGTCCGGTAATGATGGTGCCGAAGACCCTGCCGGCGGAGATGGGCAATGTCGTCGCCGTCGCCTGGAACGGCAGCACCGAAACCGCGCTCACCGTGGCGCTCGGCATGCCGTTCCTCAAACAGGCGAAGGAAGTCGTCATCGTCGCGGTCGGCCCGCAGCACATGCCCGAGCCGGGACCAACCGGCGACGAGCTGGCCCGTACCCTGGAGCGGCACGGGATGAAGGTCAGCCTGCGCACCGCTTTCGGCCGGCAGAAGCCGCAGGGCGAATCGTTCTTGCAGGAGGCGATGGCGGCCGGCGCCGATTTGATGCTCAAGGGCGCCTATACGCAAAGCCGCATCCGCCAGATGATCTTCGGCGGCGCGACCCGCCATATCATCATGGAAGCGAAGATCCCGGTGGTGATGTCGCGCTGAACCCGAAGGAGCCAAAGATGCTTGCTACACCGCTGCGGCGCGGCGCATTTCTCTGCGCCGCGCTCATCCTGCTGGCGACGCCAGCACTGGCGCAGGTGCCGCCCGCCGCGTGCTATTGCCTCAAGCAGGCGGTCGACACCAGCAATGCCGATATGGCGGCGAGGAACGCCGCGCTCGCCGACGCGCGCGCGGCTCTGGACCGGCTCGACCAGCAGCTCGCCACCCTTCGCGCCCAGGTCGATGTCAACAACCCGCAAGCGGTGGCGCAATTCAAGCAGCTCTTGGAGCAGCGCGACGCCGCGGCAAAGCGCGCCAGTGGCGATGCGCTGACCGATGCCCAAGCCGCGACGGCCCGCTACAACGACGCGGTCGCCAGCTACAACGCACAATGTGGCGGGCGTCCGCTGCCACCGCCACCGTCAACCCCGATCGCCTGCCCGTAGCCGCTAGACTAGGCCGTGGACTCATAAAAAAGGGCATCCTTCGAGCCTGGGATCGAAGGTCAGCTGTGGGCGGAATTCAGCCCTTGGCCGTTACCCTGCGAATGGCGAGGTAGCGCCGAGAGCGGACCTTTGTGCAATCACCAGCTATCGGCTGCGCTCGAGCGGCAATACGGCGGTCCGAACTCACATGCTTGCAAACCAATCCTTCAGAGTCGGTTGGTGCTGCACCGGGTCGAATTCGGTGATTTTGCTGAAGCGCATCACGTTCGCCTTACAGTAAGGTTCATCGGCCAAGAACTCATTCAGCTCATCAATCGACTTCGCGCGCGCTATCAGGATTCCGCCGGTCGGCGGAATGTAAGGGCCGGATAGCAAGAACCGGCCTTCATCGTACCCTCGCTTCAGGAACTGACGATGCGCGGCTATGAGCTCGGGCGCACGTTGTTCGAACGGGACAAGGTGCTGTCCTTCCAAGAGAAAGTGTTTCATCGCATGCTCACTCCGTGCGCTTGGGCCACGTTGACTTCGAACCAAGTTAGTGGTACGAACCGGTCGGTCACATGTCAAGTTGGAAAACGAGCCGATGCGCAGGCCTTTGAGCCAACCACCAAAAGCGACTGCTCGCACGACCGGCGAAAAGCGGGCGGGTGAAAAAGTCTTTGAGGTGGCGGCCGACTTGTTTTACAGCCAGAGCATTCGATCGGTAGGCGTCGAAACAATTGTCAAACAGGCGGGCGTTTCCAAGATCAGTCTGTACAGGAATTTTGCGTCAAAGGACGATTTGATTGTTGCTTATCTTAAGAATAGGAACGACGACTACTGGCATAACGTCGATCGAATAATGGCAGCAAGGCGGGATAATTCGCTTGCCCAACTGCGAGCACTGATAGACTACATTGCTGGTAGGGCCATCACGCCGGGCTATCGGGGTTGCCCGTTCATCAATTACGCCGCGGAATTTCCGGATACATCCCACCCTGGCCATCGAGTCGTCGAAGAGAACAAGCGCGAAATGCGGCAGCGACTGGACAGCTTGGCGAAGGCCATTGGTGCTCGCCGTCCCACACAGTTGGCAGATGCTCTATTCCTTTTGATTGAAGGTGCTTATGCGAGTAGTCAGACTTTGGGCGGGCGCCATGGGCCGGCTGCGACCTTATCTTGTACGGCCGACATACTCATCGAATCCCACGTGAGCAGCTAAAGCTCCGATGCAAGTCCATTGTTGGCGCTCCTGAGACCTTTAGAACCGCCGGCAGCGACCGAAATGGGGCCAGGGTGTGTGGAAACGGCACGAGATT
>DATNJF010000237.1:0-3433 GCA_035604035.1 Allostellaceae bacterium | reverse complement strand
CGTGCGCTCGGTGCTTAGGCAGGCAGCCTTGTCGGGGCTTGCGGGCTATGTGCCGGCTTGGCTCCTCTGCATCGCCGCCTATCGGATTATCGGCGCCTTCGCGCTGCTGCCGCTGCACATGACATTGCACCTCACAGTGCTCACCCTGGGCCTCACCCTCGGCATGTGTCTGCTCGCGGCCGTGCTCGCGGTCCGGCGGGTGATCTCGGCCGACCCCGCGGAGATATTCTGATGCCTTACGCCTTTCCGGCCTCGGCGCCTGCGGTGCGCGCGGAAGGCATCGACTTCCATTACGGCCAGGGCGACTCCCGCAACCAGGTCCTGTTCGACATCTCGATCGAGATACCGCCTGGGCAATTGGTGGTGATGACGGGCCCGTCAGGGTCGGGAAAGACCACCTTGCTGACCTTGATCGGCGGGTTGCGAACCCTACAGCAGGGCCGCCTCGAACTGCTCGGCCAGGACGTGACGCAACTGAGCGCGGGCGAACTGGTGCTGGTGCGGCGCCAGATTGGCTTCATTTTCCAGATGCACAATCTGTTCGATTCCTTGAGCGCGATCGAGAACGTCAGAATGGCGCTGCAACTCGGGCCGTTTCCCCCGGCGGAAATGCACGGCCGGGCGCAGGAAATCCTCGAGCAGCTGGGTCTCGGCCACCGCGTCGACTACAAGCCGCGCTCGCTGTCGGGCGGGCAGCGCCAGCGCGTCGCGATTGCCCGCGCGCTGGCCAATTACCCTCAGCTTGTCTTGGCGGACGAGCCGACCGCGGCGCTCGACATGCACGCCACGCGCAATGTCGTCAGCCGGCTCAAGGACATGACCGTCGACGCCGGCACCGCCATTTTGATGGTGACGCACGACCACCGGATCATCGAGCTCGCCGACCGGCTCGTTCACATGGTCGATGGGCGCATCGTCTCCGATGTCGTGCTCAGCGACGCGCTGCGCATCTGCGAGTTCCTCAAAGGGGTCGACACGTTTAAATCGCTGACCCCATCGGAGCTCACCAACATCGCTGAAAAGGTGACACGCCGTCACTACGACGCTGGTGATGTCGTCATCCGCGAAGGCGACGAAGGTGACGAACTGTTCTTGATCTCGGAAGGCGAGGTCGAGGTCGAGCGCCAGGGCCATGAAGTCGCGCGGCTGGGCCCGGCTGAGTTCTTCGGCGAATCAGCCTTGATCAGCGGCGAGCCGCGCAACGCCACGGTGGTGGCAACCAAACCGCTCGACGCCTACGTCCTGGGCAAGGCGGATTTCCGCGCCGCTATCGAGCAAAGCGCCAGTTTCCGCGAACAACTGCGCCGGGTTTATTTCCAGAGGCATTAGTCTCGCGATTTTAGTCGGCGATCACCTTCGCTCCTGTCGAGGCTTCGTCAGTACGCTCAGGGAACGACCGCTCTGGGGGCGAAACTAGCCGATCCCCTACTGCCATATGAAGGTCCGCTTCTCTATCGCGGCCCGTGTCAAGCCATGCCCTGATTACCTCATACTGTCGCTCTTTTGCGTTGACCCTTACTGGATAGCCGCGCTTGATGCCGACAGCGGCCTCGCACGAATGCGCAACGGCGATGTTCGTCGCGACTCTTCGGATGCCCTCGTGCGCGGTCTCACGCGCAGCCTCAGAGGTGGTTCGCAAGGTGCCGAGCACCTCCACCGTTTCCGGGATGACATTGCTCGCGGTGCCACCGGCGATCTTGCCGAGGGTCAGGACGACCGGATCGAAGACATTCGTCCGCCGCGTGACCATGGCATAGAACGCGAGCCCGATTTCGCAGGCGACCGGCACAGGGTCGACCGCCAGATGCGGCATCGAGGCATGACCACCCCGTCCCTTGACCTTGATCGTCCAGGTATCGACCGACGCGAGAAGTGGACCCGGCTTACTGGCGATCGACCCTAACGGACCCGTCACGGACGCAAGAGCAGCGCGCCCTCGGTACGCCTGAGTAGATTCCACGCCTCCCGCCGCCCCCACGAGACCGTTAGGTTCCAGCGGAACAGCGGGGAGTGGCATCATGGCGACTACCTGGAAAACAATCGCGGTGCGCGTCAAATGTCCGCCCGAGGTTTCGCTCGCTGAATTTTCCGCGGACATGCGGGCATGGCTGGACCACCACTGCATCATGCTGGCGGACTTTAGGGGCAAGGGTGATGTATTTGACGCGCTATTTGATAACCCGCGGGACGCTCGCCTTTTCGAACGGCGGTTCGCGGCTCAACCGACCAGCAGCATCCCCGCTCGCATAACCCCGCGTCGGTCAGTCGGCGCCACCACGTCCTCGATAGCGGCGCCCACCTTGGGCGGCTTGGTTCCTGTGGGCGACGCGGCCTGACACCGCGCGTAACCCCTGGGGAGGCTACGCACAGCATGCACTGATCAAACGCACGCACACCCGGGAGCGCTCACTTCGGTGACCCGGCGAAGAGCAAGCTTCAATTCCCTCTCGGTTTTTCTCGCACGTGTAATAGCGTCAAATTCAGCCGTACCGCCATCCTGGTGGGGCCGCGCAGCCGGCAAGAAAAGAAAGAGGCCTCACATGAAAGTGGAAAGGCCGCGACAACGGCGATGCTGATCAGCTCGATCGCCTTTCATTCACTTCGGGTTCTGCACGCCTCCAACGCTCTAAATTCGCGGTGACGCGGCGCGGCCGGCAGCGTTATCGCGTCATGCACACGGCAAACGCCATCATCGAGACAGATATCCCGGCGCGGCTCGATCGATTGCCGTGGTCGCGGTTCCACACTCTGGTTGTGGTGGCCCTGGGCATTACCTGGATCCTCGACGGACTCGAGGTGACGATCGCCGGTTCGATCAGCGGCGCGCTTCAGCAAAGCCCGATATTGCGCTTCACCGAATCAGAGGTCGGGCTCGTCGCCAGCTTCTATTTGATGGGCGCGGTCTCGGGGGCGTTCTTATTTGGCTACCTGACGGATCGGTTTGGCCGGCGCAAGCTGTTCATGATTACGCTCGGGCTCTACCTTATAGCGACCGCGGCGACGGCGCTGTCGTGGAATTTTGCCAGTTTTGCGCTGTTTCGCCTGCTGACCGGCGCGGGAATCGGCGGTGAGTACGCGGCGATCAATTCGGCGATCCAGGAGCTGGTGCCGGCGCAGTTTCGCGGCCGCACCGACCTGGCGATCAACGGCAGCTTCTGGGTCGGAGCGGCGCTGGGCGCGCTCGGCGCCGTACTGTTGCTGCGCCCCAGTCTCCTGCCGCCGGATTGGGGGTGGCGAGCGGCGTTCGGGATCGGTGCGGTGCTCGGCCTGCTGATCCTTTTGCTGCGCCGCTGGGTGCCAGAAAGTCCTCGCTGGCTGATGCTCCACAACCGGCTTGACGAAGCCGAAGCCGTCATCGCCGAGATCGAACACCGCGTCGCCGGACGGCTATTGCCGAAGCCTGAAGGCTCCATCCGCCTGTTGGCGAGCTCGC
>DATNJF010000236.1:0-11901 GCA_035604035.1 Allostellaceae bacterium | reverse complement strand
CTCGAAGAGAAGCTCGGTATCCACGCCTCGCCGACCTGTGTGCTGTCCTACGGCGAGGATGGCGGCGCGATCGGCTGGCGCATCGGCGAGCCGCATCGCGGTCTCGAAGCCATGTTCACGATGATGAACACTGAGCGACTGTTGGTCGGGGTGCAGGGTGTCGGCATCGCCGAGCGCGCCTACCAGACTGCTTTGGCTTACGCGCAGACCCGCGTGCAGGGCCAGCCGATCGGCATGCCGCGTAACGGCGCGACGCCGCCGATTATCCATCATCCCGATGTGCGGCGGATGCTGCTGTCGATGCGCGCCGGAACCGAGGCGGCGCGGGCGCTCGCCTATTACGCCGCCGCGGCGATCGACGCCGCGCAGCGCGATCCGAAGGCGCAGCGCCGCGCTGACCTCTTGATCCCGGTGGTCAAATCCTGGTGCAGCGACAAGGGAATCGAGATCGCCTCGACCGGGGTCCAAGTGCATGGCGGCATGGGCTATATCGAGGAGACCGGCGCGGCGCAGCACATGCGCGACGCGCGCATCGCCGCGATCTACGAGGGCACCAACGGCATCCAGGCCGGCGATCTGGTCGGCCGCAAGGTCGGCCGCGATCGCGGTGAGGCGGCGCGCGAGTTGTTTGCCGAAATGACGGCTTGGCTGGGCGATCTGTCGGGCGAGTTCGCGCCGCTGCGGCAGCCCTTGGCCGATGGCCTCGCAACGCTCGCCGACGCGACGGGTTACCTGGTCGAGGCCGAGCCGGCGTACGCCGCCGCCGGATCGGTGCCGTATCTCAATTTGTTCGGCACGGTGCTTGGTGGCGCATTGCTGGCGCGTCTCGCGGTCGAAGCCAAGAAGGGCGGCCATCCGCTGATTGCGGCCAAGCTCGCCACCGCGCGCTTTTTTGCAGAGCAGGATCTCGCCCGCGCGCCGGGGTTTCTGCCAGCCGTCAAAGGCGGCGAAACCGTCGTTAATTTTGCGCCAGAGGCGCTTTGACCAGCGGAAAAACCGATCCATCTGTGTTGCGTTTCGCCTGCGCCCGTCGGAGCTCGGCAGGTCCGCCCCTTTGCCCGCGGGGGTCCTGCGCCCATCCGCTTACCTCGTTATCACATAAGATGACGATGCGGCGTGTTCAAGAACAAAAAGGGAACAATTTGGCCGGGTGGCAGTGACCCTCCCGCCCACAGTGCGCGTCGAGGATATCCGGCTCGGCATTTTCTACATGCTTGCGTCGGTGTTCCTGTTCTCGATCCAGAACGCGATCGGCAAGTGGCTGGCGCAGAGCTATCCGATCCCGATGCTGGTGTTCTTCCGCTCGTTCATCGCGCTGCTGCCGTCGTTCCTCCTGGTGATGCGCGCCGGCGGGTTACCGGTGATGCGCACCAACCGGCTCGCCGGGCAATTCGGCCGGGCGGTGATCTGGGGCGGGTCGAATGTCGCCTCGTTCTTCGCCTATCATTTGCTGCCGCTGGCCGACGCGGTGGCGCTGACCTTCGCCGCGCCGCTGTTCCTCACCGCGCTGTCCTACCCCATCCTCAAGGAGCGGGTCAGCCGCGAGCGCTGGATCGCGGTCAGCGTCGGCTTTGTCGGCGTCCTCGTGATGGCGCATCCGAGCGGCGCCGGCAGCGCGCTCGGCGTGACCGGCGCCATCACTTGCGCGGTGTGCAACGCGGTCGGCACCTTGACCGTGCGCGACCTCTGCCGCACCGAGCATTCCGCTTCGATCGTCACCTGGACGGCGATCTTCATGACCTTGATGGCCTTGCCGGCGCTGCCGTTCTTCTGGAAGACGCCGACCCTCTTGGATTTCCTGCTGTTCTGCTCGATCGGCCTCATCGGTGGGGTGTCGCAATACTGGACGACGCTGGCGCTCTCGCTCGCGCCCGCGGCGGCAGTGTCGCCGTTCAACTACACCGCCCTCGTCTGGGGCTCGATCATCGGCTTTATCGTGTGGAGTGAGCTACCGACCGTGCTGATCGTCATCGGCTCGGCGATCGTCACCCTGGCCGGGCTCTATTTGCTGCGCGCCGAAGGACGCCGCCGCAAAGCCACGGCGGCGCCTGTTCGGCCGGCGGTGTAGCGGCTACTCCGCCGCTTGCGGTACCTGTTTGAGGTCGGTCGAGTACTTGAGGTGCACCGGCGCGTTCAACTCGAACGGGTCCTTGAGGCCCAATTCCTTGCCTATCTCGCGCATCGCCGGCATGACCTCTTGCCCCAAGAGCCGGATGCAGGTGCGCGCGTCGGCGTCGCTGACCGAGCCGTCATTGCCCCAGATGCCGTAGATCGACGGGCGCGTCTCTTCGAGCACGCGGCGCAGCTTGGGGATGACGGTCTTCGGCGTGCCGAAGAAGATGCGGCCGTCGGCGACTTGTTGCTCGAAGGTCGGCCGCCCGCGCGGGTTCTCGGCCCGGCCCACCGCGAACTCGACAAAGTTGCGGCGAAACGTCGGCGAGAAATAGCCCGACGGGTTCGCCCACACCGGATGCGCCAGGCCGGTGAACTCGCCCTGCATCCACAGGAACTGGCGGGCGTTCTTCTCGGCCTTCTCCTCGCTGTCGGAGACATGGACTTGCTGCAGGTAGCCGCGGTTCTCCGGACCGGACTCGTAGCCGGTTTCGAGTGCGACCTTGTCGTACAGCTCCCAGATCTTCTTGGTCGCCTCGATCGAGGTGTTGAGCGCGATGTAGGGATAACGTTGCTTCGCCGCCCAGATGATCGTCTCCTGGCTCAGAACGCCGGGAATCCACACGCGCGGGTAGGGCTTTTGCAGCGGCACCGCCCACGGATTCACCACGCGATGCTGGTAATGCGTGCCTTCCCAGCGGAACGGGCCGGTCCGCGACCAGGCGGCGACGACAAGATCGTGCGCCTCCTCGAAGCGCTCGCGGTTGAAGGCGGGGTTGACGCCGGTGGCGAGCTGCTCCTGGCCGCCGCCGCGGACAAAGCCGGAGACCAGTCGCCCCTTCGAGATCATGTCGATCATCGCCAGCTCTTCGGCGAGCCGCACCGGGTTTTCGGCGAGCGGCAGCGGATTGCCGAGCAGGACAATCTTCGCCTTTTTGGTCACCGCCGCGAGGATCGAGGCAAAGACGTTGCACTTGGCCTGCATGCAGAACGGCGCGTTGTGGTGCTCGTTCAGCATGAAGCCTTCGACGCCCTGCTCCTCGGCGTAGATGTAGTGCTCGAGGTATTGGTTATAGAGCCGGCTGCCGGCGACCGGATCGAAGTGCTTGTTCGAGAACATCAGCGCGGTGTGGCCGGTCTCCAGCCCGATATCGGCGGGATAGGCGGACATCGGCTGCTCGGTGAAATACATCACATGCATGGTTGTCTCCTTTCGCCTTCCGGCGCGGCTAATTCTCTTCGACGAAGCTGGTGACGAGCCGGGCGAGTGCGTCCGGTTGTTCCATATCGACGCAATGCCCCGACGCGGCGACGATCTCGAACCGCGCCTTGGGCAGGGATTTCGCGTAAAGCTCTCCGGCGCTGCGCGGCACGATCTTGTCGTCGTCGCCCCAGACGACCAGAGCCGGCGCCCGCACCCCACCCAACAGATGCGGCAGGCTCGGGGTGTACATGTACGGCTTCCAGGCGACCCGGAAGCTCATCTCGCGGCAAAGATCCCAATTGACCAGCTGGTCGGTCGAGACATCGCCATAGACCCGCTCAAACGCCTTGGGGTCGTGGAAGCCGGCCTGAGCGTAATCGATGTAGCTGACGATGGCCTGGTCGAAAATGTCGCCTTCGGGCGGCTTCACCCCCATCGCGCCGACCAGAACGATGCGGTGGAAGTCGCGCGGCGCCAGCGCCGCCATCTCAGCGGCGATCCAGCCGCCAAAGCCGAGCCCGACAAGGCTCGCGCGCTCGATCCCGAGATCGGCGAGCAGCCATTGATAGAGCGCGGCGATGTCGCGCGGATGGCGCAACCATGGCGCCCGCTCCGAGCTCTCGCCGAACCCGGGATGCACCGGCACGATGACATCGAACCTCGCCGACAGCGCCTCGTAGAACGGCAGCTTGTCGAGCGTGCCGATGTCGTGGTGCAGCACCAAGACAGCGCGGCCGCTGCCGCCGCGCCCGACTCTCAGTTTGAGCCCGCCCAAATCGATGTTCTGCTCGCTCCACCCGGCCATCGTCACTTCCCTCGCTGACTGATGATAAGGTTAGCCATGCTTTTCGCGTGGCCGCAACCAGCGCCGCGCGCAAGGCCCCTTGCGTGAGGCTCAACGCTGCGAGGGCAGGCTTGACGCCAGCGCGACGGCGTAGCCGGCCTGCCAGACGATGTAAAAAAGAAAGACCCCTCCCACCTCCCAGAGCAAGGCCACTGGCACAAGCAGGCCGAGCGCTGAGGCCGCGATCACCGATCGGCGCAGCCGAAGCCCTGGGAACAAGGTGGCGGCCACCCTACCCAGCAGCGCGCCTCCGGCCGCCCCGGCGACGGCGCCGGCGATTGCCGCCGGCAGGTCCAGAAAGCTGATATCGAGCACGTCGCCCAGCCAATCGGTCAGCCAGACGCACACGAACACCGCCACCGCATTGGCGATACCCGCGGCACCGATAAAGGCGATGAAGCGGCCAAACCCGATCCAGCCCCGGCGACTCGACAACGCGGCGAAGAGAACCCCGAAGATCGTCCCCGGAAACAGATAGAGGGTGGCGTCAACGCCTTCGCAGCGGCCCGACATGCGGAGGCCGAAACAGTATCCCGCCACCTCGGGCGCAGCGACGTCGCCCATGTGACAAAAGACGATGATGGAGGCGGAGAGCAGGCCGCTAGCCACCCCGATCCCGAGAAACCAGTACCACCGCGCTGCCATAGAGAGGCCTAGCCGCCGTATTTCGGCATCTCGAGGTTGAGGAGCCGCGCGGCGTTGCCGCCGAGGATCGCGCGCCGCTCGATATCGTCGAGACTTTTCGCGCCTTCGATAAAACCGATCGGGTCGACCTCACCCATGTCAGCCGGGTAATCGGTGCCGACCAGGATGTGGTCGGCACCGTATTCTTCAACCAGGTACTGGAGCTGGTGGTGGGTATAGACGAGCGCGTCGAAATAGAGCCGCTTCAGATAGGTCGTCGGCATGTGATGAAGGTGCGTGCAGGTATCCGGACGCGCCGAGGCGGCATGGTCGATGCGCCCGGAATAGGCCGGCAGATAGCCGCCGCCATGGGCGCAGACGATCTTGAGGTTCGGATAATCCTGCAGCACCCCACCAAAAATGAGGTGATGCACCGCCACGGTGGTGTCGAGCGGGTTGCCGATGACATTGGCGAAGTAATGGTCGTGGAAGCGGCGCGCCTCGGTGAACCCGTCCGGGTGCATGAAGATGAGGAGCCCCAGTTCCTCGCAGCGGGCGAAAATCTTGCGGAACCGCTCGGCCGACAGATCCTCGCCGGCGACATGCGTCATGATCTCGATGCCACGGAAACCCAGCGACTTGTGCAGCCGGTCGAGCTCCTGCACCGCGAGATCGGGCGCCTGGAACGGCACCGTGCCGAGCCCAACGAAGCGGTCGGGATACTTGCCGCAAATCTCGGCGATGAAATCGTTGCAGGCGCGCGACGTCGCCAGGCCGAGATCGGGGTCGGCGCCGTAATAAGTCTGGCGCGGCGCCGGCGAGATCGCCTGAATATCGATCCCCATCAAATCCATGTCGGCGATGCGCTGCTCGGGCGAGCGGCCCTGCTCGACGGTGCGCACGCCATTGGCGCGGTTTTGCGCCTGGCTCTCGGGGCTGGCGGCAGTTTCGAGATACCAGCGAGAGACCGCCTCGTTGCCCTCGACCATCTCGGCCGCCTTGTCGCTGCGGACATGGCAATGGATGTTGATGGTGAACCATTTGCCGCGCGCATGGGCGGGTCCAGGGAACCGGCCGGGAATGCGTGAGCCGGGCGGTGTGCAGGTGAACAGCATCTTCTGGCTCCCTCTGGTTGGCGGCGATCTTACCTGGATTTTTGGGTTTGCCTCACCCGTCGCGCACCGCCATGCTTTGGACAAGACCGATCTTAGGAGGAAGCCATGTCCGTTCGCCTCGTCATCACCTTTAGCGCCGAGCCCGGGAAGGGCGCCCAACTGGCGGAAGCGATGAAAGAGCGGTGCATCACCTCGGCGAAAGATGCCGGCTGTTTGCAATTTGAAGTCTTCCGCAGCGCCCTCAACCCCGACAGCTTCACCTTGCTTGAATTGTGGGAGAACCAGGCCGCGCTCGACGCCCATGCCAAGCTGCAAGCGGCGCGGCCGCCGGTCCCGGCTGGGCTGCGCCAGGGCGGCGGTGAGCGCGAGGATTACACCTACAATCGAACCAGATAGCCCTACCCTAACCCTCCCCCGCCGGCGGGGGAGGGAGCCGGCAGAGAGGGAGAAATCGGATGAAAGTCTCATTCTTCGAGACCGGACGCTACCAGGCGCCGGTGCCGCTGCCCGCCGAATGGCCGGCGGCGCCGGCGAACTATTCGCCCGCGGCGGGCGACAAGGCCTACCAGACGATGATCGAGCGGCTCGAATACGTCGAGAAGCTCGGCTTCGACTGGGTGAGCCTCTCGGAGCACCATTATTCGCCGCGCATCCTCACCCCATCGCCGATTGTCTCGGCCGCCTATGTCGCGGCGCGGATCAAGAAGCTGAAGATCGCGCTGCTCGGCCCGATCGTGCCGCAGTCGAACCCGATCCGCGTCGCCGAGGAGCTGGCGATGGTCGACACCATGTCACAAGGTCGGCTCGTCGTCGGCCTCCTGCGCGGCACCAGCAACGAATACCTCAGCTTCGATCTCAACCCCGCCGAGGGCCGCGAGAAGACCGACGAGGGCATGGAGCTGATCCTCAAGGCGTGGACCGAGCCGCAGCCCTTCGGCTGGCAGGGGCGGTATTTCCAATACCGCACCGTCTCGGTGTGGCCGCGCCCCTTGCAGCAACCGATGCCGCCGACCTACGCGCTCGGCACCAGCAAGGAAAGCTGCGACTTCGCGGCGCGCAACCGGTTGGGGCTCGGCGTCTCCTATGGGCCGTTCGAGGTGATGGCGAAATCGACCGGCTACTATCGCGCGCAATGCAAGGAATACGGCTGGGAGCCGGGGCCGGACCAGATCATCTACCGCGCCAACATGCTGGTCGCGGAGACCGATGCAAAGGCGCAGGAACGGATCGCCAGCAATCCCGGTGCGGCGCCGTTCCCGATGCGCCCGGCGCTGCGCGAGGCGATGCTCCAAGTCGACAAGCGCAACATCGCCGGCGAGGCGCGCCAGGCCAATGTCGGCGGGGTGCTGCCGACGACCTTTATCGGTGGCCCCGATACCGTGATCGACCAGATCCGAAAGTGCCGCGAGGTGACTGGCGCCGGCGTGCTCGATCTGTCGCTGACCAGCCCCGGCTCACCCGACCTCGACGCGCTGATGGACGCGCTCGACCTGTTCGGGACCAAGGTGCTGCCGCATATCCACGATATTTGAGGCGGTAGGTCAGGCGAAAAGAAAGGCGGAGCGCTAGCGCTCCGCCTTTCGAAATGTTCAGGACTGTGGGCTGACCTATCTGGGGGAGATCGGCCAACTACCAGTGGCGGTGCCAACCCCAGCCGCCGCCCCAGCCACCGCGCCAGCCACCGCCCCAACCCCAACCGACGTGGTAATAGGGGTGGTAGTAGTAGCCGTAAGGGTAGGGGTTGTAGGCGTAATACGGATTGTACGCGTAGTTCGGGTACCAGTAGCCGCCATACCAGTACGCCTGGGCCGGCGTCGTGTGGGTGCCGAGCGTCAGGACGGCGACAGCGGCGACCGCCGTGCCCATAACCGTGCGCCGGATCCAGCCGGTCTTGGCGGGGGTCGTCTTGACCGAAGCGCTGTTCTCGATCGTCGTCATCTCATTCCTCCATCCCGGGCTGCTGGCTCTCGCGTCGGGCGATGAGCGGTCTATCGCAACCCGATATTCTGGAGATGTGGCCTCCCACGCCGGTTCAGTGTGACGTGGCTTACACAGAATGCGTTTTTTCGGGAGCGGGGTCGCACGCTACGTCGTAACGACTGGATCCCGGCTTTCGCCGGGATGACCCGGCCCGCCTCGGCAGGCCGGGTCAGTTGTAAATCCATTCCTTCTCGAAGCGGGCGTAGCACTCGCGCTCGCCCGGCATCTTGGTCCAGCCGGCGAGGAGCCGGGCTGTCGCCAGCAGCAACCGGTCCTTCAGGTGGGTGGTGTTGGCCCCGTACTCCTCGAAGGTCGAGATGGTAATCTTCTGGTTGTGCGGGTCGTCCTGGAAGCGGCAGGCGCAGAGCGCCACCGTCTCCATGTAGGCGCGGCGGTCGGCGCCGGATGCGAGGTAGGCGTGGCCGACAGCCGTAGCGCGCGACGCGTCCAACGCCATGATCGCGTCGTCCAATTCGCGCAGCAGCGCCTGCGGCGAGCGGCCGGCGCCGTCATAGCCAGCGATATCGTCCTCGATCACCGAGCTCACCAGCTTGTTCTCGCGCGCGGAGTCGTTGATGAAATTGGCCATCAGATAAAGCATGCGCGCCTTGTACGGGCTTTTGCTGTTGCGCATCCAGTTGTTGGCGACGTTGCAATAATCGAACGGGTGCTGGCCGTTGGTGAACTGTCGCGCCACGGTGGTCCTGAGGATGAGCTCGGCGGCGCCCAGCTGAATGGTGTCGCCGAGGCTGCGGATCGACTTCCCGTTCTTAAGGTGGCTGGTGATCAGGTCCCAGACCTCCTCGCCGCTCGCCAGCATCATGCGCTGGAGCATGCTCTCGACCTCGGAGCGCGACAGCGGGGTCTTATTGGTCTCCTCAAGGCTCTTGCCAGCATCCTCGAACTCGGCGGCGAGACGGACGCTGACCGCGTCGTAGAGCGAATAGTAAAGCGGGCCGACCGCCATATCGGGCACGCCCATGTAAAAGACGCCGTGCGACTTCTCCCAGCCGATATAGTTGGCGAGGTCGATGACGGCGCGGGCGCGGATCGCTTTGTGCCCGGTGTTGCGCGCCTTACGGCCGATAATCGTGTCCTGGATGTCGATCAGGCCGAGGAACTCGATCGTCTCCTGGAGCTCAGCGCGGGATTGCGGGTCCTCGGCAAGACCGAGGAAGAGGCCATGGGCGCGCTTCGAGTCGCCGGTCATCGTCGCGACCATGTAGGAATGGAGGCGTTCCTGGACCGTGCCCTCCTCGCGGATCGGCGCCGCATCCTCCTGCCAGACGACGGGGCCGTAATCGGGCGCCGGCACCGTGACGCCCTTCATCGTCGCGTAACGGCCGGGGTACTTGAACAGCAGCTGGTTCCAGATATCGAGGCCGGCGCCGATGTACCAGACGCTCTGTAAGAGCGGCAGCAGCCGGTATTTCTCTGGCAAATAGGGCATCAGGTAGGTCGCGGCGCGCAGACCCAACAGGGTGTGGTCGTTGTTGGTCAGCGCGATGTTGCCGTCCTTGATGTTGATGTGGCACGGCACGTTGACGAACGGCGCCTCGGCCGCCGCGACGATCGACAGCGCATCGCCGATCGACTGGCCGCTCTGCACCATCTTGGCGAAAATGTCGGTGGTCTTCGCCTGGTCGCGCCCAAGGATCGACTCGGTCAGCAGATTGAAGCTCTTGTCGGCGCTGATCTCGTTGCGGTTGAGCAACATCTTTTATCTCCCTGGCATCCCGGCGGTCCGTGGTGGAACCCTAGTCCGGCTCCAGCCACCGCGTAAAGCCGTGGCGCCCGGTTTGCCGCATGTGTTGGTTGCATGGGTGCAGGTGGTGTAAGAACCCGGCAATGACAGAGTTTCGTGAGCACCACGTCGAGGCGGACGGGTTCCGCATCCGCTATCTCGAAGCGGGGGACGGGCCGCCGCTCGTCCATCTGCACGGCGCTGGCGGACTGCGGCTCAACGCGGCGCACGAGCTTTTGGCGAAGCGGCACCGGGTGATCGCCTTCGAGATGCCGGGGTTTGGCGCGTCGGCGGAGAATACCGTCACCAAGGATCAGGCCGAGCTGGCGCGGACGATGGCGTCGGCGGCGGCCACGCTCGGCCTCGACCGGTTCAATCTGATGGGCACCTCGTTCGGCGCGCGGACGGCTCTGTGGCTGGCGGCCGAGGCGCCGGAGCGGGTCGCGGCGCTGGTACTGGAGTCGCCGGCGGCTATCCGGCCGGCCGGGTCGCGGCCGCCCTCGGGCTCGCCGCAGGAGGTCGCGCGCGCGCTCTACGCCCATCCCGAGCGGATGCCGGCCCTCCCCGCGCCCGACCCCGAGCTCCAGATCAAGACCGCGCGGCTGTTGGCGCGGCTGCGCGGCCCCGACCGCGACGCCGCGCTCGAGGCGAAGCTGCCGGGCCTGACGACGCCGACCCTGGTACTGTTCGGGACGCTCGACCGGCTGATGCCGCCGGAACTCGGGCGGCACTACAAGGTGCTCTTGCCGAACTGCAACCTGGTGCTGGTCTACGATGCCGGCCACTCGATCGGCGCCGAGCGGCCGGAGGCGTTTGTCGAAGTCGTCAGCGATTTCCTCGAACGCCACGAGGCCTTCATCATCAGCCGTCACGAGACGCTAATAAATCCGTAGCCCCACCCCAACCCTCCCCCGCTTGCGGGGGAGGGAGCGCGTGTCAGTGTGGGAGGGGTTAGTGCGGCAGGTCGTTGTCCTTGGTCTCGCGGCCCATCCACATCGCGACGACGCTCAAGAGCGCGAACAGGCACATGATCGCGGCAGCGACGTTGAGCCCGCCCAGCGTCTTGAGATACGCCCCCCAGGACTCGGGGAGAGACAGCGCCAGCATCAGCGAGGCGAGCCATACCGGCAGAGCACCGGCGATGATGCCCGCGATCAGCGGACCAAAGCTGGTGATAACCCGCGCCGCGCCGTTGCAAAACGCCACGCCGGTCGAACGGATCTGCGTCGGGAACAGTTCGGGAAAATAAATAGCGTGGCCCGAGAACACACCGAAGACAAAAAAGCCAAAGATTGGCAAGACTAGCGGATACCATGGGTCGTAGGTCGGCAGCGCCAGATACAGGAACAGCCCGAGCGCGGTCGAGCCAACACTGTACAGCGCGATTGTCCAGCGCCGCCCTATGATATCGGCGACGAAGCCGAAAACGATGTAGCCAAAGATGCCGCCGACACTCCATAGCATCGTTCCATGGGCAACGAACGGCACGGCCGCGGGACCGGTGACACCGCTTTTGCCCGCCATGTTCGACAGGATGGTCGGCAGCCAGCTCACCGTGGTCCAAATCGTCAGCAGCGAACCGAGACCAAACAATAGACCGACAAACGTGTTGTAGCGGTGCTCTTTGGTGAACAGCTGCACCGGGACGAAGCGTATAAAATCCCGATCGTCATCGCCGACCGCTCGTCCGGCGGAGATTGCCTCGCGGCGCTGCTTCACGGCGCTAAAGCGTCCCGGCTCCAAGACGTAGCTGCGAATGATCATCAACAGGACCGCCGGCAGCACTCCGACAAAAAACAAGGTGCGCCAGGCCCCCGGACCGCCTTGGACGATGGTTCCCGTCGCAAAGAGGTTCGTGAGATCGTAAGTACCGACAAGACCATAGACCCAGGCGCCGAGGAAGGTACCGATGGCGCCGCCGGTCATCATGATACCGGTGACCTTCGCCCGCTGAGTACCGCCAAGCGTCTCGGCAAGGAGTGGGATGCCGACGATGATCTCGGCGCCAGTACCGATGCCGGCGAAGAAGCGATACAGCCCGAGATCCCAGAGACCGACCGAGAGGCCCTGCAAGGCGGTGAAGACGCTGTAGATCGCGATACTGAACATCAGCGCCCGGACGCGGCCGATATAGTCGGCAAAAATACCGAAGATGAACCCGCCAGCGGCCCAACCAAGCAACCCGGTCATGATCAGCAAGCCGCCGACCCTACCGATCTGCGCCGTCTGCGCCGCATCGAGGACGCCAGTCTTCGGGAAGCCCAGCAGGTTGATCAGC
>DATNJF010000235.1:0-25929 GCA_035604035.1 Allostellaceae bacterium | reverse complement strand
CGTATAAATAGAAATCGTGATTCCTGCCTTTGATGTCGAGGACCTCGATGTGTAAGCATATCGGGATATGATTATTTATCTTGACACCTGATCCATTGATGTCGGGAATACCTGCAAAATTTATTGTTGTGGGGATAATTTCCCTAGGAGTTATGGTAAACGGCTCGGCAGTTCTCTCGGTACCGTCAGATGCTTTAAAAGATATCATTTGTAAATCAAACGTTTTTTCTAAATTACATCGGTCGCTTGTATTTTTGTTGGGCGTCATAGGAACGAATAGTTGAATATATTTCACTAAAATATAGTCTTTCCCCGTGTTTATAAATGCTACTGTAAGTGTTGGATCTAGCCGTAATTTGTCATTTTCTTTGGTGACAGGGAATGCGTTAAAAGCTCCCGTTGAATCGCTGTTTACGACAAGAATTAGAGAGGTGTAGGGTAGAAAAAAATCTATCACATTTTACCAAACGAACCAACTAAAGCCAAAACGGAAAATATTAAAGCAACTTGATTTTTAATACTTTTTATTAATTGAAAAACGTATCGCATTAAGAACATTATATTTTCTCCGATCGCATATTTCTTGTCTTCATGCCTCGGCCTGACAGCAGAGGGCTGAGGGGGTAGCGCGGGTGGTGATCATTTCCGGTTTCACCGCGAACTCGATCACCGTGGCGCCGGAAGGATCTCGAAATGCGCGTCCTTCGGCACGCAATCGGCGCCGTTGATCGGCACGATATCCTGCGGACAAGCCGAGAAGGCGACGATGAGGTCGCGCTCGGCGCGCAGCGCGACGTGGCTGCCGGGCCCGGCGAGCGAGGGCTGGAACGAGAGCGTGCCATCGGCGGCGACCGGGATGTTCATGAACATATTCAGCGGCGGCGGGATTTCCGGCGGTTCGAGCCCCAATTCGGCCAGCGCGGCGCGGAGATTGTCGGTGCAGTTGTCGTGATGGCCGACGACGCCGAGCCGCTCGTAGCGCCAGCGGTCGCAGGCGGCGATCACCGTGTCGTGGATGCCGCCCGAATTGTCTTCGACAAAGGTCAGTATCGGGCGGCGCCGGTTCGACACCATCGTGTCGCCGGTGGTCGGCAGGGTCCTCGACAACTCGGCATGCGAATGCGCCATCGACATGTACTCGGTGAGGTCATCGCGGCTGAACGCCCAGGTATCGACGACCTGCCCACCGTGCGTGTTAACGAGGCGCAGAAGCTCGCCGCGGCGCAACAAAGCGGCCTTGCCCTTGCGCGCGGGGATGGTGGTGAGGTTGGTCATGCGGCGCCTTTTCTCACGCTTTTGCCGCTTCCGCCTGACGGCGGAGGGCCGAGAGCGTGGCGCGGGTGGTGATTGACATGGATCAAGGCAGGTTTAGGTCTATCCGGCCAGCTTAATGCTCGTGGGTCGTGCGTTCTACCGTCGACCGCTGGAGAAAAATAAAGATGAAGGTCAAATCATGCATGGCCCTCTGCCTTGCCGTCGGCGTATCGCTCGTCACCAGCGCGGCCGGTGCCCAACAGATTTACAATAACTGGAACACCGACGCTTGTGGCTTCACCGATCATGCGAGCTTCATCTTACAAGTACCGACGCATCTGACCTCGATCGAACTCTGGTATCGCTGGGGACCGAACGAGAGCGATGTTGGCTATGAGCTGTTCCACAATGGCGTGCCGGTTAAAACCGGCAGACTGATGCGTGCCGACTGCGATCCCTATCAGGAGAGCTGGTGCAGCGCTCGCGGAAACGTCGGCGCCGACCTACCACCAGGCCAGGTCGAAGTTCGCACCGCGCGTGGAAAAGTATGCCAGAACGGTGGCAGCGGCGGCCGGGGCTTTATCCACGCTTACGGAATGCCTCACTAATTGAGACTGATTATCCGGCCGAGATAAAACGGACCATCGTGCCCAGTTATCACACCTAGGCCTTCGCTTCCGCCTGCCGCCGCAGGGCCGAGAGGGTGGTGCGGGTGGTGATCATCTCCGGGTCCATCATCAGCTCGATCACAGCGGCGCGTTTGGCGGCAACGGCTTCCTCGAAAGCCGGGGTGAACTCTTCGGTGCGCGCCACCTGGGCCGAGAACGCGCCATAGGCGCGGGCGAGCGCGGCAAAATCCGGGTTCTTCAGATTGGTGCCGGAGATGCGGCCCGGGAAGCGGCGCTCCTGGTGCATGCGGATGGTGCCGTACATCGCATTGTTGAAGACGAGGATGATAGGCCCGGGACCCTCGGCGAGCGAGGTCGCGAGCTCCTGGCCGGTCATCAGAAACCCGCCATCGCCGACAAAGCCGACGACGATGCTGTTCGGGCGGGCGAGCTTGGCGGCGACCGCGGCGGGGACGCCGTAGCCCATCGCGCCGCTGGTGGGGCCAAGCTGGCGGCCGGGGCGGCGATATTGCAGGAAGCGATTGGGCCAGCCGCTGAAATTGCCGGCGTCGCTGGTGATGATCGCGTCGTCGGGCAGGCGCTCGCGCAGCCAGGTCATGATGCGGCCGAGGTCGAGCGTGGGGGAGTCGGTGAGTTTCGAGGGCTGGAGCCCAGCCTCGTGTTCGGCGCGAGCTTCCTGGCGCCACCCGGCCCAGCGCGGGCTGGGGATCGGCTCAAGCGCGGCCAAGGCGGCGGCAATCTCGGGCATGCCAGATTGGATCGCCAGGGTCGGGCGGAAGACGCGGCCCAATTCCTCGGCGGCGGGGTGGATGTGAATGAGGGTCTTCCCGGGGTCGGGGATGCCCATCAGCGAATAGGATTGCGAGGTAATCTCGCCGATGCGGGCGCCGATCGCGAGGACGATGTCGGCCTGTTTGGCGCGCGCGACGAGGCTGGGCGCGGCGCCGGTGCCGAGATCGCCGCAATACACGGCGAGGCGGTTGTCGACGATGTCCTGGCGGCGGAACGAGCAGCAGGCGGGAAGGTCGTTGGCGGCGAGGAATTTGGTGATGTCGGCGCAGGCCGGGTCGCTCCAGCCGGAACCGCCGACCAGGACCATCGGCCGCTCGGCGGCGGCGAGGAGGCGGCGCAACTCGGTGAGGTCGGCGGCGCCGGGATGGGCGCGCACCGCGCGATAGGGGCCGACCGGCGCGACCGCGGCGGTGTCGCGCAGCATGTCTTCGGGCAGCGCGACGACGACCGGGCCGGGACGGCCGGAGGTGGCGACCTGGAACGCCTGGTTCAACAGCTCGGGGATGCGCTCGGCGATGTCGATCTGCGTCACCCATTTGGCGAGCGGCGCGTACATCTTGCGGAAATCGACCTCCTGAAACGCCTCGCGGTCGATCTGGTGGCGCGCCACCTGGCCGACCAGCACAACCATCGGGGTCGAATCCTGAAACGCGGTGTGGATGCCGATCGCGGCGTTGCAGGCGCCGGGGCCGCGGGTCACCAGCAGCACCCCGGGCTTGCCGGTGAGCTTGCCATAGGCCTCGGCCATGAACGCGGCGCCGCCCTCCTGACGGCAGGTGACGAGATGGATTTCCGGCGCGTCGTAGAGCGCGTCGAGGACCTCGAGATAGCTCTCGCCGGCGACCGAGAACGCCATCTCGACCCGGTGCGCCTTGAGGCAGCCGACGACGAGCTGGCCGCCACTCAACGCCGGAAGATTCGCCGCCATCGCCATGCCTTGTCCCCTGGCCGTTTGCCGTTGCGCCGCGCGCATTTGAGACGATGCGCGGGCGAGGCGAAAGAGGCTTGTCGCAGGCTGGTGACGGCTCGCTCGGTTGCCGGCGATCTGCTAGTCTCGAAACCCAACCGTTGGGCTAGTCCGACATTTTGCCGCCTGCCGCCGCTCGCCGGGGAGGGATGGTTCCGCCGCAGCATAGATTGAGGGGAAGACGAGGTGGGGATGACGGTCAAATCGGCGACGATGAGTAGCGGCGCGCCGCCCGGCGCCGCGCCGCGCGAGGCCTAGGCGGCGATGGACGATCAACCGCCGCGCGGCTACGTCGCGCCGCCGCCGATAGGTCCTCAGGGGGCGCCGCCCACCCCCGCCGCCGAGGAAGTGCGCCCGCCGCCGGTGTTGCCGGCGGAGCCGGGGGAGCGGCCGCCGATCGGGAGCGCGCCGCCGCCACGCCGCTCGCGGCTAGGCGGCCTGCTGTGGCTGATCATCCTGGTCGTGGTTGTCACGGCGGTGGTCTGGTACGTCCTCCACCGCCAGCAGCCCGTGACGCCCGGCCGAGCCATCTCCGGCGGGCCGATGCCGGTCGGCACCGCGACGGTGCAGAAGGGCGACATGCCGATCACCGTCGCTGCGCTCGGCACGGTGACGCCGCTGGCGATGGTGACGGTGAGGACCCAGCTCAACGGCCAGCTCGTCGAGGTCGGGTTCCAGGAAGGGCAGATGGTCGCCAAGGGCGATTTCCTCGCCCAAATCGACCCGCGCCCCTACCAGGTCGCGCTCGAACAGGCCGAGGGCCAGCTCGCCAAGGATCAGGCCGCGCTCGACAACGCCGGGGTCGATCTGAAGCGCTACCAGACGCTGGTGGCGCAGAACTCGGTGGCGCGCCAGACGCGCGACACCCAGATCGCCACGGTGGCGCAGGCCAAGGGGACGGTGCAGGCCGACCAAGCGGCGGTCGACACGCAGAAATTGAACCTGGTCTACGCCCATATTATCGCGCCGGTTAGCGGCCGGGTCGGGCTGCGCCAGGTCGATGCCGGCAATTACGTGCAGACGGGCGACACCAACGGCCTCGTCGTCATCACCCAGCTGCAGCCGATCTCGGTGATATTCACCGTGCCCGAGGACAATCTGCCGGCGATCTTGACGCGAACCCACGCCAGCAAGACGCTCGGCGCCACCGCGTTCGACCGCAGCGGCACGACCCAGCTCGAAGCCGGGCAGCTGGCGACGATCGACAACCAGGTCGACGTCACGACCGGCACGGTCAAGCTGCGCGCGCAGTTCCCCAACGCCAATTTCAACCTGTTCCCCAACCAGTTCGTCAACGTGTCCCTGCATGTCGATACGCTGCAGGGCACCAGCATCGTGCCGAGCTCGGCGATCCAGCGTGGCGCGCCGGGGACCTTCGTCTACCTGGTGAAGCCGGATAACACGGTGAGCATCCAGGTAGTGACGCTCGGCCCCAGCACCGGCGAGCAGGTCGCGGTCACCAAGGGACTCGACCCTGGCCAGGTCATCGTCACCGACGGCGCCGACCGCTTGAAGGACGGCGCCAAGGTCGAAGTGGTACAGCCGGCGGGCCAGCCCCCGGGGCAACAGCCCGGTCAGCCGGGACAAAATCCCGGTCAGCGCAATCGCGGGCCTGGACAGCAACCCGGACCGGGACAGCAGAACCGGAGCAATGGCGGGTGAGAGAGCGCGTTCCCGCGCTGATTAAGGGCATCGCGTGAACCCGTCGCGGCTGTTCATCCTGCGGCCGGTGGCGACATCGCTGCTGATGGCGGCGATCATGCTGGTTGGCATGGTCGCCTACCGCTTCCTGCCGCTATCCGCGCTGCCCGAGGTCGACTACCCGACGATCCAGGTCATCACGCTCTATCCCGGCGCCAGCCCCGATGTGATGACCGGCTCGGTGACCGCGCCGCTCGAAGTGCAGCTCGGGCAGATGCCGGGCCTCACTCAGATGTCGTCGTCGAGCTCGGCGGGGTCGTCGGTGATCACCCTGCAGTTCAATTTGAGCCTTAGCCTCGACGTCGCCGAGCAGGAGGTGCAGGCCTCGATCAATGCCGCCGGCAACCTCTTGCCATCGGACCTTCCGGCGCCGCCGATCTACGCCAAGGTCAACCCGGCCGACGCGCCGATCCTGATCCTGGCGCTGACCTCGAAGACGCTGCAGCTGACCTCAGTCGAGGACCTAGCCGACACGCGGATGGCGCAGAAGATCTCGCAATTGGCAGGGGTCGGGCTGGTCAGCATCAGCGGCGGCCACAAGCCGGCAGTGCGCATCCAGGCCGACCCGCGCAAGCTCGCCGCGCTCGGCCTCAACATCGACGATCTGCGCACGACGATCGCCAACGCCAACGTCAACACACCTAAGGGCAGCTTCGACGGTCCGACCCGCGCCTACACGATCAACGCCAACGACCAGATCCAGAGCGCCGACGACTACAGCAACCTGGTCATCGCCTACAAAAACGGCGCGCCGGTGCATCTCTCCGATGTCGCGCAAGCCATCTACGGTGAGGAAAACACCAAACTCGCCGGGTGGATCAACACCACCCCGGCGGTGATCATGAACGTTCAGCGCCAGCCGGGCGCCAACGTCATCGCGGTGGTCGACAGCATCAAGGCGCTGCTCCCTGCGCTGCAGGCGTCGCTGCCGGCGGCGGTCGACGTCACCTTGCTGACCGACCGCACCAACACGATCCGCGCCTCGGTCGCCGATGTCGAGTTTGAGCTGGGCCTGGCGATCGTCCTCGTCGTCGCGGTCATCTTCGTCTTCCTGCGCAGCCCATCGGCGACGTTGATCCCCAGCCTCTCGGTGCCGCTGTCGCTGGTTGGGACGCTGGCGGTCATGTACATCGCCGGGTTCAGCCTCAACAATTTGTCGCTAATGGCGCTGACCATCTCGACGGGGTTCGTCGTCGACGACGCGATCGTGATGATCGAGAACGTGACCCGCTACATCGAGGCGGGCGACCCGCCGCTGCAGGCGGCGCTCAAAGGCTCCGAGCAGATCGGTTTCACCATCATCAGCCTGACGATCTCGCTGATCGCGGTGCTGATCCCGCTCCTCTTCATGGCGGATGTCGTCGGGCGTCTGTTCCGCGAATTCGCCATCACCTTGGCGGTGACGATCGTCATCTCGGCGATCGTCTCGCTCACCCTGGTGCCGATGCTGTGCGCCAAGCTGCTGCACCATGTCCGCGAAGAGGACATGAACTGGTTCATGCGCCGGACGCAGCATTTCTTCGACCGGATCATCGCCCGCTACGGCATCTGGCTCAATTGGGTACTCGACCGTCAGGCGCTGACCCTGCTGGTCGCGGCCGCGACGCTATGCCTGACGGTGCTTCTCTACGTGGTGATCCCGAAAGGGTTCTTCCCGGTTCAGGACACCGGCCTCATCCAGGGTATTTCCGAGGCGCCGGCGTCGGTTTCGTTCGCGACGATGGGACAGCGGCAGGTGGCGCTCGCCGACGCGATCCTCAAAGATCCCGATGTCGTGAGCCTGTCGTCGTTCATCGGCGTCGACGGCACCAATGCGACCCTTAACACCGGCCGTTTCCTGATCAATCTGAAACCGCGTAACCAGCGCTCGCTCGACGCCAGCGCGATCATTCGCCGGCTGCAGGGCGAGGTCAAAGACGTCGCCGGCGTCGATCTCTACATGCAGCCGGTGCAGGATTTGACCATCGACGCCACGGTCAGCCGCACCCAGTACCAATTCTCGTTGCAGGACGCGAACCCGGACGAGTTCACGACCTGGGTTCCGAAGCTGATCGCGCGGCTGCAGCAGATCCCGGAGATCGCCGATGTCGCGACCAATTTCGGCCAGAACGGGTTGTCCGCCTATATCCTCATCGACCGCGCCACCGCCGGCCGCTTCGGCATCACTCCGGCGACGATCGACAACGCGCTCTACGACGCCTACGGGCAGCGCATCGTCTCGACGATCTTCACCCAGTCGAACCAGTATCGGGTCATCCTCGAAGCGACCCCGGCGACGCAACAGGCCTTGAGCTCGCTCGATCAGATCTATTTGCCGTCGTCGCTGTCGAGCACCGGCCAGGTGCCGCTCTCGGCGCTCGCCAGCGTGCAGCAGCAGACCGAGGCGCTGGCGGTCAACCATATCGGTCAGTTTCCGGCAGTGACGATCTCGTTCAACCTGGCGCCGGGCGCCGCGCTCGGCGCCGCGGTCGACCAGATCAAGCAGGCCGAGAAGGATGTCGGCCTGCCGGTCAGCATGATCACGACCTTCCAGGGCGCGGCGCTCGCGTTCCAAGCGGCGCTTTCCAACGAGGTGCTGCTGATCGTCGCGGCGATCGTCACCGTCTATATCGTGCTGGGCGTGCTCTACGAGAGCTTCATCCACCCGATCACGATCCTCTCGACCCTGCCATCGGCCGGGCTTGGCGCGCTCCTGGCGCTGATGCTCGACGGCAGCGACCTCAGCATTGTCGCGATCATCGGCGTCATCCTCCTGATCGGCATCGTCAAGAAGAACGGCATCATGATGGTTGACTTCGCGCTCGTCGCCGAACGCGACGAGGGCAAATCGGCGCGCGATGCGATTCACCAGGCATCGCTCTTGCGCTTCCGGCCGATCATGATGACGACCTTGGCGGCGATCTTCGGCGCGCTGCCGCTGATGATCGGCGGCGGGACGGGCTCCGAGCTGCGCCATCCGCTCGGGGTGACGATCGTCGGCGGGTTGATCCTGAGCCAGGCGCTGACCCTGTTCACGACGCCGGTCATCTATCTCGGCTTCGACCGGCTCGGCCGGTGGACGCGGCGCCGCTTCGGCCGCCGGTTCGATGCCGAAAGCCCGGCCGAATGAGCTTCTCGACCCCGTTCATCGAGCGGCCGGTCGCGACGACGCTGCTCACGATCGGCGTGGCGCTCGCCGGCATGTTCGCCTTCAACCAGTTGCCGGTATCGCCGCTGCCGCAGATCGATTTCCCGACGATCTCGGTCTTCGCGCAGATGCCCGGCGCCAGCCCAGAGACGATGTCGGAGACGGTGGCGACGCCGCTGGAGCGCCATCTCGGGGTCATCGCCGACGTCACCGAGATGACCTCGTCGAGCACGCTCGGCTCGACCCGTATCACCCTGCAATTCGATCTGAACCGCAACATCGACGGCGCCGCCCGCGACGTGCAGGCGGCGATCAACGCGGCACGCGCCGACCTGCCGTCGAGCCTGCGGACCAACCCGAGCTACCGCAAGGTCAACCCGGCCGACGCGCCGATCGCCATCCTTGCGCTCACTTCGAAGACGCTGACCCCGGGCCAGATCTACGACGCCGCCTCGACCGTGCTGACCCCGGCGCTGTCGCAGCTCGACGGCATCGGCCAGGTGACGATCGGCGGCAGCTCACTGCCGGCGGTGCGGGTCGAGCTCAACCCGCTGGCGCTCAACAAATACGGGATCGGGCTCGAAGACGTGCGCGCCGCGCTGTCCTCAGCCAATGCGCACAGCCCCAAAGGGGCGATCGAGCAGAACGACCTGCATTTCCAGATCTATACCAACGACCAGGCGACAAAGGCGGCGGACTACCTGCCGCTGGTGATCGCCTACCGCAACGGCGCGGCAGTGCGGCTGCCCGATATCGCCACGGTGGCCGACTCGGTCGAGAATCTGCGCAACCAGGGGCTCGCCGACGGGCAGCCCTCGGTGCTGGTGATCCTCTACCGCCAGCCCAACGCCAACATCATCGACACGGTTGATCGCATCACCGCCTCGCTGCCGGCACTTTCGGCGTCGATCCCACGCGGCATCGACGTGCGAATGATGATGGACCGGACGACGACGATCCGCGCCTCGCTGCACGATGTCGAGACGACGCTGATCATCTCGATCTGCCTGGTGATCCTGGTGGTGTTCGCGTTCCTCCGGAACGCGCGCGCGGTGCTGATTCCCGCTGTCGCGGTGCCGGTGTCGCTGATCGGCACCTTCGGCGCGATGTATCTGATGGGCTACAGCCTCAACAATCTGTCGCTGATGGCGCTGACCATCTCGACCGGGTTTGTCGTCGACGACGCGATCGTCGTCCTCGAAAACGTCTCGCGCCACATCGAGGCCGGCATGGGGCGCCGGCAGGCGGCGCTGCAAGGTGCACGCGAGGTCGGCTTCACCGTGCTATCGATGAGCGTGTCGCTGATCGCGGTGTTCGTGCCGATCCTGTTGATGGGCGGCATCGTCGGCCGGCTGTTCCGCGAGTTCGCGGTGACCCTGTCGGTGGCGATCATCATCTCGCTTGTAATCTCGCTGACGACGACGCCGATGATGTGCGCCTTTGTGCTGCGGCGGCCGACCGAGCGGCACGGCTGGCTCTACCACTGGAGCGAGCGGTTCTTCAACGCGGTGCTCGGCTTCTACGACCGCACCCTGGTGGCGGCGCTGCGCCGGCCGCTCCAGGTGATGCTGGTGCTGCTCGTCACGGTCTGCCTCAACGTCTTCTTGTTCTACGAGGTGCCGAAAGGCTTCTTCCCGCAGCAGGATACCGGCCGCATGATTGGCGGCATCCAGGCCGACCAGAGCATCTCGTTTCAGCTGATGAAGCAGAAACTGCAGCGGTTCATCGCCATCATCCGGCAGGACCCGGCGGTGCAGAGCGTCGTCGGCTTCACCGGCGGCGGCCAGACCAATTCGGGCTTTGTCTTCGCCGCGCTGAAGCCGCTGGCGGACCGCAAGCTGTCGGTCGATCAGGTGATCGCCCGATTGCGGCCCAAGCTCAACCAGGTTCCCGGCGCGCGCCTGTTCCTGCAGGCGGTGCAGGACATCCGCGTCGGCGGGCGGCAATCGAACGCGCAGTACCAATTCACCTTGCAGGGCGATTCGCTCACCGAGCTCGACGACTGGGCGCCGAAGATCACCGCGGCGATGGAAAAGCTCGACACGCTGACCGACGTCAATTCGGACCAGCAGCAGCACGGGCTCGAGACCGATCTTGTCATCGACCGGCCGACCGCCGCCCGGCTCGGGCTGACGACGAGCCAGATCGACGGCACGCTCTACGACGCGTTCGGCCAGCGCCAGGTCTCGGTGATCTACGCCGCGCGCAACCAGTATCACGTGGTTATGGAGGTCGACCCGCAGTTCTGGCAAAGCCCGGACATGCTAAAGCAGATCTATGTCAGCAGTACCGGCGGGTCGGTGAAGGGCACCGCCGGCACCAATGCGGTGGCCGGGACGGTGGCGGCGGCGACTGTCGCCAAGAACAGCGCGACCGCAGCCTCCGCCGCGGCGACGGTCGCCTCCGACGCGGCGCGCAACCAGCAGAGCAACGCGATCGCTTCGACTGGACGCAGCGCGGCCTCGACCGGAGCGCCGGTCAGCACCTTCGGCGAAACGATGGTTCCGCTCGCCGCCTTCTCGCATTACGGGCCGGGGACGACGCCGCTCGCGGTCAACCACCAGGGGCTTTTCGTCGCCAGCACGATCTCGTTCAACCTGAAGCCCGGCGTCTCGCTGAGCCAGGCGACGCAGGCGGTTGACCGAGCGATGGCGCAGCTCCATGTGCCGAGCACGATCCACGGCAATTTTGCCGGCACTGCGCAGGTCTTCCAGCAATCGCTCAACAACGAGCCGGTGCTGATCGCTGCGGCGCTGCTCGCGGTGTATATCGTGCTGGGCGTTCTCTATGAGAGCTACGTCCACCCGATCACGATCCTCTCGACCCTGCCGTCGGCCGGGGTCGGTGCGGTTTTGGCGCTGATGCTGGCCAACACCGAGTTCAGCATCATCGCGCTGATCGGGGTCATCCTCCTCATCGGCATCGTCAAGAAGAACGCAATCATGATGATCGACTTTGCCCTTGTGTCCGAACGCGAGAACCGCCTGAGCTCGCGCGAAGCGATCCACCAGGCGGCGGTGCTGCGCTTTCGTCCGATCATGATGACGACGATGGCGGCGATGCTCGGCGCGGTGCCGCTGGCGATTGGCTTTGGCGAAGGTTCCGAGCTGCGCCGGCCGCTCGGCATCTCGATCGTCGGCGGGCTCCTGGTGAGCCAGATGCTGACCCTCTACACGACGCCGGTCATCTATCTCTACCTCGACCGCTTCCGCCTGTGGGCGCAGCAGCGCTGGGGGTTCCGCCGCCGCGGCGTGCCGCGCGGCCCTGTCGTCCAGCCTGGCGAGTAAGCGGCATGACAATGACCTGGCGAGCGGTGGCGCTGGTGGCGATGGTGGGGCTGAGCGGGTGTTTTTTGGTCGGTCCCGATTACCAGCGCCCCGACGCACCGGCGCCGGCCGCCTACAAGGAGGCGTGGAAGCCCGGACCGCAGGAAAAAGGCTGGGCGCCGATCCGCCCCAACGACGCGATCGACCGCGGAGCGTGGTGGTCGATCTTCCCCGATCCGGTGCTCGACAAACTAGAGCGGCAGATTGACATCTCGAACCAAAATTTAAAGGCCGCGGAGGCATCGTTCCGCGAGGCCGAGGCGATCGTCACCGAGGCGAGGGCCGGGCTGTTCCCGGCGCTAGACGCGGCTGCCTCGGCGACGCGCTCGCGCTCCAGCAGCGGCAACATCTCCAACAATTTCCAGACGACACTCAACGCCAGCTGGGTGCTGGATCTGTGGGGCTCTGTACGGCGCCAGATCGAGGCCAATGTCGCCAGCGCCGAAGCCAGCGCCGCGACGCTCGCCAGCGCGCGGCTCTCGGCGCAGGCAGCGCTCGCCACCGCCTATATGCAGCTGCGGGTCGCCGACGAGCTGCAGCGGCTGCTGTCGGCCTCGGTCAAGGCGTTCACCCAGGCCCTGCAGATTGTCACCAACCAGTACAAGAGCGGCACCGCCGACCAGTCGGCGGTGGATCAGGCGCGCGCCCAGCTCGAGGGCACCAAAGCGCAGCTGATCGCGGTCGGGGTCAGCCGCGCGCAGTTCGAACATGCGATCGCGGTGCTGATCGGCAAGCCGCCGGCCGAGCTCAGCATCGCTCCGATCGAGACGGTGGTCGCGGTGCCGCTGATCCCATCGGAGCTGGCCTCGGCGCTGATCGAGCGGCGGCCCGACGTCGCCGCCGCCGAGCGCGATATGGCCGCCGCCAACGCCCGGATCGGCGTCGATGTCGCCGCCTTCTATCCGACGGTGACCTTGACCGGCGATTACGGGGTTCAATCCTCGATGCTGCGCAAGCTGTTCACCGCGTCGAGCCGGGTCTGGTCGTTCGGCTCGGACCTCGCCCAGACGATCTTCGATGGCGGCCTCCACAACGCTCGGGTCGAGGCCGACAAGGCGGCTTACGACCTGACCGTCGCCAACTACCGGCAGATCGTGCTGACCGCCTTCCAGCAGATCGAGGACGAGCTCGCGGCCGAGCGCATCCTCAACCAGCAGGCGCAAGCCGAGGACGCGGCTGTGGTGGCGGCGCGTTCGGCGGAGAAGACGATCAACAACCAGTATCTCGCCGGGACGCAGGCCTATACCGCGGTCATCGTCGCCGAGACCACCGCGCTCAACGACGCGGTGCAGGCGGTCAATATCCGGCAAAGCCGGCTGGTGGCGAGCATCGCGCTGATCGAGGCGCTGGGCGGCGGCTGGGATTCGTCGCAGCTGCCGAGCCAGGAGAAGATCGAGAGCGATCAGCCGCTCAACTTCAACCCGCTGCCGCCGACCTTCCCGCCGAAGAATTAGCGCCTACACCTTTAGCGCGGCGACATAGGCGGCGAGTTCGGCCCGCGCCGCGTCGAGCGCGGTCGACGCCTTGGCTATGGCATTGGCGTTGACGTCGATCGCGACCTCGGCCGCCTTCAATTTGTCGAGGGTCGTCTTGCGCATCGCCGGATCGTCCTTCAGGGCGGTGTAATTGTCGCGCAGTCGGGTCTCGTCGTCGGTGAGACGCGTGCGCTCCTCGTTGAGCCGGTCGAGCTCCGCCTGCTGTCGGCTGACCGCGCTGCGCCGCTGCGCCAGGTCGGCAAAGACCTGGTGCAGTGCAGGGTCGAGGCTCTTCGCGGCGAGGTAGACGCCGATCTGGTGGTCATCGAGGTCGAGCAGCTGGACCTGTTCCTCGGCAGGCTTCTCCTCGACGATCGTCACTTTGCCGTTGCCCTTGGGATCGAGCGCGGCGGTGACGCGGTAGGCGTCGGTGGTGCGGTCTGCCGTAGTCGGCGCGGCGAGGTTCCAGCCGGCGAGCCGATGCTGCTCGATGACGAGAGCCGGAGGCGGCGCGGCGGAATTCACCTGATAGGTCGCGGTGCGCCGTTGCAGTCGGGTGAGGCGCATGACGCCGTCGGCGACCGTCGCCTTGACGATCGATTGCTGCGTGTCGGTCGATTGATCGACCGTGACCTTAGTGTCGATCGCGTAACTGAGGAGCCGCTTGTCGCCGGCTGGGAGCGCGGCAAGCCGGGCGTCGCCGAGATAGGAGCTGCCAGCGTCGCTCTGCTGATAGAGCGTCAGCACGCCGGGCGGCAGGCCGCTATCGGCGGCGTTCGTCAGCTCGATCGCGGCGAGCGGATGATGGGCGTCGGTCGCGGGCTGGAAGAAATCGATCCGCCGCGCCGGCAGCTCGCGGTCGATCAACGGCACGACGAGGCTTTGCCCGGCGGCGACGCTGACTTTGGTTGCGAGGGTGAAGGCGATCTGCGTTGCTTCGTCCTGGGTCGATGCGGCTTCGATCGCGGCCGGCGGGATGGCTGGCGCGGAAGCCGGCGGCGGAGGCGGAGCGGGCAATCCAGCCGCCAACTGCTGCCTGAACGATGGGGCCAAGGGGGCCGGGGATGGGGCGGGAAGCGCGTTCTCCGCCTTGGTGAGATCGTCGGCGAATGTGCCGGTGTCCGCTGGCGGCAAGGTGCGATTGCCGGCCTCTACTGGCACGATTGGCCGCGGCACGTAGTAGCTCTGGTAGAGCGCCTGGCGGAAGGTCACGGGGCTGCCCGAGAGCAGGGTCAACTCGACATCGTTCCAACTCTGGCCGCTGAAATTCTCCAGCACCGCCCAGCCTTGCAGGTGTGCCGAGCCGGCAGCCGGGTCAGCCGGCAGGCTGAGCCGGTAGGTCGCCTTCCACAGCGGCATGGCGACGACATAACCGACCCGCACCGTGCGCTTACCGGCGCCGCTTGTGGCGATGGTCAATTGCCGCCGCCCCTGAGCGCGATAGGCCGCCAGGCGGCTGAGCGCGGTCTTGACCTCGGCGGCGAGCGCCGGATCGGTAAACTCGACCGCGTCGAGATCCTTGAGGGTCAGCTGGCGCAGCCCGCTATCGCCGAGCACGCTGACCCGGGTGCGAGTTTCGCTGCTGCCGTCTGGATGGTGCACCGTCTCGTCCTCGGCGTGCACCAGACGGCCGATGAGAGGCTTGTCGCCGCCGATACGAATTTCGGCGCCTTGCAGCGCGTTCAAGAGGTCGGTGAGCGAGGCCAGCGCCGACTGGTCGAACGGCAGATCGGCAAAGCCCTGCGCCAGCGGCTCGCGGCCGGGCAGGGTGATCGCGCCGGCATGACCGCCGTTGTTGTAGACGATCAGGCTCTTGAGCACATCGTCCACCTGGTCGAGCGCGACGTCGAGGGTCAGGGTCGCATCGCCATCGACCGTGGTCTCGTATTCGAAATAGCCGACCCCGCCGCTCGACAGCATGACGCGCTTCAAGGTCAGCTCGGCCGCTTGGGCGGGCATGCCGATGGCAATGACCAGAACCAGCCCGAGCGAACACTCGCGCAACAATCGCAGCATCGTCGCCTCCCTTCGTGGATTTGGCGATGCTTTGCGGCGAGCGTGGCGGATTTGCGACTGCCGCGCGGCGCTATCGGGGCAGGTTAGATCAATGAGCTAGCCGGGCGCCGGCGATCTCGCGATAGGCAAGGTCAGCCCGGAGCGATCTCACGCCTGGCAAGCCACAGGCCCGGCAGCATGGGTAGCCAAAATGTTAGCCCGCGCAACAAAAGCGTCGCCGCCAAAGCGGCTTCGATCGCCACGCCGAGCAGGCTGAGCATGCCGACACAAGCCGCTTCGAACGTGCCTAGGCCGAGCGGGATTGGCCCGAGGGTTGCCGCCATCGATGCCATGATGAAGCTGACGAACGCGATCCAAATCGCCGGGGTGTCGCCCAGGGCGCGAAATACCAGCCACAGCGTCAGGGCATCGAACACGAAAACCGCGAGCTCGAGAGCGACGGTTTCAGCAAGTAAGGCCGGATCGCGCAGAAGATCGGTGGGAGCTTTCGCGATTGCGCTGAGCAGAAAGGCAGCGCCGGGCAACCGCCTGAGCCAGGTTGTCGGCAGCCGGTTCGCCCACTGCCGCAGCCAGATCACGCCCGACGGAAGTGCGACGACGATGGCAACGAAGATCGCCACCGCAACATAGAGCGCAGCGTTTGCACGGGAGTGCAGCCACAGAATCGCGAGGCTGGCCAAGACCGACGCTAAATAGGCCGCGAAATAGGCGACCAGCCCCACCAGCAGCACCGCCATCGCGGCATTCGCTGGGATGCCTCGGCGGGTTAGGCCGTTCACGACGAGGATCGCGCCGCTGACGCCCCCGGTTGGTACCACCTGATCCGTGAACAGCTTGGCGATGCCGAGGGGAACGAGTGTGCGGAGCCGTCGCGGGTACCCGGCACGCCGTAAGACCTGCCGCCACACCAGAGATGCGGACACGTAGGTCGCCGCCTGGGCGACGCAGGCAAGGATGAACCACTCGGGGCGGGCTGCTAAAGCCAGCCGGGTAAACTCCTCGATCGTGCCAAAATGGAGGACGACCACGACGAGCGCGACCAGCGTCAGAAGCCCAAAGGCCCAGGGCAAGAGGCGGCGCCATCCCGATGCCTGACCATGCTCCGGAAAGTCTATTCGGAAGCGGTCAGCCACCCCAAGATTTAGCGGCTCGCCCCGAAGCGGAACGATCGGATTTTCTCCAGGGGAGGTCGATTGCCGTATCATCTAACAAGAAGATCGCAGAGCCAAGAAGATCGCAGAGCGGCGCGAGTCATTTCCCTTCGAATGAATGTCAGAGCGAGCCTGCCGCAGGCGTCGAGCCAACCTCCTCGGCGATCTCGGCTCGCCGGCGCGGACCAGCAACCTGAGCGTGAGACGGCAATTGACTAGGCTAACCCTCCAAGCCATCCTTTTCGCATGAAGTGGGCGGTTTTCACCTTGGTCGTCGTCGTGATCGTCATTGTTGGGCTTCGGATCGGCGGGCGGAGCAAACAACCGCAAGATCGGGAGCGCAATTAAACTCTGCAATCGCTGTTCTACAAGCGATCCCTTTGCTGCCCTGCGGACTTGCGGCCCGTGCATCCCGCGCGATCGGGGCATGCTCTACGCCGCCGGTGGCGCCTCCATCGCGATCTCACGATAGAGGTGCGAGAGCAGCGCGGCGACGACGGCGATCCCGACGAACGAGACCGCGAGCTGCAGCCCCTGGAAGACGATCCAGAACAGCGCGGGGAAGATCGTGCCGATACGAATGACGATATAGCCGGCGACGACAAAGGGCAGATAGCACATCACCAGGCAGACGAAGAGCCGCCAAAAATTTCCGGCGATCAAATTCGAGGCGGTCACGAACCCGATCGGGCGCTCGATCGCCGCCGCTGGAAAGATCAGCGATACTCGCATCGAGCCCAGAGTGAGCGCGATGCCGCCGATCGCGGTGAGCGGCATCGTTAGGATGTGCGGCGGCAGGAGCGCGACGAACCCGAGGATGATCCAGCCGACGACGATAATCGCCATAAGCTTGAGGGAGGTTACGAGAAATGTGCTCCAGCCGGGTGGGACCAGCCCGCCGGCGACGGCCTCGCCGAGCAGCACGAAGCGATGCCAGCGGACGACAAAAATGGTGCCGAAGATCAGCATGCCCACCGCGCTGACCAACGCCGCGAGCAGGCGGCCGAAGATGCCGCCGCCCGGCAGGATCAGCGCGACGAGCTCGATCGCCAGCACCATCGCGAACGGTAGCAGCGCCATTTCTATGACGAGCTGCACGTTGTCGAAGACGGCGCGATAGGCGTCGACGGTTTCGTCGGTGACGTCGAAGCGGTGGGGTCCCGGCAGCGACGAATAGCTCATGATTGTCCCCTTTCGTGCTGCTCCCGCCCCGGCCGGTATGTTAGTGCAATCGGGGTCCTCGGAGACAGCCCGAGTTAATTCGCGCAGGCGGTGCGAGACCGGCCTAAGCGGTTGACTCGCCACAGTGTCGCGCCGAACACTGCGCGGCTTTCTTATCCTATGTTGGGACTTCGGGCGTGGCGAGAGCGGACGAGGCGCGACTCGGGGTCGATATCGGCGGCACCTTCACCGATGTCGCGCTCGAGGTCGACGGCAAGCGGTTCAGCGCCAAGATGCTAACAACCCCGCACGCGCCCGAGCTCGGCGTGTTGGCGGTGATCCGCGCGGTTATGCGCGAGGCCGGGGTGACCCCGGCCAAGCTGTCGATCATCATCCACGGCACGACGCTCGCCACCAACGCGATCATCGAGCGCAAGGGCGCCAAGACCGCGCTCATCACGACCGAAGGCTTCCGCGACACGGTCGAGATCCGGCACGAGAACCGCTTCGAGCAGTACGACGTCAATATCGACCTGCCGCCGCCCTTGGTGCCGCGCCGGCTGCGCTGGGTAGTGCCCGAGCGGATCGACGCGCGCGGCCGGGTGGTGACACCGCTCGACGAGGCGGCGGTGGCGGCGCTGGCCAAGCGGCTCGAGGTCGAGGAGGTCGAGAGCGCCGCGATCGGCTTCCTGCACAGCTACGTCAACCCGGCGCATGAAGAACGCACGCGCGAGTTGCTACTGCGGCACTCGAAAGGCGTCGCGATGACCTTGTCGTGCGAGGTCTCGCCCGAAATGCGCGAATATGAGCGCCTCTCGACCGCCTGCGCCAACGCCTACGTCCAGCCAATGATCGGGCGCTACCTGGTCAATCTCGAAGCAATGCTGCAGGAGGAGGGGTTCACCTGCCCGCTGTTTTTGATGACCTCGGGCGGCGGGCTCACCACGGTCGAGACCGCGATCCGCTTTCCGGTGCGGCTGGTCGAGTCGGGGCCGGCCGGTGGGGCGATCTTCGCCGTGCACATCGCCCGGCAATGCGCGCTCGACAAGGTGCTCAGCTACGACATGGGCGGGACCACCGCGAAGATCTGCCTGATCGACGATCTCCAGCCGCAGACCAGCCGCGCCTTCGAGGTGGCGCGGGTTTACCGCTTCAAGAAAGGGAGCGGGCTGCCGCTGCGCATCCCGGTCATCGAGATGGTCGAGATCGGCGCCGGCGGCGGGTCGATCGCGCGGGTCGACCCGTTAAAGCGCATCACCGTCGGGCCGGACAGCGCCGGGGCCGATCCGGGGCCGGCCTGCTACGGGCAGGGCGGCACCCTGCCGAGCGTTACCGACGCCGATCTGCTGCTCGGCCGCATCGACCCGACCGGGTTTTCCGGCGGGAAGATGGCCTTGGACCGCGCCGCCGCCGAGCGGGCGATGCAGCGCGAGGTCGCCGACAAGCTCGACTTGGCGCTGGACGTGGCGGCGCTTGGGGTGAGCGAGATCGTCGACGAGAACATGGCCAACGCCGCCCGCGTCCACGCCATCGAAAGCGGCAAGGACGCGCGCGGCCGCACCCTCGTCGCGTTCGGCGGCGCGGCGCCGCTGCACGCGGCGCGGCTGGCCGACAAGCTGGGGCTCGACCGGGTGCTGGTGCCATCGAACGCCGGGGTCGGCTCGGCGGTCGGCTTTCTGCGCGCGCCGATCTCCTACGAAATCGTCCGCTCGCAGCTGCAGCGGCTCGATAATTTCGCCGCCGACGCCGCCAACAAGCTGCTCGCCGCGATGTATGAGGAGGCCGAGGCGATCGTCCGGCGTGGCGAGCCGACCGCCAAGCTCAGCGAGACCCGCTCGGCGCTGATGCGTTATCGCGGTCAGGGCCACGAGATCGCGGTGCCGCTGGTTGCCAAGACCTACCGCAAGGAGGATGCCGGCGAGATCGTCACCGCGTTCGAGGAGGCTTACCGCCGGCTCTACAGCCGCATCATCCCCGGCGTCGAGGTCGAGGTGCTGAGCTGGGTGGTGCTGGTTTCGGGGCCGGTGCCGGTCGAGGAGGCGGCGCCGCCGGAGGCGCCGAAGGCGTTCAACGCTGCCCCGGCGCGCAACCGCCCAGTCTTCGATCCCGAAACCGGAGAGTTCGTCGAGGTCGCGATCTATGAGCGCCAGGCGCTCGTAGCGGGCGCGCGGATGCCAGGGCCGGCCGTCATCATCGAGGACGAAACCTCGACTGTCGTCGGCCGCAACTTCGACGCCCGAATCGACCCGTTCGGTTATATCGAGCTGGTGCGGCGCGGGGCTTAGCGCCCCGCGCGCTCAGTTCCTAGCGGTTGTAATAGGGCTGCGGGACGGGCGGCTGGCCGTATTGGTTGAGCTGCTGCTGGTTGAGCTGCTGCGTCGTCGTCGGCGGGTAGCCCTGAGGCGGCGCCGCGGCCGGGGTGCGGCTCGCCATGCATTGCTGGTAATACGCGGCGTATTGCTGGTTGGCGTAGTCCGACGTCGCCTGGGCATTGGCCATGCCGGTGCCGGTGCCGACAATGGCGCCGGTGCCGGCGCCGATCGCCGCGCCGCGCCCGCCGCCGATCGCCGCGCCGATGCCGGCGCCGAGCAGCCCGCCGACAATCGTGCCGCCGACCGCCTGGTTTTGCGCCTGAGCGCGCAGCGCGGCCGTGTTCTGGTCGGCATATTGCCGGCAAGTTGCGTCGTCATAGGCGGTCTGCGCCAACGCGGCGGTGGCTGTGAGCGCCGCTATCGCCCCACTCACGACCCCTGTAGCAATTCGCTTCATCGCAACACTCCTGGTGCCAAAGGCCGGCGCCGCATCGGCGCGCCTCCGCTACGCCGCGTCATATAAGCAGCGCAGCGGCGGCTTAAAGGGCCAAGCCTGTTCGACCCTGCGTTGCGCCCTCGTCGATTGGGTAAAATGCGGCTCATTGGAACCAGCGGCGCCGCCCCAATCTGGACCGTGTCAAGATGATGCGGCGCCGGGCAAAAACGCTAGGCCGGCGGTTTCAGCCAGCCGCCGGGGGTCGAATGCGATATCGCGATCTCTTCCTCGGTCATGTCGGCCGGGACATCGGCGAAGAGCGGGGTCGAGAGGTAGCGCTCGCCGGTGTCGGGGAGCATGCACAGCACGTTGGAACCCTTGGGCGCGTCGGCACAGACCTTGAGCGCGCCGGCGAAGGTCGCGCCCGAGGTGATGCCGACAAAAATCCCCTCCTTCTGTGCCAGCTCCTTGCTGCATTTGAGCGCCTCGGGGCCGGGGATGCGGATGATCTTGTCGATGACCTTCATATCGACCGCGTCGGCGGTGAGCTTGGGGATGAAATCGGGGCTCCAGCCCTGCATTGGGTGCGGCTTCCAGGCTTGGTGACCGGTGGCCGGCGTGCCGTCGGGGTTGCGCGCTTGCGGCGCGCCGCTGGTCAGCATCGGCGCGTCCTCGGGCTCGCAAACGACGATCTTGGTGTTCGGCCGCTCCTTGGCGAGCACCCGCGCGACGCCCTTTAACGTGCCGCCGGTGCCGAACCCGGTGACCCAGTAGTCGAGCGTGGTGTCGGCGAAATCGTCGATGATCTCGCGCGCGGTGGTGCGCGAGTGCATATCGGGATTGGCTTCGTTCTCGAACTGCCGCGTCATGAACCAGCCGTGGGCCTTGGCCAGTTCCTGAGCCTTGTTGACCATGCCCATGCCGCGCTCCGCCGCCGGGGTGATCACCACCTTGGCGCCCAAGAAGCGCATCAGCCGACGGCGCTCGACGCTGAACGGCTCGGCCATGGTGACGACCAGCGGGTAGCCCTTCTGGGCGCAGACCATCGCCAGGCCAATGCCGGTATTGCCGCTGGTCGCCTCGATCACGGTCTGGCCGGGCTTGAGTTCGCCCGATTTCTCGGCCGCCTCGATGACGCCGAGCGCGAGGCGGTCCTTGATCGAGCCCAGCGGGTTGAACGCCTCGATCTTGACGAAGAGGTTCACATCGGGAGGCGCCAGGCGGTTGATCTTCACGACCGGCGTGTTGCCGACGGTCTCAAGGATGTTCGCGTATCTGCGTCCCATGTCCGGTCTCCCTGCTGGCGTTCTCGTGCGGCGCAGTTTCGCCCGCCCAGCCGCCGGAGGCAAACCGTCCGTTGCGGGTGGCACGCGCGTGCGCTTTGATTGCCACGAGCGGAGCGAATCCGTGCAATCGGGAGGGAACCATGAAGATCGACCGTCGCCATCTGGCGATCGCCGGCGCCGCCGCGCTCGGCGCATCAAGCCTGTTGCGGAACAGCGCCGCCTTTGCCGCCGACGATCCCGGCCTCGCGCAGGCCGTCGAGGAGCTGCGCAAGGCGATCTTTTCGGCCGACAAGGCGAAGCTCGCCGCGCTCACCGCTCCCGAGCTTACCTATGGCCATTCCGGCGGCACGATTCAGAACCAGGCCGAGTTTATCGACGGGGTGATGAACCGCAAGGCGACCGTCAAATCGCTCGAATTTCCCGAGCCGAAGACTTTTGTCGCTGGCGACGCCGGAGTGGCGCGGCACCACTGGGTCTCGGACAACGAGCAGGATGGCAAGGTTACGCACATCGATATCGGCGTGCTCGCGGTGTGGCAGAAGCAGGGCGGCGACTGGAAGCTCTTGGCGCGCCAAGCCTATAAGCTCGGGTAGCGAGCGCGCCGGCGTTGCCCTTGCCGGGCGGCAGCCCTTAAACTCCCCACTGTCTCCTGCGCCATGGGAGAGAGCTCCGGAGGCAAGATGCTCGGCCGCCCGAATACCGCCCTGTCGCAGATTCATATGCAGATCATGTGGTCGCGGCTGATCGCCGTCGTCGAGGAGCAGGCGCAGACCCTGGTGCGCACCGCGTTCTCGACCCCGGTGCGCGAGGCGGGCGACCTCTCGGCCGGGGTCTTCGACCGCGACGGCAAGATGCTGGCACAAGCGGTGACCGGCACGCCGGGCCACGTCAATTCGATGGCCGCGGCGGTGAAGCATTTCCTCGACGCGTTTCCGCTGAAGACGATGAAGCCGGGCGACCATTACATCACCAACGACCCGTGGCTAACCTGCGGCCATCTGCACGACCTCACCGTGGTCAGCCCGACTTTTCTGCGCGGCGAGCCGGTCGGGCTCTTTGCCTCGACCGTGCATGTCGTCGATATCGGCGGGCTCGGCATGGGACCGGACGGGCGGCAGGTGTTCGAGGAGGGGTTGGCGATCCCGCTGATGGCCTTGGCGCGCGAAGGCCGGATGAACGAAGATCTGATGGGTATTATCCGCGCCAATGTCCGCGAGCCGCTGCAGGTCGAGGGCGACGTCTATGCGCTGGCCGCGTGCAATGACGAGGGCAGCCGGCGTCTCGTCGAGATGATGGAGGAATTCGGCATCGCCAATCTCGACCGGCTCGGCGAGCACATCATCGAGACCTCGCGCGAAGCGACGATCGAGGCGATCCGCAAGCTGAAGCCCGGCAAATACAAGAACGAAGTCCACATGGACGGCTACGACCGGCCGCTGATCCTGGCCGGCGAGATGACGATCGGCGAGGACGGCATCCATGTTGACTACACCGGCACCTCGCCGGCGAGCTCCTTCGGCATCAACGTCGTCGCCAACTACATGCTCGCCTACACCGCGTTCGGGGTGAAGTGCCTGGTCGCGCCCGAAGTGCCGAACAATGCCGGCTCCTTGGCGCCGATCACCGCGAGCGCCCCCGACGGGTGCCTGCTCAACGTCAAGCGCCCGCGCGCGGTCGCCGCGAGACACACGGTCGGCCACATGCTGCCCGATGTTGTGTTCGGCTGCCTGCATCAGGTGATGGAGGGCGGCGTCCCGGCCGAGGGCGCGTCATCGCTGTGGAACCCACAGATCTACGGCGGCGCCGATGTCGCCGACGAATTGGGCGATGACGGTCACGATGAAGTGCCGCCGTTCAGCACCGTGATCTTTCATTGCGGCGGCACTGGTGCGCGGCCCGGCAAGGACGGGCTCGACGTCACCGCCTTCCCGTCGGGTGTTCGTACGATTCCCGTCGAAGCAACGGAGTCGGTGGCGCCGGTGATGTTCCGGCGCCGCGAGTTTCGCGAGGGCTCGGGCGGCGCGGGAAAATACCGTGGCGGGCTTGGCCAGGTCATCGAGCTCGGCGGCGCCGATGGCATGCCGGTAGCGATGCTGTGCAATTTCGAGCGCATCAACAATCCGGCGCGCGGCCGCGACGGCGGCGGGCTGGGGGCGCCGGGCCGGGTTTCGCTGGGCTCGGGCAAGGCGATCCGCTCCAAGGGGCGGGCGACGATCTCAGGCGGCGATTTCATCCGCCTCGAACTGCCGGGTGGCGGCGGGTTCGGCGACCCGGCGACGCGCGACGCCGACCAGGTCGCGCTCGATGTCTCCGATGGGCTGATCGACGCGGCGATGGCGCGCGAGACCTACCGCGTCGCGCTCGACGCGGCGGGCAAGGTGGATCGAGCGGCCACGGTAAAACTGCGCACTTGATGCGGTTTCTCGCGGCCGCCGGTCTGGCACTCGCGCTGACGATTGCCGGGACCACCCAAGGCCGCGCCAACGACTTTATCCGGATCGGCGTCGTCTATTCGTTTACCGGGCCCTCCAAGAAATCGGGCCTCGATGCCGCGGCGGCAATCGAGATCGCCGCGGACATCGTCAACAAGCCGCATAAGGGGCTGGAGGCGCTCCCGCTCGGCGCGGGGCAAGGCCTACCCAATCTCGGCAATGATTTGATCCAGGTGATCGCCGCCGACCATCAGGACAATCCTTCGGTAGCGCAGAGCCAAGTGTTGCGCCTGATCGGCCAGAACCAGGTCGTCGCGTTGATCGGCGCTGGCGAAGGGGCCGCCACTCTGGCGGCAACCGCGGCGGCCGAGCACCACGGCGTCCCGTTCCTGGCCCCCGATGCAACCGAGCCGAAAATCACCGGACGCGGCTTCAAATGGGTGTTTCGGACGACCCCGCTCGCGAGCGATCTCACCAAGGCCTATATGCAGTTCCTCACCGCGCAGAAGGCGGGCGGCACAAAGGTCGATACGATCGCGCTGGTTTTCGAGAAGACCGCGCGCGGCGCCTCGACCGAGGCAGCCCTGCGCGACGCGGCGAAGGCGGCGGGAATCGATATCGTCACCGAGATCGGCTACGCGCCCGATGGCATCGATCTGTCCGCCCAGGTCAAGGAACTGCGCAACAAGAACCCGGATGTCGCGATCTTTATCAGCGACGGGGCCGACGCGTCGCTGTTTATCAAGACGATGAAGTCGATCGACTACAAACCACCAATCCTGATCGGCGACGATGATGGGTTTTCCGACCCCGGCTTTGTCGCCGCCGACGGCAATCTGGCGCAGGGGCTGATCGACCGCAGCGTGTGGAGCGTCGGCGATGCCGATAGCCCGAGCGCGATCGTCAACGGCCTCTACAAGGCCAAGACCGGGCATGACCTCGACGATACGAGCGCGCGGGTGCTGCAGGGGTTCCTGGTGCTGGCCGCCGCGATCAATCGGGCTGGCTCGACCGATCCGGCGGCGATCCAAAAGGCGCTGCGGGAGACCGATCTAAAGCCGGACCAGCTCATCGTCGGCTACGACGGTGTCAAATTCGACGCCAGCGGCCAGAATACGCTGGCCGGAACTTATCTGACCCAGCTGCGTGGCAAGCAATACGTAACGGTCTGGCCGCCCGAGCGCACGGCCGGGAAGCTGGTGCTGCCCTACAAGGCGTGGCAGCAATGATTGCCCGAGCGCCGACTTAGCCCAATATCAGGTAATATCGAATTTCAGAGCTGGGTGAGCGACATGCGTCCCTCGAGACGGCGTCCTCGTCCTGAGGAGCCGTCGCAAAGGCGGCGTCTCGAAGGGGCGCCTCCTCAGGATGAGGATTTTTTTTGATGAAATGGCCGGTGGCGCGCGTGCCTTATGCGTCGAAGCCGGAGGAGACCCGCGGGCGGCTCCATCCGGAGCCGGAGCATGCGATGCGCTCGCCGTTTCAGCGCGACCGCGACCGTATCATCCACTCGACCGCGTTTCGCCGGCTCAAGCACAAGACCCAGGTCTTCGTCTATCACGAGGGCGACCACTACCGCACGCGACTGACCCACAGCCTCGAAGTGGCGCAGATCGCGCGCTCGATCGGCCGGGTGCTGGGGCTCGACGAGGATCTGGCCGAGGCGCTGGCGCTGGCGCACGACCTTGGCCACACGCCGTTCGGCCACGCCGGGGAGGAGGCGCTTAACGCCGAGATGGCGGAATATGGCGGGTTCTCGCACAACGACCAGACCTTGCGCATTTTGACCCGGCTCGAACACGGCTACGCTGAGTTCGACGGGCTCAACCTGACCTGGGAGGCGCTCGAAGGCACCGTCAAGCAC
>DATNJF010000234.1:0-40151 GCA_035604035.1 Allostellaceae bacterium | reverse complement strand
ACGAAGACGATGGCGCCCTGAACGATGCCGAACCACAGGAACGCGGCCTGGTAGCCGTAGGTCGCGATCACCTCGCGGATCGGAATGACGGTGAGCGCCGCGCCGGCGCCGAACCCGGCAGCGGTCAGGCCCACCGCGAGACCGCGGCGGTCGGGAAACCATTTGACCGCGTTGCCCACGCAGGTCGCGTAGATCGCCCCCGCGCCCACCCCGGACAGCACCGCGCCCAAATAGAGTATCGGCAGCGTCGCGGCGAACGAATTGACGATCCAGCCGATCGCGATGAACACGCCGCCAAAGGCGACCATCCAGCGCGGGCCATTTTTGGCGCCTACCCAATCGACGATCCACCCTTCGATCGGGGTGAGCCAGGTCTCCAGGGCGACGAACAAGCTGAACGCGACCTGGATGTCGACGACCGACCAGCCATTTGCGGCGTTGAGCGGCTGCACGAAAAGGGTCCAGCCATATTGGAGATTGGCGATCATCATCATGCAGAGGATAGCGATGACCAATTGGAGCCGACGATTGGTCGGCGGCAGGGCGCTCGCCCCCGCCGCGGATGACCGGCTCTGCATGACGCGTCCTCCCGGAAACTTTTTTGTACTTCGCCCGCGTTCTTACGAACGCTGAGCGCCATTCCAATTATCTTACATTAGATGCGGGTTGAATAAACAGTTGCGCATTCAGCGCGCGGAGACGATTTAACTCACCCAATACTGATCGGTGCGGTGCCTATTCCACCGCCTCAACCACTTCGCGGCGGCCGAGCTGCTTCAGAGTCCGGTCGATCCACAGCCGGGTTAACTTTTCCTGCGCGCCGTTCTGCGACAAGCGGCGGTGCAGGGTGGGGAAATCGACCCGGTCCATGTCCTGATCCTGGTTGAAGCAGGAAAAGACGATGGTTTCGGTGCCGGTGACGGGATCGCGCTGGCGCTGCAGGCACTGCGCGCAGATCTCCTTCATCATGCACTGCATCGGCGAGTTGATCGACGCGATCGCCCGGTGGCCGGGGCGGAAGTAGGCAGCGAGCTTGGCGTGGCGGGCCTGCGCCACTGCGTTCATCATCATGTCGGAGCCGATGGCGATGATGCGATCGACCTCGACGAGCGGCATCTCGATCGGCCCGAGCTTTCCGGCGCCATAGGCCTCGATCGCCTCGACGATGTTGCCGACAAAGGCGCGGTCCTGCTTGCGGCTCGGCTCGAAACCCGGCGCCTCGTCGCAGCACCAGACGATGGTGTCGGCGGCGGCCTCGATATCGGCGACTTTGTAGCGGTCGGCGAGCGTCTTGTAGCCAGCGAAATAGAGCACGCGCGAGCCCTGGGCCCTGAGCGCCGCGCCGATCGAGAACAGCACGGCGTTGCCGAGCCCGCCGCCGACCAAGAGCACGGTCTCGCCGGCCGGGGTTTCGGTCGGCGTGCCGGTCGGACCCATCAGGATCACCGGCTCGCCCGGCTGCAACAGCGCGCAGAGGTCGGATGAGCCGCCCATCTCGAGGACGATGGTCGAGAGCAGCCCCTGCTCGCGGTCGATCGAGGCGCCGGTCAGCGCCAGGCCTTCCATCGCCAGGGTGGTGCCCGCGTTCTTCGCGGCGGAGGTTTCGTAATTCTGCAGCCGGTAAAACTGGCCGGGCCGGAAGGCGCGCGCCGCCATCGGCGCCCGCACCACGACTTCGATGATGCGCGGGGTCAGCCGAATAACCTCGTGCACGCGGGGGCGTAACTCGTCGTCGAGTCGGGCCTTTAGGGCTTCGGGCGTGGGCTCTGCCGCCTTGCGTCGCGCCAACATACGGCTGACCACGGGGTAGCCGCGGGTGGCGCCGCCCATCGCCTTGACGACATTGCCGGCAAAGCTCGGATGGAGGTCGCCCCAGAAGCTGACCGTGCGCCCATCCGCCATCAGACTCATCAGCACCTGCGCCTCGGCGGGCTTGGCGACGCGTTCTGGGGTGACCTTATTGCCAGCCTCGTCAAGCGCTTGGAAATAGCGCCCGTCGAGCGCGACATGCGCCGGGTCCTCGCGCGCCAGCACGGTGTTGGGCTGGGTTCCGGCGGCAACCAGGATGGTGTGCGCCGGCAACACCACCTCGCCTTCCGGCTCGGCTCGCGACAGGCGCAGCGCCACCGCCTGCTCGTCCTGGTCGATCTCGACCGCGAGCGGGGTCAGACCCTCGGCGAAACGGATGCCCTCCTCCAGCGCCTTCGCCACCTCCTCGTGGTTGAGGGTGTAGCTCGGCGCGTCGATGAGGCGGCGGCGATAGGCGATGGTGACCCCACCCCAGCCGTCGATCAGCTTGGCGAAGCGCGGCGACCTGCCCTCGCGCTTCGCGGCGTCACGCTCGGCACGCAGCGCCTTGGCGTGGGCGATGAACTCGTCGGCGACCGCGCTCTCTGCCTCGCTCCAGCCGGCGCGCACCGCAGCCGCGCCGCGCTCGGCCGCGAGCGTCTCGTAGCGCGACAGGAACTTCTCGACCTGCAGCGGGTAATAGGCGAGCGCCTCGGTCGCGGTGTCGATCGCGGTAAGCCCGCCGCCGATGACGACGACCGGCAGCCGCACGGTGAGGTTGGCGATGCTTTCGGTCTTGGCGGCGCCGGTCAGCTGCAGCGCCATCAGGAAATCGGAGGCCTGGCGCACCCCGAGCGCGAGGCTGTTCGCCATCGGGATGACCGTCGGGCGGCCGGCGCCGGCGCACATCGCGATGTGATCGAAGCCGAGATCGAAGGCGTTGTCGATCGTCACCGTGCCGCCAAAGCGCACCCCGCCATACATCGCGAATTGAGCGCGGCGCTCCAATAGCAGCCGCACGATCTTGAGGAAATTCTTATCCCAGCGGACGGTGATGCCGTATTCGGCGACGCCGCCAAACCCGGCCATGGTACGAGCGCCAAGGCCTTCGTTGAGGCTAGCGATGTCGCGGATCGGCGCGAAGGGCACGCGCTCGCCGGTCGCCAGCATCCCCGATACCTCCGGCGCCAGCGGCTCGATCTTGAGGCCATCAATCGCGGCGACGAAATGCCCATCATTGATCAGGTGGTGCGCGAGGGTGAACCCGGCCGGACCCAGCCCCACCACCAGCACCTTGTAGCCGGATGCCGGCTTGGGCAACGGTCGGCGCAGGTTGAGCGGGTTCCAGCGGGTCAGGAGGCCGTAGATCTCGAAGCCCCAGGGCAGCGTCAGCACGTCCTTCAGCGTCCGAGTCTCGATCTGCGGGATGTCGACCGGTTCCTGGCGCTGGTAGATGCACGCCTTCATGCAATCGTTGCAGATGCGGTGCCCGGTCGCCGCGCAAATCGGATTGTCGATCGCGACGATGGCGAGCGCGCCGAGGCTGTAGCCGCGCGACTTGACCAGGTTGAGCTCGGAAATCTTCTCGTCGAGCGGACAGCCGGCGAGGGTCACGCCGAACACGGTTTTCCGAAAGCCGCCGTCCTTTTCCTTGAGCCCAGTCGAGCAGCTGTCCTTGCCCTGGTTGTGGCACCAGATGCAGTAATTCGCCTGGTCGAGCGCCCCGGCGAGGTCGGTGCCGGGATCGGTCAGCGCGAACCCGTCGCGGGAGCGCCAATCGTTCTCGGGCAGCCGCATCATGGTGACGCCGGCGCGCTCGATCGTCTCGACCGGCACGAGATGGTTCATGTCGAGCCGGTGCGGCATCTTGAACAAAAGGCCGCGGCGGTGCCTTTCCTTACCCGATGGCGACAGCGTCGCCCAGGCGGCGTACTCGATCGCAGCGTTGATCTCCACCGGATGCGCCGCCTCGTCGTCGAGCCAGCCGCTAACGATCTCGGCGAAGCGCCGCTCCCAGGCGAGGATGCCGGCCCTGGTATCGGGAAAATCGTCGACGCCGAGATGCGGCTGCAGCACCCGCCGCAGCGCGTCGCCGTCCAGGGCGGCAGACTGCTCCTCCTTGATGTCCCTGACCGCGCGCCGCTGCACGAACAGCCGTTTCACCGAATAGAGCGGGGCCAGCGTATCGTGCCGCGCCTGCAGCTCGCGGATCTCCGCTTCAATGCCAAAGAGCGAGCCGAGGAAATCCTCAACATGCGGCGCGAGCTCGACGATGAGGTCGGATTCCGCCTTCTTGTCGAGAGCGTCGGGATCGGCGCGCGCCGCCATCAGCCGCTCGTGCAGCGCCGCATCGCCCGCGCCGAGATGCGCGACGAACGCGCGGTCGAGCTTTACCAGCCCGTCGCGGTCGTAGAGCTCGGCAAAGTCGAGCCCGTATTTGAGGACGAGTTCGGTCATCGCCGCTTGTTACGCGAAGAATAGTCCGCAAGCCATCGGCAAAATCGCCGCGACACTCATGCCACGGTGACCCCAGCAGCAAATGGGTTTCTTCCGGGTTTGTTGCAACGTGGTAAATCCAGGTGAAACCATATCGCATAAGAACTTGGAAACTCACCAAAGTCATAATGACAATGCGACGCGGCCCTCGGACCCCCCACCGGGCGCTGTCGCCAGGACGAATCTCATGCGATTCGTGTGTCTCGCCATTGTGGTGGTCGCCAGCATCGGTTTGTTGACGACAGTGTATGCGGCAGTCCCCGCATCGATCCCCGATCAGCACGACGGCGACTATCGCCCGATCGCCGCCGAAGGTTGCGGCTATGGCTGGCACTGGGTTAGCGGCCACGAGACCCTTGGCGGCGACTGGGTCGCGGGCCATTGCCAGATCAACCGCTAGCCCTTATCGCCATCCTGTTTGTGCGCGGATAGACCGGGCCGCTAGCCGGCCCGGTGTAATGGCGCGTTTTTAAGCAACGCCCGACAAATATGCGAAATGATGCTTTATTGAGCGAGGCGATTATTATTTAATCAAAAAATTATCTTCTTTGAAGACCCCATTTTATTTGCTTATTGTTGGCCTCAATCATGAAGCAAGGGAGGCGCGCCATCACGCGATCGCGCGCCACGGCCTGTTCTGACCGATGCGCGGCGAGCGCCGCCATCAAGGAGCAGGACATGGCCGACACCACCTTCGATACCGCGATCGAACGCGATCTGCAAAAGCGCTACCGCCAGCCGAACGGGGTCGAGCATTTCGGCATCGAGGCGGTCCCCGAAAGCCGCAAGACGGTCAAGTGGTACGACCTTTTCAGCATCATCCTCAATTTCCTCGTTAATCCCGCGACGATCCTCCGCGGCGGGCTCGGCGTCGCGGCCGGGTTGTCGTTCCAGGGTTCGCTGCTGGCCGAATGCTGCGGCATCATCATCGCCGCCTCGTTCTACGTGATCATGGCGACCGTGGGGGTCGATTACGGCATTCCCGGCCAGGTCGCGACGCGCGCCGTCTATGGGTTGCGCGGATCGAAGCTGGTGCCGTCGTTCCTGCGCTCTCTCGCCTCGTGCTACTGGTTCGCATTCCAGACCGTGATCGGCGCGACGGCGATCGTCGCCGTCTTGGAAAAGCTGACCGGCTCGCACTATTCGCTGATCCTCGTCAGCGTGCTGTTCGGCATCGTGCAAGCCGCCGTCGCGGTCGTCGGCTACGACTCGCTGAGGGCGCTGTCGCGTGTCGCGCTGCCGGTGAAGCTGGCGATCTTTGCCTACCTGTTTGTGGCGCTCGCCAACAATTCCGACCCAAATTTCGCGCCCAGCGCAGTGTTCGCGTTCCCCGGCAAAAGCGGGTGGAACTGGGTCATCTTCGTCGCCTGGCTCAACGCCTCGGCGGCCGGCTGGCTGACGATGATCACCGACGCCGCCGATTTCTGCCGCTACTCACGCAGCCGCACCGACATGTGGGTGGGCACGCTGTCGGCCGCGGCGATCGGGACGTTCATCTCCGGCGCGCTCGGCGCCTACGCCGCGGCGGCTGTGCTCGGTAAGAGCGGCAACCCGTTCGTCATCATCGCCGGCGTCAGCACCTCATACCTGACCCTGGCGCTGATCCTCGTCTTCATCGCCTTCGACAATTGGACGATCAACGTCCTCAACCTCTACACGGGCGGGTTGTCGATCTCGAACATCTTCGAGCGGCTCGGACGGTTTTGGACGACCTTGATCGCCAGCCTCGTCGGCATCGCGCTCTCGGCGATCCCCGACGTGCTCAACTCCTATCTCAGCTACGCGACGCTGCTCGGCAATTTCTTCTCGCCGATCGCCGGGGTGCTGGTGTTCGACTATCTGATCCTCAAGCGCACCCAACTGGATGTACCGGCCCTCTTCGACATGGACGGCCGGTATCGCTATTGGGGCGGCTTCAACCTGATCGCGATTGGATGGACGGCGCTCGGTTTCCTGTTCTACATGTTCGTGGTGCCGGCGAGCTGGATTCCGACCGTGTGCACCATCGCCTTCAGCGGAGTCGGCTATACGCTGACGGTGATGGCAATCGCCGGCCGCTCACGGATCCTGCAACTCGCCAGCGAGGGGGCCGAGCCGATACTAGTGCCGGCCGCGGCAGACTAGCTCGATCCAGAACCCGGGCCGGCGGCTTTGTCTACCGGAGCGTCGGCCCGGTCCAACACGGCGTTCAGCAGCACTGCGCAGCCGGCGGTGAGATCGTCGGGTTTGGCGTCCTCGATCTCGTTGTGGCTGATGCCGCCGACGCAGGGCACGAAGACCATCGCCGTCGGCGCGACGCGGGCCATGTAGACCGCGTCGTGCCCGGCGCCGCTGACGATGTCTTGATGCGGCAGGCTCTGCGCCCTGGCCGCTTCGCGCACCGCGCGGACCAACCGCTCGTCGAACGGGGTCGGCGGGAAGTACCAGAACTCCTTGACCTCGGCATCGAGCTTCTGTGAGGCGGCGGCCTCGGCGCAGGCGGCGCGCAGGTCGCGATCCATCTGGGTCAGCACATCGTTGTCCGGGTGGCGGAAATCGACGGTGAAAAACACCCGGCCAGGGATGGTGTTGCGCGAATTCGGACTGACCTGCACGAAACCGACCGTGGCGCAGGCATAGGGCGCGTGCGCATGGCCGATGCGGTTGACCGCGTCGATCATCCGCGCCGCCCCGACCAGCGCGTCGCGCCGCCGCGGCATCGGCGTCGGCCCGGCATGCGCCTCCTGGCCGGTGACGGTGATCTCGTACCAGCGCTGCCCCTGCGCCCCGGTGACGATGCCGATCGGCATCCCGGCAGCTTCGAGGATCGGCCCCTGCTCGATATGCGCTTCGAAATAGGCGGCGACCGGATGCTCGCCGACCGGCGCCGCGCCGGCAAACCCGATGCGCTGAAGCTCGGAGCCGAGGGTCAGGCCCGACGCGTTGTTGTCTTGGGTCGCGAGCGCGCTTGCCAACTCGAAGACGCCGGTGAAGGCGCCCGAGCCGACCATCGCCGGCGAGAAGCGCGAACCCTCCTCATTGGTCCAGGCGACAATCTCGATCGGCGCCTCGGTCTCGTAGTCGAGGTCGTTGAGCGTGCGCACCACTTCGAGGCCGGCCATCACGCCGTAGGCGCCGTCGAACTTGCCGCCGGTCGGTTGGGTGTCGAGATGGCTGCCGGTGACGATCGGCGCCAGCGCGGGATTGCGCCCCGGGCGGCGCGCGAAGATGTTGCCGATGCGGTCAATGGTGACGGTGCAGCCGGCTTCCTCGCACCAGCGGATGAAGAGCTTGCGCGCTTCGGCATCGAGGTCGCTGGCGGCGAGCCGGCACACCCCGCCCTTTGGCGTCGCGCCAATCCGCGCCAGCTCCATCAGGCTCGCCCATAGCCGCTCGCCGTTGACCGTCAGGTTGCGCATTTTCCTCCCCTCGCCTCCTCAGCAACTCCAGCTTAACGCCTCACCCGGATCGGGGCTAATATCGGCGCGGAGAGCGAATCGCGGAGCGGACAATGCAGGCCTGGTACCATTGCGAGAATACCTACCCGTTCGTGCCGCAGAACATCCTCGACGCGGCGGACTCGGTGCGCGCCAGCCTGCCAAACAAATATTGCGACCCGAAGAGCGCGGCGCAGCTCTTCGAGGAATGCCTCGACGAGCACCTCTATTGCGACGAGCTCGGGATCAACATCGTCTCGATCGAGCATCATTCCGGCATCAACAGCCTTTATGGCTCCAGCCCGATGATCCTCGGCATCGCCGCGCGTCAGACCAAGAACGTGCGCATCCTCTCGCTGGGCACGCTGATTTCGGTGCGCCAGGACCCAGTGCGCGTCGCCGAGGAATACGCTACCGCCGACGTCATCTCACGCGGGCGGCTGGAGATCGGCTTCGTCAAATCGGGCGACAGCGAGATGGTCTCGGGCAACGCCAACCCGGTCGGCTTTGTCGATCGGTTCTGGGAGGCGATCGATGTCATCAAGCTGGCACTGACCGCGCAAGACGGGCCGGTCAGCTTCGAGGGCAAATACTACACGCATCGACATATCAATATCTGGCCGGGCCCCTATCAGAAGCCGCACCCGCAATTCTGGGCGGCGACCGGCGACCCAGCGACTTCGGCCGAGATCGGCCGGCGCGGCTACATCAACGCCCTGGTGCTGCGCGGCCCCGAGGCCAGCAAGCGCGCCTTCGACGCCTACAAGACCGCGCGGCACGAAGCCGGCCTGCCGGCAGCCGGAACCGACAAATTCGCCTACGCGGTGCTGTGCGGCATCGGCGACACCGATGAGGAAGGCCTCGCGGTCGGCAGCAAAACGCTGTGGTTCCTCAACACCAGCCTCAAGCAGGCGCCGCAGATGTCGAAATTCCTCCCCGGGCGCAACCCGCCCGAGCTGGCGCCCAATATCTGGCGCACCACCGGAGCGCGCGGCCGGCCGGCCGACGGGCTCATCGGCATCACCGCCGAGACCGCGATCCAGCGCGGCATCCTCGTCGCCGGCAACCCCGATACGGTCACCAAGCAGATCATGGAGATTTACGACAAGGTCGATGGGTTCGCGCATTTGATCTTTATCGGCCGCTCGGGGTTCCTCTCCCACGAGGAAGCGAAGAAGACGATCCGCTTGATGTCCAAGGAAGTGCTGCCGCGCCTTCCGGCCGCCACGATCACCGCAGTCAGCGTGCCGCAAGCCGCCGAATAGGAGCCCCCTGATGAACGATGCCACCCCCTGGGTCGATCCCGAACTCGTCGCCGCCGGTAAGCTATTGGAAGAACGGGGCTACATCGTACCCGATCGCACTGTCGCTCCGCTCAGCGAGGTCCGCGACGCCCGGGACCGGGTCGGCGGGTTTCTTGGCGCGGACTCGGTGCCGCTGCAGCACGAGGAGGACATGATGCTGCCCGGCCCGCACGGCGACGTGCCGTGCCGGCTCTACTATCCCGAGGGCATCGACAACCCCGCCTGCCTTGTCTACGCGCATGGCGGCGGGTTCATGCAAGGCAGCCTCAACAGCTGGGACCATTTCCTGCGCGAGCTGGTGCGGCAAGGCAAGGTCGCGGTGCTGGCGGTCGATTACCGCCTCTCGCCCGAGGTCAAGTTCCCGGTCGCGTTCGAGGAGATGGTGGCGATGATCCGCCTCGCCGCCGGCAGGGGCGCGGAGTGGGGCGTCGACCCGAGCCGGCTCGCGGTTGGTGGCGACTCCGCCGGCGCCAATTTGGCGCTCGCCGCGGCGCTGGCCCTGCGCGATGCCGGGCAGAAGCTGCTCAGCTTCCAACTCTTGATCTACGGCGTCTACTCGACCGATGTCGAAAGCCCCTCCTGGCAGCGCTTCGGCCAGGGCGCTGGGCTGTCGCAGACGCAGATGCGCTGGATCTTCGAGACCTATCTTGGAAGCCCGGCGCAACAAAAGGATTGGCGCGTCGCGCCGATCCTCGCCGACCTCAAGGGGTTGCCACCGGCGCATCTGATCGTCGGCAGCCTCGACCCGCTCCAGGACGACAGCAACAGGCTCGCCGCCAAGCTGAAGGAGGCCGGCGTGCCGCACGACCTGACCGTCTACCAGGGCATCAACCACGGCTTCATCCGCTATGGCCGGCTGATCCGCACGGCTCGAACGGCGGTGAGCGACTGCGCGGCGGCGCTGAAGCGGGCGCTGAGCTAGACGCAAAACCGCCTCGCCTATCCGAGAGCGACTGCCGGGCACTTCTTCGACCCGAGCGTAGCGCGTATAATTGCGACCGGAAGCCGATGAAAAGCGGCGCCGCCCGGGTCGAACGGGCGGCAGACGAGGGAGGCAAGAGATGGCCGATGCGAGCGCGGCCAAAATCGCGTTCAGGCCGACGCGGCTAGCACTCGGATTTGCCGCGGCTTATCTGGCGACGCTGGCGTTTCACCAGGCGGGCATCGAGCTGTGCCACCTCGTCGGGCTGACCGGCAGCACCCCCTACAATCTCACTCCGGTACCCCCTTTCGGCGTGCCGGCGGTGCTCTCCCTCGCGTTCTGGGGCGGCGTTTGGGGGGTGATCTTCGTGTTCGCGGAGAAGGCGATCACGCGTTGCCCGGGCGGGTATCTGTCCGGCGCAACCCTATTCGGCGCGATCGTCCCGACCCTGGTTTTCTGGTTTGTCGTCATCCCGCTTAAGGGGCTGCCGCTGAGTTACGGGTTCCAGGCGTCCCGTGTCTTGGTCGCGCTCATCGTCGACGGCTTGTGGGGATTGGGGACCGGCATCCTCCTGACGATGCTGGCGGGACGCCGCGCGGCCTAGCTCATTCCGCCGCAACGGCGCCGCGGCGACGCGACAGCCACGCGTCGAGGCTCCACGCACCGGCACCGAACGCGGCGACATAGAGGAAACCGCCGGTCAGGCCCATGTTCTTGAAGAACTGAATTTCCTGCGCGCGATCGGCGAGATTGGTGTGCGCGATCAACGCAGTCGCAACGCACCATATCGCCAGGATCAGACCGACCGGGCGCGCAAACAGGCCGAAGAGGATCGCCAGTCCGCCACCGAGCTCGACCACCACGGCCAACAGCCACGCCGCCTCGACCATCGGTAGATTAAACTTGGCAAGCATCGCCTGCGCCGCGGCCGGGCCCATCAGCTTGCCCCAGCCGCCAATGATGAACAGCAGGCTCAGCAGGATGCGGCCGAGCAACGCCGCGAAATTGTTGCTTGTCTGCATGGATCGTTCCCCCCGGATACGCCCTTCCGGACGTTATGGCCCGGATCGAGCCACGCCGTCGCTTAAATTTGACGTGAGCAGAGCTAGCGGATCGCGGCGGCGACCGCGGCGCCCAGATCCTTGGTGCCGGCATTGCCGCCGAGATCGGGGGTGCGGGTGCCGCCATCGGCGAGCACCTCGGCGATCGCTCGCTCGACCGCCTGCGCCGCCGTGCTCTCGCCGAAATGGTCGAGCATCATCGCCCCCGACCAGATCTGCCCGATCGGGTTGGCGACGCCGCGCCCGGCGATATCCGGCGCCGAGCCGTGCACCGGCTCGAACATCGACGGGTACTCGCGCTCGGGGTTGATATTGGCCGAGGGCGCGATGCCGATCGAGCCGACGCAGGCCGGTCCCAGATCGGAGAGGATGTCGCCGAACAGGTTGGAGCCGACAACGACATCGAACCAGTCGGGGTGGCGCACGAAATGCGCGGTCAGGATGTCGATATGGTACTGGTCGGTGGTGAAGCCGGGATATTCCTTGGCCATCGCGGCGAAGCGCTCGTCCCAATAGGGCATGGTGTGGATGATGCCGTTCGACTTGGTCGCCGAGGTCACATGCTTCTTGCGGCCTTTGGCGAGTTCGAAGGCATAGCGCATCACCCGATCGCAGCCGCGCCGCGTGAATACCGATTGCTGCATCGCCATCTCGTACGCCGTGCCTTCGTAGAGCCGGCCGCCGACCGAGGAATACTCGCCCTCGTTGTTCTCGCGCACGACATAGAAGTCGATGTCGCCGGGATTGCGGTTCTTGAGCGGCGTATCGACCCCAGCGAGGAGCCGCACCGGGCGCAGATTGATGTATTGCTGGAACTCGCGGCGCAGCGGGATCAACAAGCCCCACAGCGAGATGTGGTCGGGGACACCGGGGTAGCCGACCGCGCCCAGGAACACCGCGTCGAACGGCGTGAGCTGGGTGATGCCGTCCTCGGGCATCATCCGCCCGGTCTTGGCGTAGGTCTCGCAGCTCCAGTCAAATTCCTTCCACTCAAAGCCGAAGCCGTAGCGCCGCGCCGCCGCTTCCATTGCGGCGATGCCCTCGGGCACCACTTCCTTGCCGATGCCGTCGCCGGCGATGACCGCGACCCGATAGTTCTTTGGCATTCCCGCCCTCCGTTGGTCGGGAGAGCTTAGCCGAAAGCGAAATCACGTTAGTCAGATTTCGATTGTCCCGGCCATCACCGGTACGCAGCGCCCGCCGATCCGCGTCAGATAACCAGCGGCGGCCGTCAGCCGCAGGTTTGTAGCTTCATTCGCCTTATTTCGAGGGAGGCTTGCCGGCAGCCGCTAACTTCGCATTCAGCGCCGCCTTGCGGGCCGCAGCTTGTGCCGGCCTGACATAATAGTGGTCGAACATCTCTTCGAGGATGTCCAGGCACCATTCCGCTTCGCCTTCCTGAACGTCGATGACCTGCAACGTGGTCTGGTCGTTAATATGGTGCGCAGAAAAATTGCCGAAGTTGCGGACCACGTCGACCGTTTCCCGAAGCGACGACGGAATAGCTTTTGCCGGGTCGGTTTCGTTTAGCAATGCGTCAATCTGCACTGCAAGATCCCGCTGGGTGTATCCCTTCTCGCGCAAGACCGCCTGTAGGCAGCGACGGGAGAGCGCGGCGGATGCCTTCGCGCTAATGGGAAGGACCTTGCACGCCTCCTCATAGTCCTCCCTGATGGCGCCGTTGACTTCCGCAGGAGTCGGTTTCCTGAATGTGTTGTGCGGGTAAGCGCGAAAACTCTTCTCGTCCAACAGTACAGCGCCCTGCGTCGTCCTTCTGACCAGTTCAATGGTGGCATCGTTACAGGTAGGGCAGAACGTGCTGCGCGCGATCCATGTGACCACCCTGGGATTCTGACGGACGTAACTGGCGATTTGTTCCCCATGCCACGTGTCGTGAAACGCTGTGCCATAATGCGGACAATTCATTGTCGCGTTCGCAGTCTATTTGAAAGCGGTGAACGCAGAGATTGTATCTGCGGCAGAAAGGTCAAGTTCTTGCCATAACGGATTTATCAGAGCTCTATCGTGCCGGCCATCACCGGCACGCAGCGCCCGCCGATCCGCGTCTCCACGACAACGCCGCCGCGCTTCTCGGCGGAAGCCTCGAGCAAGCTTGGGCGACCCATCTCGACGCCCTGGGCGATGCGTAGGTTCAGCGACAGACCGGGCGCCGGATCGAGACTGGCGACGAGCCCGACGAGCGCGACATTGGCGCTGCCGGTCGCCGGATCCTCGGTGACGCCATAGCCCGGCGCGAACATTCGGGCGCGGATGTCGATGCCGTCCTCGCCGTCGCGCAGATAGAGATGGATGCCGATTGCGCCATCGACGGGCAAATGCCGCCTGAAGACATCGGCGCGCGGCAGCGCCCGCTCCAGCGCCTGCCGGCTCCTCACCTCGGCAAAGAGGAAAACCGTACCGCAGCCCGCGACGCAGGGGATGTGTCTTCCGGTCTCGATCTCCTCGGCCGCGAGCCCGCACGCCTCGGCGACGATCTCGGCGGCAACCTCGGCGCCGCGCTTCAGCGGCTGCGGCGCCGTCAGGCGCGCGCCGACAATCGTGCCGCCTTCGTCGAGCAAGTCGAGCGGCACCAGTCCGGCCTTTTCCTCAAAGACCAACGGTGCGTTCGACCCCCGGCGCCGACCGACGACGAAGGCGGTGCCAACATTCGGATGTCCGGCAAACAGCATCTCCCGCTTCGGCGTGAAGATGCGCACCTCGGCGGTGTGCGCCACGTCTTTCGGCGGCAGCACGAAGGTCGTTTCCGAGAGGTTGAACTCGTTGGCGATGGCCTGCATCTGCTCGGTGCTCAGCCCCTCGGCATGGGGCACGACAGCCAACGGGTTGCCGCCAAACCGCCGGTCGGTAAAGACATCCACAGTTACGAATTCAAGCTGCATCGAAAACATCCTCTTAAATTGGATCGTAAATTAGCTAACTTCCTAATTCCTAGTCAATTGCGTAGAGGGGCCAGCAGATGACCGCCCCTAGCTAGCTCGCAGCGGATGCGCGTGGTCGAGCGGGCCGTGGCCGCGGCCGAAGCCCGGGGCCGAGGCGATGGCGCGCCGGACGTAATCACGGGCGCGCTCGACGGCTTCCTCGACCGTCATACCCTGCGCCAGGCCGGCGGCGATGGCCGAAGCGAGCGTGCAGCCGGTGCCATGGGTGTGGCGGCTGTCGATCCGCTTGCTCTGCCACTCGCGGATGCCCGATGCGGTGGCAAGCAAATCGTAAACCGTGTCGCCCGGCAGATGCCCACCCTTCAGCAGCACCGCGTGGCAGCCGAGGTCGAGCAGCGCCCGCGCCGCCTCGCGCATCGCCGTGAGATCGCCGATTTTCCGGCCGCAGAGGATTTCGGCTTCCGGCAGATTCGGGGTCAGCACCGCGGCGCGCGGCACGAGGCGGCGCTTCAAGCTTTCTATCGCATCGGTCTGGATCAGCGGCGCGCCGCCTTTCGCCACCATGACCGGATCGAGCACCAGCGGCACGTCCGCGGCGCGTTCTTCGAGCACCGCGGTCACCACTTCGATCACCGGTGCGTCGTGGAGCATGCCGGTCTTGATCGCGTCGGCGCCGATATCGTCGAGCACGACCTCCATCTGCTGGCGGATGAAGGCCGGGTCGATCGGCAGCACGCCGTGGACGCCTTCGGTATTCTGCGCGGTCAGCGCCGTGATCGCCGTCGCCGCGAAGGCGCCCAGCATGGTCACGGTCTTGATGTCGGCCTGAATGCCGGCGCCGCCGCCGGAATCAGAGCCGGCCACTATGAGGACGCGGCCCTTCATAGTCCCTCTGGCATGGTCCCTCTGGCTATTCCGCCGCCTGGGTGCCGGAGCCGGCGTCCTCGGCGCCGCGCGAGGTCGCGAGGATCGCCTCGCAGACATCGTCGACGACCTGCGTGAGGAGGTCCTCGTCCTCGCCCTGGGCCATCACCCGGATCACCGGCTCGGTGCCCGAGGCGCGGATGACAAGGCGTCCGGCAGTGCCGAGGCGCGCCTCCGCGGCCGTGACGGCGCGCTTGACCCGCGCGGTCTCGAGCGGACGGCCTTCGCCGAAACGGACGTTGCGCAACAGCTGCGGCACGGGAGTGAAGAGCCGGCAAACCTCGCTCGCCTTTCGGCCGGTCTCGACCAGCCGTGCCATGACCTGGAGCGCGGCGATGAGACCATCGCCGGTCGTCGCATAGTCCGACAGGATGATATGGCCGGACTGCTCGCCGCCGACATTGCAACCGCTGCTGCGCATCTGCTCGACGACATAGCGGTCGCCGACCGCGGTGCGATGCATGCCGATGCCCTGCTCGCCGAGAAAGCGCTCGAGGCCGAGATTCGACATCACCGTGGCGACCAGCGCGCCGCCCGTCAGCTCATTGTTGCGCGCGAGCGAGGTCGCGATCAGCGCCATCAGCTGGTCGCCGTCGAGGATTACCCCGCGCTCGTCGACGACGATCAGCCGGTCGGCGTCGCCGTCGAGGGCGATGCCGATATCCGCGCGGCGGGCTAAGACCTCCTGGCGCACAGCGTCGGGCGATAGGGCACCGCAGTCACGGTTGATGTTGGTGCCGTCGGGCGAGACGCCGATCGCGAACACTTCGGCGCCAAGTTCCCAGAACACGGTCGGCGCGACCTTGTAGGCGGCGCCGTGCGCGCAATCGACGACGACCCGCAAGCCGTCGAGCCGCAGGCCCTTGGGGAAGCTCTGCTTGACGAACTCGATGTAGCGCCCGCCGGCATCATCCAGCCGTTTCGCGCGGCCGAGCTCGGCCGGAGCGGCGCGGTGCGCCGGCCCCTTGTCGAGACACTTCTCGATCCGGCGCTCCAATTCGTCCGACAGCTTGTACCCGTCGCGGCCAAAGAGCTTGATGCCGTTATCGGCGTAGGGGTTGTGCGAGGCGGAGATGACGACGCCGATATCGGCGCGAAGGCTGCGGGTCAGCATGGCGATCGCCGGGGTCGGCAGCGGCCCGACCAGCACGACATCCATGCCCATGGTGATGAACCCGGCGGTCAGCGCCGGCTCGAGCATGTAGCCCGACAGCCGCGTGTCCTTGCCGATGACGACAAGGTGCTTGTGCGCGCCGTTGTGGAAGCACTCGCCCACCGCCATCGCCACCTTGAGCGCCGTTTCCGGCGTCATCGGCTCGACATTGGCGGTGCCGCGAACCCCGTCGGTACCGAAAAGCCTACGCGTCATCCACGTCCCCCAGAATGCTCGCGAAAGGTACCGTCAAACCCGTTGAAGCCTGGTTATCGGTATCGAATTTTTGCTGCTAATACAGCTAATCAACAGCAAACGGCGAGCTCAACCGCCGGGCTGCGGCTCGGGTTCGGCCGGGCCGATCCCGCTCGTACGGCCGGTCGGCGGCACCGAGCTGCGGCGGCCGGAGCCGGAGCGCGGCTCGTCGGTCGACGGCGTCGGCCCGGTCGAGCTTTCGCGCACAATCCGCTCGCCCTTGATGATGCGGCGGATTTCGTCGGAGGACAGGGTCTCGTATTCGAGCAGCCCCAGGGCGAGCGCGTGCAGCTCGTCGAGATGCGAGGTGAGGATGCCGCGGGCGGTGTGCTCGCCCTCCTCAACGATGCGGCGGATTTCGTCATCGATGACCTTGGCGGTGGCGTCCGAGACGTTCTTGCGCTGCGTCACCGAATGGCCGAGGAAGACCTCCTCCTCGTTGTCGCTGTAGCGCAGCGGCCCGAGCTTCTCGGAGAAGCCGAACTCGGTGACCATGCGGCGCGCGAGGCCGGTGGCGCGGCGGATGTCGTCGGCGGCGCCGGTGGTGACATGCTCCGGCCCGAAGATCAGTTCCTCGGAGACGCGCCCGCCGAAGAGGCTTGCCAGCATCGCTTTGATCTCGAGCTTCGATTGCGAATACTTGTCGCGCTCGGGCAGGAACATGGTGATGCCGAGCGCCCGGCCGCGCGGGATGATCGTCACCTTGTGCAGCGGCTCGTGACCCTCGGCGTAGAGCATGCACAGCGCGTGGCCGGCCTCGTGGTAGGCGGTCAGCTTCTTCTCGTCCTCGGTCATCACCATCGAGCGCCGTTCGGCGCCCATCATGACCTTGTCCTTGGCCTGCTCGAATTCGCTCATCGCCACCGAACGCTTGCCGCGCCGCGCCGCCATCAGCGCCGCCTCGTTGACGAGGTTGGCGAGGTCGGCGCCGGAGAAGCCCGGGGTGCCGCGGGCAATGATCTTCGGATCGACATCCGAGGACAGCGGCACCTTGCGCATATGGACCTTGAGGATCTTTTCCCGGCCCAAGACGTCCGGATTAGGCACGACAACCTGGCGGTCGAAGCGGCCGGGGCGCAGCAGCGCCGGGTCGAGCACGTCGGGCCGGTTGGTCGCGGCGATAAGGATCACGCCCTCGTTCGCCTCGAACCCGTCCATCTCGACCAGCAACTGGTTGAGGGTCTGCTCGCGCTCGTCGTTGCCGCCGCCGAGCCCGGCGCCGCGATGCCGGCCGACCGCGTCGATTTCGTCGATGAAGATGATGCAGGGCGCGTTCTTCTTGCCCTGCTCGAACATGTCGCGCACCCGGCTGGCGCCGACGCCAACGAACATCTCGACGAAATCGGAACCGGAGATGGTGAAGAACGGAACGTTGGCTTCGCCGGCGATGGCGCGGGCGAGCAAGGTCTTGCCAGTACCGGGCGGTCCAACGAGCAGCACGCCCTTTGGGATCTTGCCGCCGAGGCGCTGGAATTTCTGCGGGTCCTTCAGGTACTCGACGATCTCCTCGAGCTCCTGCTTCGCTTCGTCGATGCCGGCGACATCCTCAAAGGTGATGCGCCCGACCTTCTCGGTCAGCAGCCGTGCGCGGCTCTTGCCGAAACCCATCGCTCGGCCGCCGCCACCCTGCATCTGGCGCATGAAGAAGATCCACACGCCGATGAGCAGCAGCATCGGGAACCAGGAGACGAGGATGCCGAACAGCGACGGCACATTCTCATCCAAGGGCGCGGCGGTGATCTTAACGCCCTTGTCCATCAGCCGGTTGACCAGCTCGGGGTCATTTGGCGAGTAGGTCGTAAAGGCACGGCCATCGGTGAAATGACCGGTAATGTTATTGCCCTGGATGGTGACGTCGGTGACCTGGCTACGTCCGATATCAGCGACGAATTCGGAGAACGGCAGCGTCGATTGCGGCCCCCTGTTCGACGAGGTCTGGAACAGGTTGAACAGCGCGACGAGGAGCAGGCCGATGACGATCCAGAGGGCGAGATTCTTGCCGAAATTGTTCACGCCGGCCCCTTCCTAACTCAAAACGAAGGTCGACCAAGGGCCGACTTTACCGCGAATCCTGCGCCACCGAAACATAGGATGCTTTCGTCATTAAACAACTGTAAAGCCCGCCCCGCACAGCGGCTCCGGCGGAGAAAAGGCGAGCTTCGGCAAGGTGCCTGATAGCGGCCGCCGATAGCCGAGATGCGGGACCGCGGCCAGCCCCTCCCCGTCCCACAGCGCCGGCAGCACCGGATAGACAAGGCGCGGCAACGGGTTTTCGTCGGCGACCGTGTATCGACCGAGCACGGCGACGCCACCCGATTCGAGATAGGAAAGAGTGAGTGCAGTAGCGGCTTTCGCCGGCAGCGAAGCGCGGAAACGGCGGTCCCACAAGGCGTTCGCACCGGGATCGAGGCGCAGCGGCGGCGCAGCGCGCGCGGTCTCGCGCAACACGAGAACACGGCCTCGCCACGGCACGAAACGGCAGCCGCTCAAGGTGCGGGCGCGAGCCGGCGTGCCGGCCAACGCTACACGCAGCCGGGCGAGACGCTCGCGGCGCAGCGGGTAGGTCGCGCCACCGATCGTGCTCGCCACCCGGCCTAGCGCGCGCTCGCCGAGCTCGCCGGTGGCGAGAATCGGTCCCGGCTCAATCACCGCGAACCCCGCCGGGTGCAAGGTCACGGCGCGCGCCAACAGCTCGGCCAGGGCGCCCTCGCGCTCGATACGCTGCGCGGCATGCGCGCCGGTGGCTTTAATCGCCTCGTCGATCCCATGACTGTCGAGCCTCTCGCGTACACGGACGCGCTCGAACGCCGGGTTGCGGTTGCTCGGGTCCCGCAGATAAGGCTGCCGCTCGGTGTCGAGCAGGGCGGCGAGCCGGGCTCTGGGCACGCCGAGCAGCGGCCGCAACAGCCGCAAATCGGCCAGCTCGCGTACCGCGGCGAGGCCGGCGAGGCCGTCGCCGGCGCTGCCGGCGCGCCGACGGATCAGATAGGTCTCGGCTTGGTCCTCGCGCTGATGCGCGGTCAGGAGATGCAGGCAGCCCTCTGCCGCGCAGCGCTCGGTGAGGAGCCGGTAGCGCGCCGCCCGCGCCGCCTCCTGGATGCCGGTCGCCGGCTTAGGCCCGTCCCAGATCAGCACCGAATGGGGAATGCCGCGGGCCGCGAGCCAATGGCCGACCATCGCCGCTTCATCGGCGCTCTCCGGACGAAGCCGGTGATCGACAGTGAGCGCGATGGCACGGCCGCCACGCTCGCGCGCCCAGCGATCGGAGAGGATCGCCAAGGCCATGCTGTCCGGGCCGCCGGAGACGGCGACGGCGATCAAGGGACGCGGCTCGAACCCGCCGATCGCGGTAAGCGCGGCAGCGAATTCGGCTTGGGTCAGCGCCCGAGTCGGCTCAGCAACCGAGGCGCTTGCGCTCGGCACTGGCGTGCTCCTTGATCGCGGCACTGGTGTTGGGGAATTGCTGATCGAGCTGAACGAAGGCAACGCAGGCGTTCTTCTTCTGGTCGGCGCGAGCCAGCGACATGCCGAGCATCAACAGATCGTCGGCCGCCCTGGCGCCTTTGGGATAGCGTTTGTAGCCGTCGGCGAAGGCCGCCGCCGCGTCCATGTACTTGTTGCGCGCGTAGAAGCTCTCGCCAAGGAAATATTGGGCGTTGGCGGCAAGCGGATCATTCGGGTGCGCCGCGATGAAGGCCCTGAGCGCGGTTTCGGCAGCGGGATAATCCGCCTGCTTTACCAATCCGACAGCGGCGTTGAATTGCTGGGTTACCGAGCCGGTGGCGGGCGGCGGTTCGGCGCTGGCGGTCTGAGGCGGCGGAGGTTGCCGCGGCGGGCCGGCGCCGGGCGGGGTTAGGGTATTGAAGATCGGCGTCGGCCCACCCGGCGGCGGCGGCACCGTCCCCGGCAAGGGCATCAGTGAGGTTGGCGCCGCGGTGGCGGTCGCGGTGGCGGGCGGTTCCGGAAATCGGGGTGGCGGCGGCGCCCCCGTCGCCGCCGCGGTACCCGTCATCTGGTTGAAGCGCACATCGAAATCGGTATTGATCTGCTCGACCCGCTGTTTCAGCTGGTCGACCCCGTTGCCGACCTGCTCGACCCGGCCGGTCAGGTCGCGCATCTGCGCTTCGAGCCGTTCCATGCGGATTTCGAGGTTGGCGGCGCTGCCCGGGTCATTCGGAACCGGCGCACCGGCCGTCGGCGCGCCGCGATAGACCTGGCGCTGGAGCATGTTGAGGTCACGCTCGAGGCGGTCGAGGCGATCGTCGATCGACTGGCCATAGGACGCGGCTGCGGGCAACAGAATCAGCGCCGTCAGCACAATCAGGCCAAAACGGATACGCGGCAGGTTCGGACCGGGGAACATAGAACGACGCCTCGCGCGACTAGCGGACGATCCGAACCGCATCGGTGCCGCGTCAGGCGGTCCGGGCACTAGCCCGCGGCCGGACGCGAGCAGGTTCGCCACTCGCCCAGCCAACGGATATCGCTGGTTTTAGGCAAAACGAGGGCGCCATCCGGTGGGCCGCGACAGGCGCCCTCGATCTGTGTCCCGCAAACTTGCTAGCCGCCGTTGACGGTGGTGATGCCGACGCGGTTCTGGGCATAGCCCTCCTCGCTCGAACCGACGACGATCGGCCGCTCCTTGCCATAGCTGATCGTCTGAATGCGCGCCGACGGGATACCGAGCGCGACGAGGACGCTCTTCACCGCCGAGGCGCGGCGTTCGCCGAGCGCGAGGTTGTATTCGCGGGTGCCGCGCTCGTCGCAATGACCCTCGATGGTGACGGTCACCTGCCCGTAACGCTTCAGCCACTCAGCCTGGCGCTGCAGGATCTGCTGGCCCTCGGGAGAGATCGTCGACTGGTCGTAGGCGAAGAACACGCGGTCACCCGCCGTCGCCGCAAGATCCTGTTGCGATCCCGGCGCGTAACCGGGGCCCGCCATCGGATGCGCACCCGGACCGGTTGCCGGAGCCGGGGGAGCACTGCTGCACGCCGCCAGCAGAAGCACTGTGGCAATTATTCCGATCACTCTTATAAGCATCGTCTAGTCTCCTTCAGCGGATCGGTTGTCAAATCCCCAGTAACGGGAACAATCCCTAGTTGAAATCGCGCTATTGGCAGGACGGAGCGCTAAACCCCGAGGCGCAAAGCGCGCGGACTATACCCGCATATTCTAGCGAAGCAAGGGTGACCAAGCCGGATCGGAAGCATCTCCAGGAGTTGGAACCTCGCGCTGATTAGACCCGGTCAAGTCAATGGTGAATAACCGCGAACCACCGCCATGGCCGCTCTTATCGGTCGGGCTGCCGCGGAAGTACATCAATACTCGCCCGTTTGGCGCCCAAGTCGGTCCTTCGACCAGGAAGTCCTGCGTCAACAGCCGCTCGCCCGACCCATCGGGGTGCATCACCCCGATGAAGAACGTGCCGCCGTCAATCTTGGTGAAGGCGATCAAATCGCCGCGCGGCGACCATACCGGCGTCGCGTATTTGCCCGAGCCGAAACTGATGCGCTGGATGCCGCTGCCGTCGGCGTTCATCACATAGAGCTGCTGCGAGCCGCCGCGGTCGGAGTTGAACGCGATCTTGGTGCCGTCGGGAGAAAAGCACGGCGAGGTATCGATCGCGGTGCCATCGGTGACGCGGGTCGCATGGCGGGTACGCAGATCCATGACGTAGATGTTGCTGGCGCCGTTCTCGGCGCGGCTCAGCAGGACGCGGTTGCCGTCCGGCGAAAAGCGCGGCGCAAACGACATTCCCGGGAAGTCACCGACCGATCCCTGCTGCCCGGTGTCGATGTTGTAGAGATAGACCCGCGGCACGCCGCCAGCGTAGGAAAGGTACGTGATCTCTTGCACCGAGGGTGAGAAGCGCGGGGTCAGCACAAGCGATTGCCCGTTGGTCAGGTACTGATGGTTGGCGCCGTCCTGGTCCATGATCGCCAGCCGCTTGACCCGGTTCTGCGCCGGGCCTGACTCGGCGATATAGACGATGCGAGTGTCGAAATACCCGTCTTCGCCGGTGATGCGCTTATAGATCTCGTCGGCGATGATATGGGCGATGCGCCGCCAGTTTTGCTTGGTCGTGGTATAGGCGAAGCCGGCGAGCTGTTGCTCGGCGTAGACATCCCAGAGCCTGAACTCGACCTTGGCCTTGCCATCGGGCTGCATCTGCACCGTGCCGGTGACGAGCGCCTGGGCGTTGATCTGACGCCAGTCGCCAAAACGTGGCGGGCCGCCCGCCGCGACGTTCTGGATAAAGCTTTTCGGATCGAGCGGCTGAAACAGGCCGGAACCGCCCAAATCGTTTGACACGACCCCGGCGATGTCGTGGCCCATCTGCCCGGCGTCGGCCTCACCAGGGAAGACCGGGATGGCGATCGGCAACGGCTGCGACTGGCCATGGGTGATATCGATATGCAATTCCGCGCGCGCCGGCGCCGTCATCACCAGGGCAACGAGCGCGAACGCCCCCAAAATGGCGTTTGATGCTCTGCTGGTCCGAGTCATTGGATGTCCTTTGGGCTAAAATCGACGACGAGGTCTTTCCACGTCGCGTACTTCTCGGGGGGCAGTTTCAGCGGCGTGCAATTTGGATTGAAGAAAGCGCGCCGGGCACTCTCGGCGGCGGCGCGGAACAGCGGGTCGCTGTTCGCGCGTCCCTGATCGACGATGTCGGCGCGGGTGACGGTGCCGTCCTGCTGAACCTCGGCGCGGATTTCGACCACCAGATCCTTGGCGTCGCGCGCGCCGGCATTGATGTTCCAGCAGCGCGCGATCTGCTCGCGGACGAGGTCGAGTTCGCTCGCGGTCAGCTGGCTGCCGAGCGGCGCGTGCGGCTGCGAGGAGGGCGGCGCGGCGGCCGCGACCTGGGTGCGCTGCGGCTTCGCATCCGGCTGCGGGACCGGAGCGGCCTTGGTCAGGTTCTTCAGCAGCGAGTCGAAGGCGGCCGTGTCCGCCTTGTTGGTGTCAGGCTTCTGGTCGGTCGGGGTGGGCTGCGGCGCCTTAGTTTTGACTTCGGCCTTTTTCGGCTCGGGCTTGGGTGGAGGCGGCGGTGGGGCTTGCGCCTCGACCGGTTTGGGCGGCGGCGGAGGCGGTGTCTTGTCGGGCTGCTGCTCGGCGTTTGCGGCGGCGGCTTGTGGCGGTGGCGGGGTCGCCGATGGCGGCGCGGCCGGGGTCGGCGGCGGCGGCTCCGGCTTTGGGATCGGGACCGGCGCCGGGGCAGCGTTGACCGGCGTGTCAGGCTTGGCGTTCGGCCGCGGCATATTGGGGTTGATCTTGGTCGCGTGCGTCTCGGGGGCGATCGTCACCAGCTCGACCGCGATTGGCTGATCGTCGGGGATGTGCGGACGGAATAACGTCGGCAGGCCGACGATAATCAGCACGAAAATGCCGAGGTGCATCACCGCCGAGGCGATGATGCCGCCACGCGGCATCGGCTCGGCGCCTTCGGTGTCGAGCGGCACGCCGCGTTCGAGCACCATCACGCTCATCGCCGACGGCCTCCGAACCCGCCTCAGCGCCCGCCGGGCTTCGCCGGCGTCTGGCCCTTTGGCGCCTCGGCGACAAGCGAGACCTTGCGGAACCCGGCATTGCTGATGAGGCTCATCACCTCGAGCACCTTGCCGTAATTGATGTCCTTGTCGCCGCGCACATAGAGCACTGCGTCGGGGTTGGAGCCGGTGATCGCTTGCAGCCGGCTGACCAGCGTGTCGATCGGCACTTCGCTTTCCTGGATGAAGATCTGGCCGTCCTTGTTGAGCGTGATGACGGTCGGCTCCTTGGGCTCGTTGATCGGCGGCGCGGCGGTCTGCGGCAGGTCGACCGGCACGCCGACGGTCAATAGCGGCGCGGTCACCATGAAGACCACGAGCAGCACCAGCATGACGTCGACCAGCGGGGTGACATTGATGTCGGACATCGGGCGGTAGCGCCCGTGGCCATTGCCTCTGGCCTGGCTAACCGCCATTGGTCTAAGGCCTCTCGTCGAGCTGGCGCGAGAGGATCGCGCTGAACTCGGAGGAAAACGCCTCGAGCCGGCCCGCATAGCGGTTGAAGTCGGATGACAGCTTGTTGTAGGCGACGACGGCCGGGATCGCGGCGACCAGGCCGAGCGCGGTTGCGAACAGCGACTCGGCGATGCCGGGCGCGACGACCGCGAGGCTGGTGTTCTTCGACGCCGCGATCGACTGGAAGCTGTCCATGATGCCCCAGACCGTGCCGAACAGGCCGACAAAGGGGGCGGTCGACCCGACCGTCGCGAGATAGGCCATGAAGCGCTCGGCGCGTTCCATCTCGCGGCCGACGGTAACGTTCATCACCCGCTCGATGCGTTGCTGCAGACTGGCGCGCATGACCGCCGTGCCAAGAAGCCCCTTGGCGGCGCTGCGGCGCCATTCGCGCATCGCCGCGGCGAACACCGCGCTCATTGGATCGACCGGACGCTGGCCGACACGGTCGAAAAGATCATCGAGCGACCCGCCCGACCAGAAGGTTTCCTCGAAGCTCGCCGCCGCGGCGCGCAGGCGCCGGAGGCGCAACGCCTTGTCGAAGATCACCGCCCACGACCAGAACGACGCCACCAACAGGAGCACCAGCACCAGCTTGACGATGATGTCCGCCTGGGCGACCAGGTCGAGGATCGAGAGGGTGTGCGACACGGAACCGGGAAGTTGCGTGGTTTCTAGCGGCTGCATTCTTGGCGGGCCTTTATGGCGTCATTAGGACGATCAGCATGGGAATTGTGGCAACACGAAGTTGCGGCGCAACTATGGCAAGGAATTGTCAGTGGCAAGCGCCGCGCGCAGCGCGCCCGGCAGGCGGCGCGGCCTCCCATCGCGGCCGACGCAGGCGACGAGGATGTCGAGATCGGCCAGCACCTCACCGTCGCGGCAAACCTGCTGGTGCACGGTGAGGGTCGCGGCGCCGATCTCGGTGAGCCGGGTATCGACGGTCAGTGCATCCTCGAGCCGGGCCGGCGCGCGGTACTCAACCGTGCAACGCCGCACCGTGAACCCGACCCCCTCCTCCGCGCCGAGCTTGCGGTGCGGAAAGCCCAGGCTGCGCAGCATCTCGCTGCGCCCGCGCTCGGCGAATTTCAGGTAATTGGCGTGATAGACCATGCCGCCGGCGTCGGTGTCCTCGTAAAAGACACGCAGCGGAAAGCTGTGGCTGGCAACGGCTGGATTGCCGCCCTGCGTCCTTCGAGGCCTCGCTGCGCGAGGCACCTCAGGATGAGGATGGTTTTGCGATGCCATCAAGAAAATCGCCTCATCCTGAGGAGAGAGCGAAGCGACCGTCTCGAAGGACGCTGGGCCGAATTGCAGCAAATCGCGGTCATGGCTCGTCCTCATAGCCAGGCAATGGCCTAGCCTTTATCTCCTCCATACGAGCAAGCATGTCCTTGAGCTTGGCTTCCCTTTCCGCCTCTTGCAGCAACTCGAGTTGCCTTGGGAATGTAGTTGGCACCGGCAAATCGAGGTGGCGGTACGCGATCTCGGTCAGCATACGACCGCGCGGTGTGCGGTGGACAAAGCCCTCCTGCACCAGATAGGGCTCGATCACCTCCTCGATGACGTCGCGCTGGTCGCCCAGCGCCGCCGCCATCGTCTCGACCCCGACCGGACCGCCACCGTAATTCTCGGCGATGCACTTCAAATAGCGGCGGTCCATGCCGTCGAGCCCGCGCGCATCGACATCGAGCCGCGCGAGTGCCTCATCGGCCGCCGCGGCGTTGATCGAGGCCCAGCCTTGCATCGCCGCGAAATCGCGGATGCGGCGCAGCAGGCGCATCGCGACGCGCGGTGTGCCGCGGGCGCGCCGGGCGATCTCGGCGGCGCCGTCGGGCTCTAAGGCCAGCGCCAAAACCCGGGCGCCGCGCGCGACGATCAACGCCAGCTCGGCCGGCTCGTAAAACACCAGGCGCAGCGGGATGCCGAAGCGCTCGCGCAGCGGCCGGGTGATGAGGCCGGAGCGGGTGGTCGCACCGATCAGGGTGAAGGGCGGCAGGTCGATGCGCACCGAGCGCGCGCCCGGCCCCTCGCCGATGATGAGGTCGAGTTGAAAATCCTCCATCGCCGGGTAGAGCACTTCCTCGACCGCCGGCATCAGCCGGTGGATCTCGTCGATGAACAGGATGTCGCGCGGCTGCAGGTTGGTGAGCAGCGCGGCAAGATCGCCGGCGCGCTGGATCACCGGGCCGGAGGTGGCGCGAAACCCAACCCCCAGTTCGCGGGCGACGATCTGCGCCAAGGTGGTCTTGCCGAGCCCGGGCGGGCCGGAGAACAGCACATGATCCAGCGCCTCGTCGCGGCCCTTGGCGGCGCCGATGAAGATCTCGAGATTGTCGCGCAGCTGCTTCTGGCCGACGAACTCGCCGAGGTTCTGCGGCCGGATCGAGGCGTCGGGCGCATCTTGCGCGCCCGGCTCCGGCGCGACGATACGATCGGGAACCGCGCTCACGGCAGCGTCCCCGTGGTGGCGGCGGTCATCGCCCCTTGGGCCAGCTCCTGCAGCCCGGCGCGGATCAGCGCATCGACCTGGGCGCCGTCACCGAGCCGCCGCGAGGCCGCGGCGATCGCGCCGAACGCCTCGGCCCGGCGATAGCCGAGATTGACCAACGCCGAGACCGCGTCGCCGGTCGGGCCGGCATCGACGGTCGCCGGCGCCGGCGCCGCGGCATTGGTGGCGGCGAGCGCCAGCCCGCCGACCTTATCGCGCAGCTCGTTGACGATGCGCGCGGCGAGCTTGGGCCCGACCCCGTCGGCGCGCTCCAGGGTGGTGCGGTCCTGCGAGACGATCGCCAGGGTCAGGTCGTTGGGCGCCACCGCCGAGAGGATCGCCAGCGCCACCTTCGCGCCAACCCCCTGCACCGTCGTCAGCAGCCGGAACCAGTCGCGCTCAACCGCGTCGATAAAGCCGTAGAGATGGATGTGATCCTCGCGCACATGCGTCTCGACGAGCAGCCGCGCGGGGCCGCCCGGCGGCGGCAGCTGGCCGAGCGTGCGGCCGGAGCAGAAGCAGAGATAGCCGACGCCACCGACATCGATGACCGCGCCGTCGGGGCCGATATGGTCAAGAATGCCGGTCAGCTTGGCGATCATCGCGCTACCTGTGATCCGCTTGGCCGCCACGCATTTAACGTGCCGACCCGGTGCGCGTGGCAGATCGCCACCGCCAGCGCGTCGGCGGCGTCGGCCTTGACCACGGTGCAACCCGGCAATAGCCGCCGGACCATCAGCTCGACCTGCGATTTCTCGGCGTGGCCGGCGCCGACCACCGATTTCTTGACCAGATTGGCCGAATATTCGGCGACCGGCAGCCCGCGCTCGGCGGGCGCCAGCAACACGACGCCGCGAGCGACGCCGAGCTTCAAGGTCGAGGCCGCGTTCTTGTTGACGAAGGTTTCCTCGACCGCCGCCTCGTCGGGGCGGAAGCGCTCCAGCACCTCGTTGATCTGGCGGAACAGCACGACCAGCCGCTCGCCCATGGACAGGTTGACCGGGGCGCTGACGACGCCGTCAGCGACATGGGTCAAGCGGTTGCCGTCGACGTCGATGACGCCCCAACCAGTGTGGCGAAGCCCGGGATCGAGACCGAGAACGCGCATTCGGCTCAAGCGCTCAGCCGCGCCATAACGTCCTCGGCCACTTCGAAATTGGCGTAGACATTCTGGACGTCGTCGCTGTCTTCCAGGGTTTCGAGCAGCTTGAAGAGGCCGGTCGCGGTTTCCTCGTCGACCGGCGATGAGGTTTTCGGCCGCCATACGAGCTTGGCCGAGTCCGCCGGGCCGAACCGCGTTTCGAGCGCGTCGCGCACCGCGTTGAAATCATCGACGCCGGAGAGCACCACGTGACGTTCGTCCTCGCTCTCGACATCGCTGGCGCCGGCTTCGATCCCGGCTTCGAGCATGTCGTCGGCGCTCGCCACGGCGGCCGGGTAGACGATCTCGCCAACCCGGTCGAACATGAAGCTGACGCTGTTCGTCTCGCCGAGCGCCCCCGAGGATTTGGTGAAGGCGGCGCGGATGTCGCTGGCGGTGCGGTTGCGGTTGTCGGTCAGCGCCTCGACGATGACCGCGACCCCGCCCGGCCCATAGCCCTCGTAGCGCACCTCGTCATAGGCCTCGCCGTCGCCGCCGCCGGCGCCACGCTTGATCGCGCGCTCGACCGTGTCCTTGGGCATGTTGGCCTGGCGCGCGGCTAGCACCGCGGCGCGCAAACGCGGATTGGAATTGGGATCGGGCAGCCCCATCCGCGCGGCGGTGGTCAGCTCGCGGATGATCTTGGTGAACACCTTGCCGCGCTTTTTGTCCTGCGCGCCCTTGCGGAACATGATGTTCTTGAATTGCGAATGGCCGGCCATCCGAACCCGTCCCCTCAAACCTTCTTGCACGCAGCTGAAAACTCGCCGCGCGAGCCATTGTCGCAACATCGCGGCCTAACAAGCTAATATGGCAGGATTGGGGCGATTCGGCGAAGTGGAGGGCGGAGTTGCCGCTATTCTCGCGAGTTACCGACGTTTCGCCGGCCAAGTCCTCGACAATAAAGGCGAATCACCCGGCCGCGTAGGGCGGATAAGCAACGCGTCATCCGCCGGGATCGAGGCGCCATTATTTGGCGGAAGGCGCTGCGCTTTTCCGCCCTACGCCGCTGCCTCGGCTTCCTCATCGCCGCCGTAGCGCTGAGCCAGATCGGCGATTTCTTCGGGCGCGATCTTCTTGAACAGCGGCGGCGGCACCGCGAATTTGTGGCCCGCACTGAGCGCCGCCAATTCGGCCGCCGCGTCGGTCGGCCAATAGGCCTCGGCGATCTCGACCCCGAGCGCCTGACGCAGCCGGGCGCAGGTGTCGGGGATGATCGGCGAGCCGACGATCGCGTAGAGCCGCGCCAGGTTGATCGCCACCCGCAGGATCACCGCGGCGCGGTCCTTGTCGGTCTTGATCGCGGTCCACGGCGCGGCGCGGTCGACATAGACGTTGCCGAGCGTCCACAGCTCCTTCAATTCGGCGGCGGCGCGGCGGAGTTGCATTGCTTCGAGATTGGCGGTGTACCGCTCCATCACTTCCGACACGTCCCGAGAAAGCTCGGTCTCCATCGGGCCAGGCTCGCCCCCCGCCGGCACAGCGTCGCCAAAGCGGGCGCTGCAGAACCGCAGGATTCGATTGACGAAATTGCCGAACGTGTCGGCGAGGTCCTTGTTGCACACCCCGGCGAAGCCGCTGAACGTGAACGAGGCATCGTCGGTTTCGGGCGCGTTGGCGACCAGCCAATAACGCCAATAGTCCGACGGGTATTCCTTCAGCGCCTGGTCGAGGAAAATGCCGCGCTTCTGACTGGTTGAAAACTTGCCGCCATAGAAGTTGAGCCAGGAAAACCCCTTGATGTAATCGGCGAGTTTCCACGGCTCGCCCGAGCCGAGGATCGTCGCCGGGAAGCTCACCGTGTGGAACGGCACATTGTCCTTGGCCATGAACTCGACGTAGCGGACGTCGGCCGCGTCGTACCACCACCGCTTCCAGTCGCGGCCGGGCGCCGCATCGGCCCATTCCTTGGTCGCGCCGATATACTCGATCGGCGCGTCGAACCAGACATAGAAGACCTTGCCCTCGAAGCCGGGCCGATCGACCGGCACGCCCCATTTGAGGTCGCGGGTGATGCCACGATCCTGCAGCCCCTCCCGGAGCCAGCCCTTGGCGATCGAGCTGACCAGCAGCGGCCAGTCCTTGCGCGAGTCGATCCATTCCTCGACCCTGTCGGCGAGCTTGGGCAGCTGCAAAAACAAATGCTTGGTCTGGCGAACCTCGAGCTTGCTGCTGCCCGAGATCGCCGAGCGCGCATCCTTGAGATCGGTCGGCTCCAACAGCCGGGTACAGTTCTCGCACTGGTCGCCGCGCGCGTTGGTATAGCCGCAATGCGGGCAGGTGCCGATGATGTAGCGGTCAGGCAGGAAGCGCCCGTCATCGACCGAATAGACCTGCGGCAAGGTCCGCTCCTCGATGAAGCCGGCATCGTCGAGGCGGTGGTAGAAATGGTTGGTCAGCTCGTGGTTCTGCGGCGACGAGCTGCGCCCAAAATAGTCGAACGACAACGCGAAGTCGCGATAGATCTGCGCCTGGATCTCGTGCTGCTTGGCGCAATATTCCTCAACCGCCATGCCGGCTTCGAGCGCGGCGATCTCGGCCGGGGTGCCGTGCTCGTCGGTGGCGCAGATGAACAGCACCTCGTTGCCGGTCGCGCGCATGAAGCGGGCATACAAATCGGCGCTCAGCATCGAGCCGATGAGGTTGCCGAGATGTTTGATGCCGTTGATGTACGGCAGCGCCGAGGTGATCAGAACTTTCGCCATGCCGACCTATATCACGGAAGCGGCACATGCGGCGCCAGGCGGCCGCCGAGCCGCACCGGCTCGATGCAGCGGGCAAGGCCGGTCTGGTCGTCGATGACGACGAAGGCGCCGCACAGCGTCCCCTCGCCGCCCTCGGCGACCTGCGGCTTGTTGCCGGTCGGCATCTTGGTGACGAAACGGCGGATCGACGGCTCCTTCTGCATGCCGATGACCGAGTCGTAATTGCCGCACATGCCGAGATCGCTGATATAGCCGGTGCCACCCGGCAGCACCTGATGATCGGCGGTCGGGATATGCGTGTGGGTGCTGACCACCGCCGATACGCGGCCGTCGCAATAATGACCGAACGCGGCCTTCTCGCTGGTCGCCTCGGCGTGGAAATCGACGACGATCGCCGCGCCGGGCCCTAACGTGTGGCCGGCGACGATCGCGTCGAGGCCGCGGAACGGACAGTCGATCGCATCCATGAACAACCGGCCCATCAGGTTGACGACCAGCACACTGCGCCCGTCGGCGAGGCGATGCAGACAGCTCCCCGTCCCCGGCGTGCCGGGCGGGAAATTCGCCGGACGCAGCAGCCGTGGCTCGCGCTCGATATAGGGGATGATCTCGCGCTGATCCCAGGCGTGGTTGCCGGTGGTCAGCACATCGGCGCCGGCATCGTAAAGCTCGCCGCAGATCTTCTCGGTCAGCCCAAAACCGTGCGCCGCGTTCTCGGCGTTGACGATCGCCACGTCGATCTGAAGATCGCGGCGCAGCCCCGGCAGATGCGCCTTCACCGCGTCGCGCCCGGGCCGCCCAACGACGTCGCCGCAGAGAAGAAGGTTCAAGATGCGGCTCCGGGCGGTTGAGAAGTGCGAGCGGAGCCACCTCGGCCGGCGGCCTGTGAATTCCCTCATGGCCCGCCTTAGCAGGTGGGAGCCATATACCGGAACCAAGGCTCCGACAGGGACAGCCCCCTAGAGGTTGGAATCGGCCCCAGGGTATTTAGGCCTAGCGCACCGCGCAGCCCCGCTCGCAACTCCAATAGCTAGGAAGTTTCGAGCCGCGCCGCAATGGTCTCGATGCGCTCGGCAATGGTGCGGATGCCGCTCGCCATCGCCATCGACCCATCGGGACCCGAGGTGCGGCCGCCGCCGCGCTGGACGATATCGTTGGTATCGGAGAGTTCGTCGGCGATCACCAGGGCCGCGAGAAGGATAAGCCGCGCCTCGCCGATCTGGCCATGCATTTTGACGAAATCGCCGATCTTGCCATCGACATAGGACGCGAGGCGGCGGATGCGCGGCTCCTCGCCGTCGGCGACGGTCAGCGGGAAGGCGCGGCCGTTGATCGTCACCACGACCTCCGCCATTTCAGCACTCCCCGTCGAGGGCCTGGCCGATCTTGGCGAGCGCCGCCTCGACGCGGGCGACGATCTGCGCTGCCGTCGTCTCGATTTTGGCGGCCTCGGCAGCGCGCTCGGCCTGGAGCCGAACCGCGGCGTCGCTGTCGCCAAGTTGCGGTGCTGCTTCAAGTCGCAGCACCGCGCGCTCGAGTTGGGCAAGGGCGTCGTCGAGCTCGCTCATGCCGCTAGTTTATGCAGAGCGCCCCGAGGCGCGTCAACGCACTAGCGGCAAGTTTTTCGCAAGACGATGGAAGTCAGCGCACGCGCTCGTATTTCTGCAGCGAGCGGATGTAATCCGGCCGCGGCTTGTCCGGATAGAATTGCGGCCACTGCGTCCACGACACTTCGCCGACGTAAAGATCGCCGCGCGAATCAACGGTCATCCCGTGCGGCCCGAGAAATGCGGTCGGCGCCGTCCCGGCATGCCGGTCGCCAAAGCGCGACAAGAGAGTTCCCTTGTGGTCGACGATGCTGACGCGCGGCCCGAGATTACCGACATCGCGGTTGACCGACTGCACCGGGCCCAGTTCGCCGATATAGCAGACCGGGTGATGCGCATAGTCCATGTACATGCCGCAGGGGCGATGCAGATTATTCCACTGCGCCTCGTACTTGCCGTTGCCGTCGAAGACCTGGACGCGATGGTTCTCGCGGTCGGCGACATAGACCCAGCCGTCGGCATCGGTGCAGATATTGTGGACGATGTTGAACTCGCCCGGGTTGCTCCCGGACTCGCCCCACGACATCAGCAATTTGCCGTCGGGCGAATATTTATGGACGCGCGAGTTGCCGTAGCCGTCCGAGACGTAGATCTCGCCCTTGGGAGATAGCGCAGTGTGGGTGCAGCGATGGAACGGCTCGCCCGACATATAGGGCGCGGGCTTACCCGGCACGCCAAGCTCCAGCAGCACCTTGCCGTCCTCGAGCCGGCACTTGCGAACAAAACTTCCGCCGTCGTCCGTCAGATAGATTGAGTCGTCGGGGCCCATGTGGACGCCATGCGCTCGCGGGTACTGTCCCTCGCCCCATGACCGCAGGAAATTGCCATTGCGGTCGAACACCATCATCGGGTGCTCGCCGCGATTGAAGACGTAGACGTTGTCGTTTTTGTCGGTGCCGACAGCGCCGACTTCCTTGAACGACCAGCCGCTGGGGAGTTTCGCCCAGTTCTCGATGATTCGGTACTTGTAGTCGCCCGATCCGACGATGATGTCCGCCATGGCTGCCCTCCCCAGTTCGGCTGTCACGAAACCTAGTCAAAGCGCTGCTACGACACAATCGGCGGCGCGGTGAAGGAGCCATGCGCCGGGCGTTTGCGGTGAAGACAATGAAGGGTAGAGTACCGGCATGAGCGAAGCAGCCCCGACAACCTCAGCAGTAGCCCCCCTCCCCGCCGCCCGCGACCCACATTTACGCCGTATGGCCAACGCCTTGCGTGCGCTCGCCATGGATGCGGTCGAGCAAGCGAAATCGGGTCATCCCGGCATGCCGATGGGCATGGCCGACATCGCCACGGTGCTGTTCAGCCAGTTCCTCAACTTTGATCCGGCCGAGCCCGATTGGCCCGACCGCGACCGCTTCGTCTTGTCGAACGGGCACGGCTCGATGCTGCTCTACGGCCTCTTGCATCTGACCGGCTATGCCGACATGACGATCGACGAGCTGAAGCGCTTCCGCCAGCTCGGCAGCAAGACCGCCGGCCATCCCGAGCGCGGCCTTGCGACGGGGATCGAGACGACAACCGGGCCGCTCGGACAGGGCATCGCCAATTCGGTCGGCATGGCGCTGGCCGAGCGCCTGCTCGCCGCGCAGTTCGGCGACGATGTCGTCAACCATCGGACCTATGTGTTTTGCGGCGACGGGTGTCTGATGGAAGGCATCAGCCACGAGGCGATGTCGCTGGCCGGGCATTACAAGCTCAACAAGTTGACCGTGCTGTGGGACGACAACTCGATCACCATCGACGGCCCCACCAGCCTCGCGGTGTCGGACGACCAGATCGCGCGGTTCGCGGCGCATGGCTGGGCGACCAAGCGCGTCGACGGCCACGACGCTGAAGACATCGCCGCCGGGCTCGAATGGGCGCAGAAGCAGGATCGGCCAAGCCTCATCGCCTGCAAGACGATCATCGCCTTTGGCGCCCCGACCAAGGCGGGCACCGCCGGCGCGCATGGCGCGCCGCTCGGCGCCGATGAGATCAAGGGCGCGCGCGAGCGACTCGGCTGGGACTACCCGCCCTTCATCATCCCCGAGGACGTGAAGCAGTGGTGGCACGGCGTCGGCGCCCGCGGCGCGGTGACGCGCCAGGCATGGGAAACCCGGCTCGGCAAGCTCGACGAGGGAAAGCGCGCGGAATTCCTGCGCCGGCAGGCCGGGAAGCTGCCGGCCGATCTCGGTAAGACGATCGCCGCAATCTGCGAGAATTTCCGGTCAACGAACGCCAAGCTGGCGACGCGGCAGGCCTCGGGCGCCTCGCTCGATGTGCTGGCGGGAACGGTGCCTGAGTTGATCGGTGGCTCGGCCGACCTCACCCCGTCGAACAACACCAAGGCCAAGGGCGAGAGCGAGGTGAAGCCGGGCGATTTCTCCGGCCGCTACATGCATTGGGGCGTGCGCGAGATGGGCATGGCCGCGGCGATGAACGGCATCGCCGTGCATGGCGGGCTCATCCCCTATGGCGGCACCTTCCTCACCTTCACCGACTACGCCAGGGGCGCGATCCGCCTGTCGGCGCTGATGGAGGCCGGGGTCATCTACGTGATGACGCACGATTCGATCGGCCTCGGCGAGGATGGGCCGACACACCAGCCGGTCGAGCATTTGGCGGCGCTGCGGGCGATGCCGCACCTCAACGTGTTCCGCCCGGGCGATGCGGTCGAGACCGCGGAGTGCTGGCAGCTGGCCCTCGAAAACCGCCACGCGCCGTCGATCCTGGCGCTGACCCGGCAGCCGCTGCCGTTGCAGCGCACCGAAGCACACACGGAAAACCGCTCGGCCAAGGGCGCCTATGTCCTCGCCGAGGCCGATGGCGCGCGACAGGTGACCTTGCTGGCAACCGGATCGGAAGTGGCGATCGCGATGGAAGCGCGCGCCGCGCTCGCCGCCGAGGGTATCCGCGCCGCGGTGGTGTCGATGCCGTGCTGGGAGCTGTTCGAGAAACAGGACGAGGCCTACCGCAAGTCCGTGCTCGGCAGCGTGCCGCGCGTCGGAGTCGAGGCGGCGGTGCGGCTCGGCTGGGACCGCTGGCTCGGCGAGCGCTCGGTGTTTGTCGGGATGACCGGGTTCGGCGCGTCGGCTCCGATCGAGGCGCTCTACCCGCATTTCGGCATCACTGCCGAGAAGGTCGCGGAAGCCGCCAAATCGCTGCTGTGAGGTGACTCTATGACAGACGCGAAGGGCCGCGCGCATCTGATCGCCGGCGGGTTCCCGCCCGGCTCGATGGGCGGGCATGACCACGATTATGCAAGGCTCAAGCTGCTGGGCCTCTTGGCCGAGCGCGATATCCCGGCTTCGGTCGGCAACGATTTCGACGATGTCGAGAAATGGCTCCCGGTTAGCGACATGCTGATCACCTACGTCGCCGGGCCCTATCCCAACGCCGGGCAGACCCGCGCCATCCAAAGCTGGCTCGAGGCCGGCGGTAAATGGCTGGCGCTGCACGGCACCAGCGGCGGACGTGCCGAGCGGGTCGAGGGTTCGCGCCAGCGCCGCACGGTCAAGAGCGAGCATCACGCGCTGCTCGGCAGCTATTTCCTGACGCACCCGCCGATCCGCGAATTCCGGGTCAACGTGGCCGCGGCGGACTCGCCGCTGACACGCGGGCTCGGCTCATCGTTCGTCGTCGAGGACGAGCCCTATTTCATCGAGCTGCAAGATCCTGGCGGGACGCAAATCCTGCTCACCGCGGAATACGGTCCCGACGCGGTGTCGCCGTCGATCGGCACGCTCTACCCAAAGGACACCTCGCTACAAGCTGACGGCAAGACGCGGGTGATTGGCTACACCAAACCGGTCGGCCAGGGCGGGATCGCCTATTATGCGCTCGGGCATTGCCACAACCCGGCCATCCGCGCGGCGCGGGCCTTTACCGACCCCAACGACACGACGCCGCCGATTTTCCGCGTGCCGTGGGAGACCGGCGGCTTCGTCACGCTGCTGCGCAACGCCATCGCCTGGGGCATCGAAAGCTAGAGCCGCGCGGCAGCGCAACGAACCGCTTCAACAATTTTTCTGACCGCGCGGAATACGCACCGATGGCGTTGCGTTATAGAGGCGTCGCAACTTCAAGCCATGGAGTTTCCCATGCGCCGCATAATTCTTTCCATCGCCGCTGCCGCCGTAATCGGCACCAGCCTTGTCGCCGCAGCGCCCGCCAAGGCCGACTGGGCGCCCTACGGCAGACCCCACTACGCGTTCAACGATTGGCGTGCGAATGAGTGGCGCGAGCACCAATACTGGGCTTGGCGCCACCATCTCTGGTGGCAGGAACATCGCGGCGGTTACTGGTATCGCTGAACACGCCAACACGGCGGGTGCGTCAAAGGCCTTCGGGGTGTTCCCGAAGGCCTTTTGCGTGCGCATCGGCAGCCCTCCTGGTAAGCGGGTCGGTCACGCGCGCCGAGCGCTTCACGCGCGGGCGCAATCCGGTCTAAGCTGAGGCCACGGCTTTACAGAAGGGCATGGCGATGGCGATCAGGGTTGCGATCAACGGGTTCGGCCGGATCGGCCGCTTGATCATGCGCGCGGCCCTGGAGCACGCGGAGAAACAACTCGAAATCGTCGGCATCAACGATCTCGGCCCGGTCGAGACCAACGCGCATCTACTGCGTTACGACAGCGTCCATGGCCGCTTTGGCGGCGAGGTGACGACCGGCGAGAACTGGATGGATGCGGGCCGCGGCAAAATCCGCGTCACCGCAGAGCGCGACCCGGCAAAGCTGCCGTGGAAGGAGCTCGGGGTCGATGTCGCCCTCGAATGCACCGGCATCTTCACCAAGCGCGAGGCCGCGGCGAAGCACCTCGAAGCCGGCGCCAAGAAGGTGATCATCTCCGCCCCCGGCGAGGGCGCCGATCTTACCGTCGTCATGGGGGTCAACCACGACGAACTAAACAGCGGGCACAAAGTCATCTCCAACGCCTCGTGCACGACCAACTGCCTGGCGCCGGTCGCCTATGTGCTGCACCAGGGCATCGGCATCGAGCGCGGCTATATGACGACGATCCACTCCTATACCGGCGACCAAAGCCTCCAGGACACGCTGCACCACGATCTGCGCCGGGCGCGTGCGGCGGCGCTGTCGCTGATCCCGACCTCGACCGGCGCGGCGCGGGCGGTGGGGCTGGTGCTGCCGGCGCTCAAGGGCAAGCTCGACGGCACCGCGATCCGCGTGCCGACCGCCAACGTGTCCCTCATCGATCTCACCTTCGATTCGGCGCGCGAAACCACCGCCGAGGAAGTCAACACGCTGATGGAAGACGCAGCGAAATCGAACCGCCTCAAAGGCATTGTCGGCATCAACAGGGCGCCGACCGTCTCGGTCGACTTCAACCACGATTCGCACAGCTCGACCTTCGACGTGACTCAGACCCAGGTGCTCGACAAGAAGTTCGTCCGTGTCCTGTCGTGGTACGACAACGAATGGGGCTTCTCGAACCGCATGGTCGAGGTCGCGGCCTATTTTGGCGCGATGCACTGAGCCATCCCTCCCCGCCGGTTATCGTCGTTCATTCGCTGACCCATGCGGTCGCGGCGCTCCAGGCCGCCGCGGCGGCGGATCGCGACATCATCTTGCTGAGCGCACCGAACGCCGGGATCTACGCCGGGGCCGGCTGGTGGAAGGCGCTGATTGACGCCGCGCGCGAGGCACAGCCGGAGGCCAAATCCTTAGCCATCCTCGATTGCGGCGGCGATGCCGGCGCGATGCAGGCGGCGCTTAGAGCCGGCATCGAGGCGGTAATTTTCACCGGCCGCGCCGATGTCGCCGAGCGTCTCGCCGCGATCGCCGAGGCGCGCGGGTCGCGCCTCCTGACCGCGCGACCGCTACCGGCGCTCGACCTCGCCGTTGGCTTCTTCGCCAACGGCGAAACGCTGCGCCGAAGCTGCGCCGACCTCCTCGCGTCGTGGCCGGCGATTTGCTAGAGTCGGGCAACCCCTCTCGCCGCGAAGGAACGCCGTTATGAAGATCAACGGACCGGTCGCCAAAATCCTCGGCAACTACGAAAGCGACAACCCCGGGACCAAGGCCAACCTTGCCCGCATCCTGATGCAGGGCAAGCTCGGCGGCACTGGCAAGCTGGTGATCCTGCCGGTCGACCAGGGCAACGAGCACGGCCCGGCGCGCAGCTTCGCGCCGAACCCGCCGGCCTATGACCCGCATTACCATTTTCAGCTGGCGATCGAGGCGGGACTCAGCGCGTATGCCGCGCCGCTCGGCTTTATTGAAGCCGGCGCCTCGACCTATGCCGGCCAAATCCCGACGATCCTCAAGTGCAACAGCGCCAACAGCATGTCGCGGGCCAAAGAGAACGCATCGCAGGCGGTGACCGCCAGCGTCAAGGACGCGCTGCGGCTCGGCTGCTCGGCGGTCGGCTTCACCATTTATCCCGGCTCCGACGTCGCCTTCGACATGTTCGAGGAGATCGCCGAGATGGGCCGCGAGGCCAAGGCGCACGGCCTCGCGGTGGTGATCTGGTCGTACCCCCGCGGCGGCAATTTAACCCGCGAGGGCGAAACCGCGATCGACATCTGCGCCTATGCCGCCCAATTGGCCGCCCAGCTCGGCGCGCACATCATCAAGGTCAAGCCGCCGACCGCGCATCTCGAGCTGGCGGCGGCGAAGGCGGTCTACGAGAAGCAGAACATCGACATCTCGACCCCGGCGGCGCGCATCCGCCACGTCGTGCAATCGGCCTTCAACGGCCGCCGCATCGTCGTGTTCTCGGGCGGCGAGGCGAAGGACCTCGACGGCGTCTTCGACGAGGTCCGCGCGATCCGCGACGGCGGCGCTAACGGCTCGATCATCGGCCGCAACACCTTCCAGCGGCCCAAGGCCGAGGCGCTCGATATGCTCAACAAGATCATCAAGATCTACCAGGGAAGAGACTGATCTTGCTGGTTGACGAGCAGCGGGCGACGACGCGGCTCTACCTGATCACGCCGCCAGCGCTCGACCCGCGCGAATTCGCCCCGCTGCTCGAAGCCGCCCTCGACGGCGGCGATGTGGCGGCAGTGCAGCTCCGCCTCAAAGATGTCGACGACGAGGCCATCCGCGCCGCGACCGCGCGGCTGCAGCCGATTGTCCAGGAGCGCGGCATCGCCTTCATCATGAACGACCGGCCCGACCTCGCCGCCGAACTGGATTGCGACGGCGTCCATGTCGGCGAGGAGGACATGCCCTACGCCGAGGCGCGCCGCCTCTGCGGGCCCGACCGCATCGTCGGCGTCACCTGCGGGTCGAGCCGGCACCGCGCGTTGGTGGCGAGCGAGGCCGGGGCCGACTATGTGGCGTTTGGCGCGTTTTTCCCGAGCACGACCAAGGCGGGGACGAAGTACCACCCGAGCCCCGAAGTGCTCCGTGACTGGACGGAGATGACCGTGGTGCCGTGTTGCGCGATCGGCGGCATCACCCAGGAGAATTGCGGTCCGCTCGTCGAGGCCGGCGCCGATTTCCTCGCGGTCATCGGCGCGATCTGGAATTATCCGCAAGGCCCGAAGGCCGCCGTCGCCGATTTCAACGCGGTGTTCGCCAGATACGGGCGGGCGTTCGCGGGCTGAACGCGCAAAAGAAACAACCGGTTGGGGGGAGAGATGCGTGCGCTGATTTTAGGTACGGCATTCGCGGCGATGGCCACGCCGGCTCTCGCCGCGGAATTCATGCTCTCCTCGACCGAGGTCAAGAGCGGCAGTCCCATGGCGACGGCTCAGGTGTTCAACGGCTATGGCTGCACCGGGCAGAACGTCTCGCCGGCGCTGTCCTGGTCGGGCGAACCCGCCGGCACGAAGAGCTTCGCGATCACCATGTACGATCCCGATGCACCGACCGGAAGCGGTTGGTGGCATTGGACCGTGTTCAACATTCCGGCCTCGGTTCACAGCCTGCCCGCCGGCGCGGGCACAGATGGGTCGAAAGATCTGCCGGCGGGCGCGATCCAGGGTCGGACGGACTTCGCATCTTCGTACTACGGCGGGCCCTGCCCGCC
>DATNJF010000233.1:0-2705 GCA_035604035.1 Allostellaceae bacterium | reverse complement strand
CCTAAGCCAAACAAAAGACCTTAGCCGAGACCTTGCCGAACGGACGGGTCGAGTCGTTCGCCGGTTACGGCCACGGGGTCAACCTGCTGCAGCCGGAACGCTGTGCCCGCTCGGCCGTCGATTTCTGGCGCGGCTTGACCTAGGGCCTCTTGTTGCTCCGCCAGCGACTCGCCGACGCGCTCTGAGACCCGACAGCGCCTCACGCCACGAGCTGAACTACCTCTCCGTCCGAAGCACGGCCCTGGGCGCGGTATTGTCCAATCTTTTCCAATAGCGGCACGTCCGAGCACAGGTAGAGTACTGCGTCTCGCGTGCCCCGGTTAAGGTGGCGTCGCCACTGGAAATTCGGGACGACGAAGATGTCGTTCTCCTCCCAGTCGTAGCTCTTGCCGCCAATCTCGGTCGTGCCCGAGCCTTCAAGCACGATGTAGAACGCGTTGGCGGTCTCACGCTTCCACCGCGTTTCCTCGGACGGCCGCAACAGCTGCGCCGAGTAGTCGAGGGTCGGGAACACCGAGGCGCCGGTCGCCGGGTTGACGAAGCGCAAGCTGATGCCTTCGTACGGATCACCCTTCTCGCCGCGCAAGGCGGCCAGCGCCTCTCGGATCGCGCTGCCGCGATAATGAAACACCGGGCTCGTCGCGTGGCCAATGCCGCGCTGATGCGAGACAAAGCCGGGAACGATGCCGCCGGCGCCGTAAAGTCGGGCCGAGTAGCCGTTGCCATGAACCGGAGCCTGGGCGCGGGCGTTGCCGGCCCGCTCGCCCGGGAAATCCTCGTCGATCCAGTTGCAGTCAAGGAACTCCAAGAGCGGGAAGTCAAGGATGTCGGCCCATACGACGGGGGTCGAGCCGTCATTGCCGTGATCGTGCCAGGTGCCGTGGGGGGTGAGGATCAAATCGCCGCGCGTGGCTTCGCAGCGTTCACCCTCGATCGTCGTATAGCCGCCGTTCTCCGACAAGATCGTGCGGCTGGCGTTGGGCGCGTGGAGATGCACCGGCGCGACGTCGCCGGGCAGGTAGATCGACACCGCGCAGCGGATCGTCGCCGCCACCTGGAGCCTTCCGCCGAGGCCGGGATTGGTGAGAAGAAACTGCTGGCGGTCGGCGAACTCGATCGGCGACACATCGGCGTTGCGCGCAATATCGGCGATGCGGTCGAGATAGGGCTCGATCTCGAGCCAGCGCCAGCGATGCGGCTCCGCCTTCATCTGATTGGCACCGACCCGCCCCCCGGCGAGCGCCCCGCCGACGTCGATGCCGCTGTCCTGGAACCACGGGCGCTGCGCCGGCGCGTTGGCCTGAGTGCGGAGCCAGATGTGCAACCCGCCGGCCTCGGCGTTGAGCACTTCCATCGCCTCGCGCGCCGCCGAGGGCAGGTCCAGACGGGTCTGAGCCGCCGCTTGGGCTGCTGCCGACATTTCATCCCTCCCAACGACTTTCGCTAAAGATAGCACGGACGCGGTTCACCGCCTTATGAAGCCAACGATGGCGGCGGCTAATCGCAGCGACGGAAAAGGAAGCCCAACATCTCCGGCTTGGGGGTTTTGGGCGGGTTGTTTGAGTTTTGCACCGACGACGCACCCGAAGGTCTGCTGTGGGTCGGCGAGCGGGCCATCCTCGGGTGGCCGTCCAATGACGCATTTGCGCCGAAAACAGCCCTTGACCGGCCGCAAATCTGCGCGATCGGTCTCGACTCGAAGCAACCCTCGACGAGGATGCGCCGTTTGGCGCGCACCAGCCTCGAGGGCAACCCAAAACCAGGTTCAGAACGCTGGCACGAGAGGCGCGGGCAGTAGGTGTTCCTCGACGCCGTGGACACCGATGATACTTTCGGCCGCCACCCGCAGGGCATCTCTTTTTTCTCCAGACTCGTCGTCGGAGAGCCAGAAGTGCACGACACCGTTGCGGACTATGATGTCCTCCGGCCAGACCCTCGCCCACTCCTCACGGCCAAGCTCGCCCAGGAGACGCGCGCGGATCAAGCGGTCATCGGTCTCACCGGACTGCGGCGGCGCACCCTTTGTCGCCCCGACCGCACGCACGATGTTGGCCCGGCTGATGATCCCGACAACCTTGCCGTCGCGCACCACGGGCACCCGCTTGATCCGCCTCGCTTCTAGCAAGGCCGCGACATCCGCGAGCTCCGTGTCCTCGGTAACGGTCACAACGTCGTGCGTCATGAGGTCCCGGACCGTGCGACCGTGCGATTTGACGTAATCCCGGGCAAGGTCGGAGGCGAAATGGTCGAGCCACCACGAGCGGCGCCGCTCGCGATGGCGATGCGCGGTGCCGATTTCCGCACGGTGCAGCAGATCACCCTCGCTGACGACGCCGACCAAGGCACCGCCCGAGTCGACCACAGGAGCGCCGCTGATGCCGCGTTCCGCAAGCAGTTTTGCTAAATCCTGGACCGTCGTATTCGGATCAACGGTGATCACGTCGGTCGTCATCACGTCCATCGCGCGCATAGCTTCCCTCCCTGTTCAAGTCGATCAACGTTTCCCGGATTCCCGGTTCGTTGGGCGCGATTTTTCGCCTATTGAGGCATCATCGCAATGAAATTTGATCCTGACCCGATGTCGGCCAGTTTAGCCAATTAACGATCGAGGTCGTTAGCCGTTTTGATCGAGCCCGCGCGAAGGTCCGTTATCAGCGCTCAGCGGTCGCTCAGCCTTTGCAGTTGGAACGGCTCTTCCTGCCCGA
>DATNJF010000232.1:0-24834 GCA_035604035.1 Allostellaceae bacterium | reverse complement strand
GAGGCCGCTTTCGCCCGCTATAAACCGCTGTTCGAGGCGATCGCCGCCAATGTCTTTCATGTCGGGCCGAGCGGCGCCGGCGCCACCGCCAAGTTGGTGACGCAATATCTCGGCTACACCGGCTTTATCGCGGCGATCGAGGGGATGCTGATCGCCGCCAAGGCCGGGATCGATCTCGACACGCTCGCCAAGATCGTGCCGGTCAGCGCCGGGCAGATGCGCACCTTCGACAACATCCCGCGCGGCGTGCTCCCCGGCACGTTCATTTCCGGCGGCACGCTCGACATCGTCGCCAAGGATGTCGCGCTCGCCTGCCAGCTGGCGCGCGATGTCGGCGCCCCGGCGGCGCTCGGCGCGCTCGCCTCCGACATCTACCAGCGCGCCCAGGCGCAGGGCTGGGGCCAGGAGGGGTTTCCGGTCGTCGCCCGCGTGCTCGAAGCGATGGCCGGGGTCGAGCTGCGCAGCGGAGGCAAAAAATGAGCGACGATCGCCAAGCCCGGCTGCTCCTCGCGCAGGAGATCGCCGAATTCCTCTACGCCGAGGCCGAGCTGCTCGACGAACGGCACTACGACGACTGGCTGGCGCTGCTGGCAGACGACATCCGCTACTGGATGCCGATGCGGCGCAACGTCAAATACGGCGACACCACCGGCCGCGAGTTCACCCGCGAGGGCGCCGATATCGCCTGGTTCGACGAGGGCAAGGAGACGCTGACCAGGCGCGTCAAACAAATCCAGACCGGCATCCACTGGGCCGAGGAGCCGCAATCGCGCATCGCCCATCTGGTGTCGAACGTGCAGCTGCTGGAGGCGACGCCCTCGGTGGCCGACCCGCAGGAGGTCACCGCCAAGTGCCGGTTCCTCATCTACCGCAACCGGGTCGAGACCGAGACCGATTTCCTCGTCGGCAAGCGCGAGGATACGTTGCGGCGGCCCAATGGCGCAAAGGATGGTGAGGGCTGGCTGATCGCGCGGCGCAAGATCATCCTCGACCAGAATGTGCTGCTGACCAAGAACCTGACGTTTTTCTTTTGAGCCACTACCTCTCCGCCCCCGGGGGCGGAGAGGCTAGGTGAGGTGGGGGAAACGCCGGCGTATGCCCACCTCACCCTCCCATCGCCTCGCGATGGGTCCCTCCCTCTCCCCCCATTGGGCGGAGAGGGGTAAGCTCGTTCGCCCGGGAGCGGAAAGGAAGGCACGGCGATGGCGATGAACGGCACCAACGGTTACCGCCCCGGCCTCGTCGATCTTTCGACGGGGCAGATCAGCCGCGAGATTTTCGTCAACGACGATATCTACGCGCAGGAGCAAGAGCGGGTCTTTGCCCGCTCCTGGCTCTTCGTCGGCCACGAGAGCCAGATCCCCAACCCCGGCGATTTCTTCGTCTCGCGGATGGGCGAGGAGTCGGTGATCCTCTGCCGCGACCGCGCCGGAGCGGTGCACGTGTTCCTCAATTCCTGCCGCCATCGCGGGATGAAGGTGTGCCGCTACGACGACGGCAACACCACGGTGTTCACCTGCCCCTATCACGGCTGGAGCTATGGCACGGACGGCGCGTTGGTCGGCGTGCCGTATTTCCGCGAGGCCTACCATTCCGCGCTCGACAAATCCAAATGGGGCCTCGTCGAGGTCGCGCAGCTCGCCTGCTACAAGGGCACCGTCTGGGCCAATTGGGATGCCGGCGCGCCGCCGTTTCTCGAATATTTGGGAGAATTCCGCCGCTTTCTCGACCTGATCCTCGATGGTTGGGACGGCCGCGAGGGCCAGGCCGAACTCCTCGGCGGCGTGCAGAAATGGCTCATTCCGTGCAACTGGAAGTTCCCCGCCGAGAATTTCAGCGGCGACTCGTATCACAACATCTCGCACCGCTCGGTCGATTTGGTCGGGGTCGGCCCCAGCGGCAAGAGCCGGCGCGACTACAACGAGCTCAATGTCGCCCGCAAGCTACATGTCGCGATTGCCGACCGCGGCCACCAAACGATCACCTACCTCTTGCCCAAGGACCACCAGCCGCAGCCCGCCTATCAGAACTCGCCCGAGGTGGCGGAGTATTTCCGCCATTGCGAGGAGGAGCGCCGCAAGCGCCCTGGCGCCAATGCGAGGCTGATCGGCGCGCCGGGCGAAATTTTCCCCAATGTCGCGCTGCTGCCGCGCCAGCCGCGCACGATCGCGGTGTGGCACCCGAAAAGCGCGCACCAGACTGAGGTGTGGCGCTTTTTCTTTGTCGACCGCGACGCGCCGCAAGCGGTCAAGAATTTCCTGCGCGACTATTACATCCGCTATTCGGGCCCCGCCGGGATGACCGAGCAGGACGACATGGAGAACTGGAACTACGCCCATGCCGCCAGCCGCGGGGTGATCGCCCGGCGCCATCCCTACACTTACGAGATGGGTCTGGGCCACGCGGTCGAGGATTACGAATTCGAGGGGTTCCGCATGCCCGGCCGGGTCATCGACATCACCAGCATCCAGGCAAGCGAGGAACCGATGCGCAACCTCTACGGCCGCTGGGCGCAGTTCATGGAGGCCGATAGCTGGGACGAGTTGATGAGCTGGCGGCGCAATTCGCCCGTGCAGGCCGAAGCGGCGAAATGAGCTATCCGATCAATGTCCGCGATCTCGCCGCCGGCACGACGGTGGTGCTATTGAGCGGCGCCGAGGCCGAGATCGTCGACAACCCCAAGGACGGGGTGTGGCTCTTCGCCCGCTACCTCAAATCGCCCGGCGACCCGGCGCTGGTTGGCCAGGAAGAAATGATCTTCGCTCAGGATGTGGTCGACACTCGGCCCTGAACGAGCAGCCCAAGGAGTAAATGATGCCGAACATCGAGAAATACGCCGCCAAGAGCGTCTACGACCCGCCGATCTACGCGCAGGCGGTCAAGGTGACGGGCGCGCAGACCACCCTCTATATTGCTGGGCAGGTCGATTACGACGCCACGGGCAACTGCGCCCATCCCGGCGACTTCGCGGCGCAGACGCGCGGCGTCCTGGCGGCGCTGAAGGCCCAGGTCGAGGCCGGCGGCGGTACGATCGCCAATATCGTCAAGATGAACACCTACGTCACCGACATGCGCAACCGCGCCGAATACGGGCCGATCCGCAACGAGTTCTTTGGCGGCAAGGCCCCGGCCAGCACGATGGTCGCGGTGTCGGCGCTGGCGACCCCTGATTTTCTCATCGAGATCGAGGCGATCGCGGCGATCTAGCGCGTCTCGACCAGCTCGATGGCTTCCTTGCTCGGGCCTTCGATCATCGCCGCGCGGGTGGGCCCGAGCGTATAGGGGCCGTCGAGGAACTTGACGCCTTCGCCCTTGAGCTTGTCGATCCAGGCGTCGAGGTCGCCGACCGACAGCGCGATATGGTCCTGCTGCTGGCCCAAGGGGCTGACCAGCGGCCCCGAGCCCTGGTTGGCGTACCAGATCAGCGACACGTCGCCGAACTCGACCCCGGCGCGCGGGGTGCGGAACATGCCTTCCTGCTTCAGGGCTGGCCAGGTGCGGTCCGGGTGACGCGGCACTTTGCAGTTCGCCTCGGTGAGGGTGGTGCCGTCATAGCCGGGGCGCAGCGGCGCGTTGAGATGCTTCTGGTACCAGATGAGAGCGCAGAACGGGTCTTCCTGCCACATATGCACGTGGTTGAACCGCTCCTGGCCGTGGTTGCCGGCGATCTCAACGAGCGTGTGCTCGGGCGCCTCCATGTAGGCGAAACCACCGGTCCGGGTCGGCTCGATGTGCTGCGCCTTGGCCTCGGCGATCTGCGCCTTGGTGCGGCCGAGCGTGTTGCCGATATTGGGCCAGGTGTCGCTCGAGACGAACACTTCGCCGCCGCTCTCCTCGACATAGAGCGGGCACATGTGAACCTCGGGCCGCTGCTTGAACTCGGCGACGGTCTTCTGCGAGTCGGTGACATGCCAGCCGAAATGCCAGATCGCGCTCTGCGGCAGCCGCGCCGGCGGTTTGTCGACCTTGGTGAACAACACCATCACCTCGTTGTCGGATTTGAGCGCCGGCTCGCCGCCCCACTCGCCCTTGCGGGTGCAGGGGAATTGCCGCGTGTACCAGCCGATCGCCGCGTCGGGGTCGACCGCGTTCAGATGGATGTGATGAAAGCCCGGGGTCGGCAGCATGGCGTCTCCTCCACGATTTGCCGGGAGATTAGCACGCCTATTGGTGCGCGATGGCGCAGTTGTGGTCCTGCAATTCCTCTCCGGAAGCGCGGTCGTTGACCGGCAAATTGAGCTCGTCGTCGAGGATGACAAAGCCGGGCTTGCCGTCCGGTAGCGTCGCGCCGAGAACGACCAGTGTCTGTTTGCCCATCGCCTCGCGCGCGCCGGGGATGCCGTCGGCGAGGAGCGTGAACGGGTTGGCCGCGAGATCGTCGCCCAGAACCCGCATCGCGCGGTAGCGGTGACCGGCGAGAGGTTCGGCCAGCGGCGCCCATTTGTCGCCGATCGACGCGAGCTGGCGCTGCACCGCGTCGCGCACATCGGCGCGGACACAGTCGATATGGATGTGCAACTGGTTTTGCGAGCGGCCAAACGCCGAATTGACTGCGAGACTTAGCGCCTCGCGCGGCAGGGCGGCCTTCGCGGCGTCAGTCGTGTAGTGGCGCTGCAGCCAGGCGTCGGCGAAATAGTTCGCCGCGCCCGGCGCGAGCACCGCCGGGTCCTCGATGCCGGTGATCTTCGCGGTCGGCATCACCAGGTATTGCGTCGCGCCGTCGCGGTCCTTCATCACGACATAGCCTTTCGCCTCGCCGTCATCGAGATCGACGACCGCGCAGGGCGCCGGCTGACCGTACTCGCGCTCGTTGAGCAGGCATTTCTCGCTGATGATCTTCCACAGCGCGTCGGGGTCGGCGCGCGCGCTTTGACAGAGCGCGACCAGCGCGACCAGCACGGCCAGGATGAGGCGCGATGTCATCTATTCCACCACGATGCGCGGCGGGGCGCGGCGGGCGCCTTCGCCCGACACCTTGGCCCAGACCTTGGCGGCGATCTCGCGGAAGAGAAGGGCGTGCGGTGAGCCGGGCTCCGACACGGTGATCGGGCGGCCCTCATCCGAGGTCTCGCGGATCTGCGCGTCGAGCGGCACCTCGCCGAGGAACTCCACCCCGAGCCGTTCGGCCTCGCGGCGCGCACCGCCATGCGAAAAAATTTCGCTGCGCTCACCGCAATGCGGGCAGAGAAAATAGCTCATGTTCTCGATGATGCCGAGGACCGGCACATTGACCTTGTGGAACATCGAGAGCCCGCGGCGCGCGTCGATCAGCGCGATGTCTTGCGGGGTCGAAACAATAACAGCGCCGGCGAGCGGCACCTGTTGCGCCATCGTCAGCTGCGCGTCGCCGGTGCCGGGCGGCAGGTCGACGACCATGATGTCGAGCTCGCCCCAGGCGACGTCGCGCAGCATCTGGTTGAGCGCGCTCATCACCATCGGCCCGCGCCAGATCATCGCGGTGTCCTCGGGCACGAGGAACCCCATCGACATGCACTTGATCCCGTAATTCTCCATCGGACGCAGGGTCTTGCCGTCCACGGTCTGCGGCCGGCCGCTGATCCCCAGCATACGCGGCATCGACGGCCCATAGATGTCGGCGTCGAGCACCCCGACCGAGAGCCCGTTGGCCTTGAGCCCAAGGGCGAGGTTGGCGGCGACCGTCGATTTGCCGACCCCGCCCTTGCCCGAGGCAACCGCGACGATGGCGCCGACCCCGGGCACCGCACCGCGCCGGCCGATCTGCGCCGCCGGCCCCTGGCCGTGACTGTGCGCCTGCGGCGCCGGCCGCTGGGCCTGCGGTGGCTGTGCCTCGGCGGTTAGCACCGCGGTCACCGAGAGGACCCCGGGCAGCGCCTCGACCGCCGCCTCGGCGGCCTTGCGCAGCGGTTCGAGATGCGGCCCGCGCTCGGACTCCACCTCGATCGCGAACCCGACATTGCCGTCGCGGATGACGATGCCGGTGACCATGTTGAGTGAGACGAGGTCGCCGCCCTTGTCGGGGTCGCGCACTTTTCCCAGCGCGTCGAGAATCTGTCGCTCGGTGACGGCGGCCATCGCATTCTCCGACGGGCGGGGGTGGAACTTACCGGGAAATAGGCTCGCCGGATAAACTTGACAACATCTGCGCGCGCGCCCTCTATCCGCGGCGATCCGGCGGCCGCACCAAAAAGGCGTCAGGCGCAATGATCTGGATGAGCGAACGCGGCGGCCCTTGGGGAGGCGGGCGCGGGGGCGGCAGAGGTGGCGGCCCTTGGGGCGGCGGCCGCGGCGGTGGTGGCGATGACAATGGCGGCGGCGCCTCCGGCCCGCGCGGCCCCGGTCCTCGCCCGCCCGATTTCGAGGAAATGCTGCGCCGCAGCCAGGAACGGTTCCGCCAGCTGCTGCCGGGCGGCTACAACATGGGCACTCTTATCGCGATCGCCGTCGCCGTGATTGTCGTCCTCTGGTTGGCGAGCGGCTTCTATCGCGTGCAGCCCGACGAAGCTGGCGTCGTCCTGCGTTTCGGCGCCTACGACCGGATGACCCAACCGGGCCTCAACTACCACCTGCCGATCCCGATCGAGAGCGCATTGACACCGAGCGTCACCCGGGTCAACCGCACCGAAGTCGGATACCGCTCGGGCGAAGTGGGCATAAATGGAAATCGTCAGCAGCCCGAAGAAGCGCTGATGCTGACCGGCGACGAGAACATCGTCGACATCAACTTCACCGTGTTCTGGGTGGTCAAGGACGCGAAGGCCTTTCTCTTCAACATCCGCGCGCCTGACACCACGGTGAAATCGGCGTCCGAAAGCGCGATGCGCGAGATTGTCGGCCAGACCAAGATCGCCGACGCGCTCGCCGAGGGCCGTGGCAAGATCGAGGCGGATACCCAGAAGCTGCTGCAACGCATCCTGGATTCCTACGGCGCCGGGATCGATATCACCCAGGTTCAGCTCGCCAAGGTCGATCCGCCGGCTTCGGTCATTGAAGCGTTCCGCGACGTGCAGCGCGCCCTCGCCGACCGCGCACGATTGCGCAACGAGGCGGAATCCTACCGCAACGATATCCTGCCGAAGGCACGCGGCGCCGCGGCGCAGATCAGCCAGGACGCTGATGCTTACCACGCCGAGATCATCGCCCGCGCGCAGGGCGATGCCGACCGTTTTATCGCGGTCTACAAGGCCTATCAGGTCTCTCCGGACGTAACCGCCCAGCGGCTCTATATCGAGACGATCGAGGAGGTCCTCAGGAATACCAACAAGGTCATCCTCGACAAGTCGCTCCTGGGCCAGGGTGGCGTGCTGCCTTATCTGCCGTTGCCGAACCTGCCCGCGCTCACCCCGCCCGCATCCGCGACGACGCCATCGACGCCATCCGGCGCGGTGCCGCCCAGCACGGGTTCCCGGTGATGAGCCGCCGTATCCTGATCGCGGTCGCGGTGTTGCTGATCGCCGCAGGCATTCTGATGCGCGGCTCGCTGTTCATCGTCGACCAGACCGAGTCGGCGCTGGTGCTGCAATTGGGCCAGCCGCGCCGGCAGATCAGCGAGCCGGGGCTGTGGGTCAAGCGGCCGTTCATCGAGGACGTGGTGATTTACGACAAGCGCGTTCTCGATTTCGAACCGCCGCCGGAGGAGGTCATCGTCTCCGACCAGAAGCGGGTCGTCGTCGATTCCTATTCCCGCTACAAAATCACCGATCCGCTGCTGTTCTACCAGACGGTCGGCACCGAGGCGGGTGTGCGCACGCGGCTCGCCTCGATCGTCAGCGGCAGCCTGCGCCGGGTGCTCGGCAACGTAACGCTGTCGGACATTCTCTCGGCGAAGCGCGCCGCGATCATGATCCAGATCCGTGACGAGGTCGGCGCGCAGGCCAAGGAGTTCGGCGTCGAGGTCGTCGATGTCCGCTTACGCCGCGCCGATCTGCCCGAGGAGAACAGCCAGGCCATCTATGCGCGCATGGTGTCGGAGCGCCAGCAGCAAGCGTCGCAATACCGCGGCGAGGGCGCCGAGGCGGCGCAAACGGTGCGCGCCACCGCCGAGCGCGACCGTACGGTGATCCTCGCCGAGGCGCAGCGCGATGCGCAGCGCGTACGCGGCGACGGCGATGCTCAGTCGATCAAGATCTACGCCGACGCCTACAGCCAGGATAAAGTGTTTTTCGCCTTCTATCGTTCGCTGCAGGCCTACCGCAACGCGCTTAACAACAAGGACACCTCGTTCGTCCTCAGCCCCGACAGCAACTTCTTCCGGTTCTTCAACGGACTATCGGGAACGGTTCCGGCCTCGCCAGCCCCAGCAGCGCAACACTGATCCTCGGGTGTTTGGCGATGCGGGACTTTGCGACCGCAATCGCCCTCATCCTGGTGATCGAGGGCGTTCTCTACGCGCTGATGCCGGAGTCGATGAAGCGGCTCGCGGTGCGCACGATGTCGACCCCGGTGCAGGCGCTGCGAACCGCCGGGCTGATCGCCGCCTGCCTTGGCGTGACGCTGGTCTGGGTGTTGCGGCATTAGCACACATCGCGCGAAGATTCTGGTTTGCGACGCGCTTCTCCCGTAAGCTCGCCTCGGCGAGGCTGCCGGCGCTTGGGGTAGGCCGTCTGCCGCTCGCCGTTTCTTTCAGGAGTTGACGACGGTGTCGCTGTTTCCCCTACCGCGCGTCCGGCGGATGGCCGTCGTCGCGCTTGCCGTGCTGCTGACGGCGGTTCCAGTCGGTGTGGCGCCGGTCGGTCTTCACCAGGCGGCGGCGCGCCCGGCTCCCGACAGCTTCGCCGATCTTGCCGAAAAATTATTGCCCGCGGTGGTCAATATCTCGACCACTCAAACGGTCAAGACCGAGCAGCACACTGGGAAGGCCTCGCCCGACCTGCCGCAACTTCCACCGGGCTCGCCGTTCGAAGAGTTCTTCAAGGATTTCTTCAACCACAATAAGCAGAACAACGCCGATCCCGACCCCGACGCGCGTAAGGCCACCTCGCTCGGCTCCGGCTTCATCGTCGATGCGAATGGGTATGTCGTCACCAACAACCACGTCATCGCCGACGCCGACGAGATCACCGTCATCCTCCACGATAATACCAGCCTGAAGGCTGGAGTCGTCGGCCGCGACAAGGACACCGACATTGCCGTGCTCAAGGTCAAGGCCGACAAGCCGCTCACCGCTGTCGATTGGGGCGACAGCGATGTTTCGCGCGTCGGCGACTGGGTGCTGGCGATCGGCAATCCGTTCGGGCTCGGCGGCACCGTGACCGCCGGCATCCTGTCGGCGCGCCAGCGCGACATCAACTCCGGCAAGTACGACGATTTCCTGCAGACCGACGCCTCGATCAACCGCGGCAATTCGGGCGGGCCGATGTTCAACATGGATGGGGCGGTGATCGGCATCAACACCGCGATCTACTCGCCTTCGGGTGGGTCGATCGGCATCGGCTTCGCGATCCCGTCGTCGCTGGCGAAGGTGGTAGTGGGCGAGCTGATCAACGAGCCGGACCACATCGTGCATCGCGGTTGGCTTGGTGTCCGCATCCAAGGGGTCAGCGATGAGATCGCCGAGAGCCTCGGCCTCGACAAGGCGAGAGGCGCGCTTGTCGCCAGCGTCACCGATAACGGGCCGGCGCAATCCGCCGGCATTCAGCCCGGCGACGTGATCCTCACCTTCGACGGTAAGCCGGTCATCGATATGCGGCACCTGCCGCGGTTGGTCGCCGAGACGCCGGTCGACAAGCTGGTGCCGGTGACGGTGTGGCGCAAGCACCAGGAAGCCGCGCTCCAGGTCAAGGTCGGCCGGCTTAGCGAGACCGAGACCGCCAGCGCGACGGACAATCCCAAGCCAACGCCGAAAGCCACCGCCGACACGGTGACCGCGCTCGGCATGACGCTCTCCGACGTGACGCCCGATTTGAAGGAGAAATTCTCGCTTGGCGACGATGCCAGGGGGGTCGTTATCGTCGATGTCGCGAAGGATGGCCCCGGCGCCGAAAAGGGGCTGAAGCCGGGCGATGTGATCATGGAAGCGGCGCAGGAATCGGTCAAGAACGCCACCCAGATCGCCGGCAAGGTCGCCGACGCGAAGAAATCTGGCCGCAAGTCGATCCTATTGCTGATCGAACGCCAGGGCGATCTGCGCTTCGTCGCGCTGCGGTTAGACCAAAGCTAGTCGGCGAGCGCGGGCGCCTGCGGTAGCCGGTAAAAGCGACGCAAAATGGCGACGATCGCAGCGATGCCGAGAAGCGACACTAGAATGCTCGCGGACAGCGGGACGCCAAGGCTGATAAGCAGGGCGGCGGTGAGCAGGCCGGCCGAGCCGCCAATATCCCAGCCGCCCTCGGTCGCGACATGGAAGCGCAGCGTGCACGGGGAACTCTTGGCCAGCGTGTAGACCGCGGTCATCATCGTCGGCACGTAAAGACAGGCGCCAAACGCGCCCAGCGCGTTCGCCAGCACGGCGAAGGCGGCGTTGCCGGTGGCGATCGCCGCAGCCCGGCGATAAGCGTTACCGTACCGGCCGCGTACCACACCGCCCGCCCTCCGTGGCCCGCATCGATGTGCCGGCCGAGCGTCAGGCTGGCGACGGCGCCAACAAGGGCGGCGAGGGCCAGCGCCCCGCCATAGGCGAGGATGCTGTCGTGCAGCGACGAAAATAGCGCGATTTGCCAGACCAGCCCGTAGCCCGAGACCAGCCATCCGTCCGCGGCGAACAACAGCATGCCGGGTATCGCCGCCCTGAAGGCGCCGGGCGCCGCCCGCGGTACCCGGACCTCCGGCGCCCATAGGATCGGCGCCGCCGCCAGCGCGGCGATCACCCCCATTGTGCCGAACGCGATGCGCGGCCCAAACGTGACCAGCATCCAACCGGTGCCGAGCGGGCTGACGATACCGACGACCGCGCCAATCGCCTCGCGGACGCCGATTTGTTGCCCGCGCAACTCATCGTCGCCAAGCGCCGCGAAATAGGCGTGATACGTCGTCCAATAGACGGTCTCGCCCATCGCGGACATCGCGATCAGCATTGCCAACGCGATGCCGACGCCGTGAACCTCCGCCAGAAACGGATATTGCACCCCGTTGAGCAGCGTCCCGGCCACGACTGCCGCGCGCAATCCATGCCTGGAGGCGAAGGCGGTCACGATCGGGCGAATGGCGAACCGGCCCAGCAGAACGAGTCCTATCGACACCAGCACGCCTGGTGCCGGTACACCCGATCCGAGCAGAAAGACCGCGAAGAACGCCGCGCCGCCCGTAGCTGCCAGCGCGTGGATCGCGTAATGCAGATTGAGAAGGTTGACCTTGCGGTTGCGGAAATACGCCATAGTTATCCGGCGATTTCGCTCTCGCGGTAGCCTTGCGCGTAGAGCAGCGCGGTGAGGTCGGCGTGGTCGATGCGCCAGCGCGACGCGGCGGCGACCGCCGGCTTGGCGCGAAAGGCGATGCCGAGACCGGCTTCCTGCAGCATCGGCAGATCGTTGGCGCCATCGCCGACCGCCATCGTTTCCGCGCGGGCTAGGCCTAGTTCCGCGGCGAGCGACAGCAGCGTGTCGCGCTTGGTTGCGCCGGTGACGATCGGCGGCGTCAGCGTCCCCGCCAGCTTGCCGTCCGCGATGTCGAGCCGGTTGGCGACGACACGGTCGAAGCCGAGCCGCGCGGCGACCGGCTCGGCGAAGACCGTGAACCCGCCCGAGACCAGCGCGGTATAGACACCGGCGCGGCGGAGCGTCGCGATGAGCGTTTGCGCGCCCGGCATCAGGCGGATGCGCGAGGCGGCCTCATCGAGGACGCTCGCCGGCAGGCCGCGCAGCAGCGCCACGCGCTCGTTAAGAGCGGCAACGAAATCGATCTCGCCATTCATCGCCCGCCTTGTAATCTCGGCGACATGCGCGCGCATACCGAGGAAATCGGCCAGCTCCTCGAGCATCTCGTTCTCGATGATCGTCGATTCGAAGTCGGCGACCAGCAGGCGTTTCTTGCGCCCCGCCGCTGGCTGAACCACGACGTCGATCGGCCGATCGACGATCGCCGCCCGCGCCGCCGCTTCCACTTCCGCCGCTTCAGCGTCGACGGCAATGTCGCAGGCGGTCGGCGCCAGCCAATCGACCACGCCGCCGAGCGCGGCGGCGCAGCCGGGCAGCGCGGCCTCGGCGTCCGGAGCGGCGATCAGGGTGAGGACGAGGGCCAAGTCTCAAGCTCCAGTAAACCTGCGGTCGTCATCATCGCCGGACCAACCGCCAGCGGCAAATCCGCTCTGGCGCTCGACCTCGCTGAGGCCTACCGCGGCACGGTCATCAATGCCGATAGCCAGCAACTCTACCGCGACCTGAGGATCTTGTCGGCGCGACCCGACGCGGCGGCGGAAGCCCGGGTGCCACAGCGGCTTTACGGCGTCCTCGACGCTGCCGAGCGCGGCTCGGTGGCGCGCTGGCGCGAGTTGGCGCTGATCGAGATCGAAGCGGCGATTGGCGTGGGTCGGTTGCCAATCGTCGTCGGCGGCACCGGTCTTTATTTGCGCGCGCTCATGCAAGGTCTGGCGCCGGTGTCGGACATTCCGCCCGAGATCCGCGCCGAGGCGACCGAGCTATACCAACGGCTGGGCGGGACCGTGTTTAGGGGGGAGCTGGGGCGGCTCGACCCCGATGCCGCGTCGCGTTTTCCGCCGGGAGACCGCACCAGGCTCACGCGCGCCTATGAGGTGGTGCGCGCCACCGGGCGCCCGATTGGAGGTTGGCAACGGCAAGCGGTGACGCAGGCGCCGTATCGCTTCGCGACCCTGCTGCTGACGCCGCCGCGCGCGGCCCTCTACGCCGCCAGCGACGCACGTTTCGTGGCGATGATCGAAGCGGGCGGGCTCAACGAGGCGCGGGCGCTGATGGCGCGCGGTCTCGACCCCAGTCTACCGGCGATGAAGGCGGTCGGCGTGCCGGAGTTGATGCGCCATTTGCGTGGCGAGATCGCGCTCCCCGACGCCATCGCCGCGGCGCAGACGGCGACTCGGCGCTACGCCAAGCGCCAGACGACCTGGTTTCGCCATCAGCTCGACGCGGATTTGACCTGCGCTGAGCAATATTCGGAAAGTTTTTTGCACTGCTCACGCCATTTTATTGATCGATTTCTGTTGACCCGCTGACGATAGCTGGTACGGTGCAGCTCTCGCGCCGGCCCTCGGTCGGCGCGCTGTGCGTTCCGGGCATGGAGAAAGTCATGTCGGCCGAGCCGATCAGTGGAGCGGATATCGTCATCAAGTCGCTCGTGGATCAGGGCGTCGATGTCGTATTTGGCTATCCCGGCGGCGCGGTCTTGCCGATCTACGACTCGCTGTTCAAGCAGAATAATCTGCGTCACGTCCTCGTTCGCCAGGAGGGCGGCGCGGTGCATGCCGCCGAAGGCTATGCCCGCTCGACCGGCAAGGTCGGCGTCGTCCTGGTGACGAGCGGCCCGGGCGCGACCAATGCGGTGACAGGGCTCACCGACGCGCTGATGGATTCGGTGCCGGTGGTTTGCCTCACCGGGCAAGTGCCGACGCATCTGATCGGCAACGACGCCTTCCAGGAGGCCGACACTACCGGCATCACCCGGCCGTGCACCAAGCACAATTACCTGGTCCGCGACGTCAATGATCTCGCCCGCGTTATGCACGAGGCCTTCTACATCGCCAAAAGCGGCCGGCCCGGTCCGGTGGTGATCGACCTGCCAAAGGATGTGCTGTTCGCGCTCGGCCCTTATTCCGAGCCCGTGCATGTCGAGCACAAGAGCTACCGGCCGCAGACAAAACCTGACGCGAAGCGGATCGATGAGGCGTTGGCGCTCATCGCCAAGGCCGAGCGGCCGCTGATCTATGGCGGCGGCGGGCTGATCAACTCGGGGCCTGAGGCCTGCGCCCGCTTTACCGAATTCGTGCGGCTTGTCGACGCGCCCTGCACCCTGACCTTGATGGGCCTTGGTGCGCTGCCGGCGAGCGACCCGCATTTCCTCGGCATGGTCGGGATGCACGGCACCTACGAAGCCAATAACGCCATGCACGATTGCGACGTGATGATCGCGGTCGGCTCGCGCTTCGACGACCGGGTGACCGGACGGCTCAACGCCTTCTCGCCGAATTCGAAGAAGATCCACATCGACATCGATCCGTCCTCGATCAACAAGAACGTGCGGGTCGATGTGCCGATCATCGGCGATTGCGGCCAAGCGCTGGCGGCGCTGATCGCGGGCTGGGCCAAGGTGGCGCCGAAGCGCCCGCCTGCCGGGCGCGCCAGATGGTGGGGTCGGATCGAAGAGTGGCAGTCGCGCGACTGCCTGCGCTACGACCGCGGCCGCAAGGATGTGATCAAGCCGCAATACGCGCTGGAACGGCTCTACGCGCTGACCAAAGATCGCGACCCATTCATCACCACCGAGGTCGGCCAGCACCAGATGTGGGCGGCGCAGTTCTTCAAGTTCGAGAAGCCCTACCATTGGATGACCTCGGGCGGGCTCGGCACGATGGGCTACGGCTTGCCCGCCGCGGTCGGGGTGCAGGTCGCGCACCCGGACGCGCTCGTCATCGACATCGCAGGCGAGGCGTCGATTCTGATGAACATCCAGGAGATGTCGACGATTTGCCAATACCGGCTACCGGTGAAGGCGTTCATCCTCAACAACCAATACATGGGCATGGTGCGCCAGTGGCAGGAGCTGTTGCACGGCGGCCGCTATTCGGAGAGCTACACCGCGGCGCTGCCCGATTTCGTCAAGCTCGCCGAGGCCTTCGGCGCCAAGGGGATGCGGGTTACCGACCCGGCGAAGCTCGATGACGCCATCCGCTTTATGCTCGATACGCCGGGCGCGGTGGTGATGGATATCGCCGTCGACGAGCTTGAGAACTGCTTTCCGATGATCCCCTCCGGCGCGGCCCATAACGAGATGCTGCTCGGCCCCGAGGACGAGGCGAAAAAGCCGGTCTCGGAAGAGGGCATGGTGCTGGTGTAGGTGTGGCCGATATCGAGCGGCACACCATCGCGGTCCTGGTCGACAACGAGCCGGGCATCCTGGCGCGCGTCGTCGGCCTCTTTTCGGGGCGCGGCTATAACATCGACAGCCTAACTGTCGCCGAGGTCGACCGCGCCAACAATTTGTCGCGGATCACCGTGGTCACCTCCGGCACGCCGATGATCATCGAGCAGATCAAGGCGCAGCTTTCGCGCCTCGTGCCGGTGCGCAAGGTCCACGATCTGACCGACGAGGGCCCGCATGTCGAGCGCGAGCTGGCGCTGATCAAGGTCGTCGGCAAGGGCGAGCACCGGATCGAGTCGCTCCGCCTCGCCGACGTGTTCCGCGCCCGCGTCATCGACTCGACAACCGAAAGCTTTGTTTTTGAGATGACCGGGTCGTCCGAAAAGCTCAATGCGTTCATTACGCTGATGGAGCCTTTGGGTTTGGTCGAAGTATCACGCACCGGCGCGGTGGCGATTGCCCGTGGCGTGGGTCAGTTCTAGGAATTCGCACGAAGGAGACGACCATGCGCGTTTATTACGACCGCGACGCCGATGTGAACCTGATCAAGGCCAAGAAGGTCGCGGTCATCGGCTATGGCAGCCAGGGCAATGCCCACGCCAACAATCTGCGCGACAGCGGATGTAAGGACGTCGTCGTCGCGCTGCGCCCCGGCTCGGCCTCGGCGCAGAAGGCCGAGGCGGTCGGCATCAAGGTGCTCAAACCCGCCGAGGCGGCAAAATGGGCCGATGTCGTCATGGTGCTGGCGCCGGACGAATTGCAGGCGGCGCTCTACAACTCTGACCTGAAACCTAACATGCGCGAGGGCACCGCGCTCGCCTTCGCTCACGGCCTCAGCATCCATTTCCGCCTGATCGAGCCGCGGCCGGACATGGACGTGTTCATGATCGCGCCGAAGGGGCCGGGTCACACCGTGCGCTCCGAATATCAGCGCGGCGGCGGCGTGCCGTGCCTCGTCGCGGTCGATCAGAACCCGTCGGGCAACGCGCTCGAGATCGCGCTCTCCTACGCCTCGGCGATCGGCGGCGGTCGCGCCGGGGTCATCGAGACCAGCTTCCGCGAGGAATGCGAGACCGACCTCTTCGGCGAGCAGTCGGTGCTGTGCGGCGGCCTCACCAGCCTCATCGTCGCCGGCTACGAGACGCTGGTCGAGGCCGGCTACGCGCCCGAGATGGCCTATTTCGAATGCCTGCATGAGGTGAAGCTGATCGTCGACCTCATCTATGAAGGCGGTATCGCCAACATGCGCTACTCAATCTCGAACACCGCCGAATACGGCGATTACACGCGCGGCGAGCGAGTGATCAGCCCCGAGGTGAAGGCCGAGATGAAGCGCATCCTCGCCGACATCCAATCCGGCCGCTTCGCCAAGGAGTGGGTGCTTGAAAACGCCGCGGGCCAGCCAAGCTTCAAGGCGATGCGCCGCCGCGCCGCCGAGCACGATATCGAAAAGGTCGGCGAGCGGCTCAGGGCGATGATGCCGTGGATCAAGCAGAACGCGCTGGTCGACCGGACGAAGAACTAGGTCCGGCGCTGCTCTGGTGAGGGGCCGCCGGCGAGCGCCACTGCGCGCTCTGCACGTCGCGGCTGAGCTTTATCCCTGGGTCAAGACCGGCGGGCTAGGCGATGTGATGGCGGCGCTGCCGCCGGCTCTCGTCGGGCAGGGGGTGGACGCGAGGCTGTGCCTGCCGGGTTTCCCGGCCCTTCTCGACGCGCTTTCGACCAGTGACGCGGTCCGCCTCCCGACCCCGTTCGCGAGCGAGCGGGTGCGGGTCGCGCTGGCCTATCTGCCGGGAAGCCACGTCGGCGCCTATCTCGTCGATCATCCCGCGTTCTACGACCGCCCGGGCAGCCCGTATGGCAGCGCCGATGGCCGCGAGTGGCCGGACAATTACCGTCGTTTCGGGCTGCTTTCCTGGGTCGCGGCGGCGCTTGGGCAAGGCGCCGACCCGAACTGGCGGCCGGATATCGTCCATGCGCACGATTGGCATGCGGGGCTGACGCCGGCCTATCTGAAGGCGCAACTCGCGCCCGCGGCGGGCGTGATGCCGGCCAGCGTCATGACCGCGCATAATCTCATGTACGCGGGCTATTTCCCGGCCGGGGTGTTTCCTGAGCTGTCCCTGCCAGGAAGCTTTTTCGGGATCGACGGCGTCGAGTTCTACGGCGGCGTATCGTTCCTCAAGGCCGGGCTCGCTTTCGCCGACCGGCTGACCACAGTCAGCCCGACCTATGCCGAGGAAATAAAGACCGCCGAGTTTGGCGCCGGGCTCGACGGTTTGTTGCGGCTGCGCGCCGATGTGCTGACCGGCATCCTCAACGGCGTCGATCCGATGGTGTGGGACCCGGCGAACGATCCTGCCTTGCCGGCGCCCTACGGCATCGACGATGCCGACAAGGGCAAGGCGGCGGCCAAGGCAGCGTTGCGCAGGCGGCTCTACCTCGCCGAGGCGAACGGCCCGCTGTTCGGAGTCGTCAGCCGGCTCACGCCGCAAAAGGGTCTCGATCTGCTGCTCGACGCGGTGCCGGACTTGGTCGGCGGCGGCGGGCAGCTTGCGCTGCTCGGCAACGGCGACCGCGGCCTTGAGGCCGGCTTCGCCGCGGCGGCGCGGGCGCATCACGGCCGCGTCGGGGTCGAGATCGGCTATGACGAGGCGCTGTCGCGGCTGATCATAGCCGGGTCGGACGTGATCGTCGTGCCGTCGCGCTTTGAGCCCTGCGGGCTCACCCAGCTCTACGCGCTGCGCTACGGCGCGCTACCGCTGGTGCGGCGCACGGGCGGGCTCGCCGACACCGTCGTCGACGCCACCGCGGTGCGGCTCCGTGACAAGACCGCAACCGGGTTTGTATTCGACGAGGCGTCGCCCGGCGCGCTGGTCGCGGCGCTGGCGCGCGCGAGCGCTCTCTATGCTGACCGCCGGCGCTGGCGGCAAATGATGCGCACGGCGATGGCGCAGGATTTCAGCTGGGCGCAATCGGCGCGGCAATACGTGGCGCTGTACCGGCAGCTGGTGCCGAGTTAGCCCCCCAAGATCGTCCCGGTCTCGATCCCGGCATCGCTCGACTTGATCTTCGCCCCGTCATCGACGCGCACGCGCGACACGTCGATAAAACCGCCCTGGCAGTGGATGCGTATGCCCTCGGGGCCGGACGACACCACCTCGCCCAATTTCTTGCCGCGCACCGCGCCGAAGGTCGCTGCCATCGCCTTCTTGGCGTCGAACAGATAGAGCTTTTTGTCGCCCATCGGAGTCCACGCGCCGGGCGCCGGGTTGCAGCCGCGGATCAGGTCGTAGACGAAATCGACATGGTTGCCCCAGTTGAGCTTGCTTTCGGCCTCGCGCACCCAGCCCTCGTAAGTGGCTTCGCTCTCTTCCTGGGTCCATTCGGTGGCGCGCCCGCCATTGACGAGGTCGGCGGCCTGCACCAGCGCCTCGACCCCCAAGGGGAAGATCTTATCGAAATAGAGCGAGGCGGCGGTGTCGTCGGGGCCGATCGGCACCCGCTTCTGCAGGATAACCGGGCCCTCGTCGAGGCCGGGGGTCGGGCGGAAGATCGTGAGACCCGTCTCCTTGCGACCGCGAATGATCGCCCATGGGATCGCCGCCGGACCGCGATGCAGCGGCAATAGCGAGGGGTGGAATTGGATCATCCCGTGCTTGGGGATGGCGCAGAATTCGGGCGGCGCGAAGAGCAGCACATAGGCCATCACGCCGATATCGGCGGCGAGCCCCTTGAGCGTCTCCTGCGCCTCGGGCTCCGAGTATTTCGGGAAGCGGTAGACCGGCAGCTTCTTTTCCTCGGCCGCCTGGACCAGCGGGTCGGGACGCGCGCCTGGCTTTTCCGGCGCGGCGAAGACGCCGGCGATGCTGTCGCCGCGCGCCAGGAACGCCTCGAGCACCGATTTGCCGAAGGCCTGCTGTCCGACGATGACGATGCGCATCTCGTTTCCTCCGCTGCGATGCTCTGGCGACAGAGTTCCACGCCAGGCCCGGCGCGGGCAAGAGGTGCTTCTAGGTCCGCACTGCCGCGAGGTCGAAGGCGGCGGCCATCAGCGCCTTGGTATAGGGGTGTTGCGGCGCGTCGAGGATCGCGTCGGTGGCCCCGGCCTCGACCACTTCGCCGTCCTTCATCACCATGATCTCGTGGGCGAGCGCCCGCACCACCCGCAAATCGTGGCTGATGAACAGATAAGTCAGCCCGTGGCGCTGCTGCAGATCGCGCAGCAGGTCGACGATCTGCGCCTGCACCGACATGTCGAGCGCCGAGGTCGGCTCGTCGAGGACGATGAAGCGCGGCTGCAGCACCAGGGCGCGGGCGATGGCGATGCGCTGGCGCTGGCCGCCAGAAAATTCGTGTGGATAGCGCTCGGCCGCGCCGGGTTCGAGCCCGACCTCGACCAGGACTTCGTCGATCCGCCGCCGCGCCTCGCCTTCGTCGCGCGCCAGATGGTGGACGCGCAGCCCCTCGCCGACGATCTGGGCGATCGACAGCCGCGGCGACAGGCTCGAATAAGGGTCCTGGAAGACGACCTGCATCTCGCGGCGCAACGGGCGCAGCGCGCGCTGCCGCTCGCGGCTGATTTCGCGCCCGGCGAAACGGATCGTGCCTTGAGCCTCGACCAGCCGCAGCAGCGCCAGGCCCAGCGTCGTCTTGCCCGAGCCGCTTTCGCCGACGACGCCGAGCGTCGTCCCGGCGCGCAGCTTGAGCGAGACGCCGTCGACCGCCTTGACTTGGCCTTTGACCCGCCGCAGCAGACCGCTGCGGATCGGGAACCACACCTTCACCGCATCGCCTTCGACTAGAACCGGCGCGTCTGGGGGCGCCGGCTCTACCCGGCCTTTGGGCTCCGCCGCCAGCAGGTGTTGGGTATAGGGGTGCCGCGGGTTGGCGAAGAGCTCTTCGTTCGCCGCCGCCTCGACGATCTCGCCCTGTGACATGACGCAGATTCTGTCGGCCATTGTCTTGACGATCGACAGGTCGTGGGTGATCAGCAGCAGCGCCATGCCGAGCCGGTCGCGCAGATCGCGCAGCAGCTCGAGGATCTGCGCCTGGATCGTGATGTCGAGCGCGGTGGTGGGTTCGTCGGCGATCAGGATGTCGGGTTCGTTGGCGATCGCCATTGCGATCATCACTCGCTGGCGCTGTCCGCCGGAGAGCTGGTGTGGATAGGCGTTGAGCCGGCTTTCCGCTTCGCGCAACCCGACAAGGTGCAACAGCTCCAGTGTGCGGGTCCGCACCGCGGCGGCGGACAGATGGTTGTGGATCAGCAGCGTCTCGCCGACCTGCTTTTGCAGCGTGTGGAGCGGATTGAGCGAGGTCATCGGTTCCTGGAAGACGATGCCGATGCGGTTGCCTCGCACCTCGCGCAGCCGCGCCGGCGCCGCGCCGACCAGCTCTTCGCCGGCGAATTTGATGCTGCTGTCGGGGTCGTGGCTGGCGGCGGGATAGGGCAGCAGCTGCAACACCGAGAGCGCGGTCACCGACTTGCCCGAGCCGCTCTCGCCGACCAGGGCCAGGGTTTCGCCGGGGTCGAGACCGAATGACACCCGCTTCACCGCATGCACCGGCGCTGCGCCGCGCCAGCCGGCGAAGGTGACGCTGAGATCGCGAATTTCGAGGAGGCTCACCCGATCACCTTGCGCGGGTCGAACGCGTCACGCACCGCTTCGCCGACAAAGTTGAGGAGGCTCAGCATCATCGCCAGCACCAGAAAGGCGGTGATGCCGAGCCACGGCGCCTGCAGATTGGACTTGCCCTGTGCCAGAAGCTCACCCAAGGACGGCGATCCCGGCGGCAGACCGAAGCCGAGAAAGTCGAGCGAGGTCAGCGTGGTGATCGAGGCGTTGAGGATGAACGGCATGAAGGTGATCGTCGCCACCATCGCGTTCGGCAGCACATGGCGCACGATGATCTGCCGGTTCGCCATGCCGAGCGCCCGCGCGGCGCGGACATAATCGAAGTTGCGCGCGCGCAGGAATTCGGCGCGCACGACATCGACGAGCTGCGTCCACGAGAACAGCAGCATCAATCCCAACAGCCACCAGAAATTTGGCTGCACCAGGCTGGCGAGGATAATCAGCATGTAAAGGGTCGGCAGACCCGACCACACCTCGATAAAGCGCTGAAAGCCGAGGTCGACGATGCCGCCGAAATAGCCCTGCAAGGCGCCGGCGGCGACGCCGATCAGCGACGACGACAGGGTCAGCGCCAGCCCGAACAGCACCGAGATGCGAAAGCCATAGATGAGCCGCGCCAGCACATCGCGGCCCTGATCGTCGGTGCCGAGCCAATCGATGCTCGACGGCGCCGCCGGATACGGTCCCGGCGCGTAGGTGATCGTGTCGTAGCGGAACGGGATCGGCGGCCACAGGACCCAGCCCTTTTCCTCGATCAGCTCTTGTACGTCCGGATCGCTGTATTTGGCCTCGCTCGGGAAAAACCCGCCAAAGGTCGTTTCCGGATAATTGTGCAGTACCGGTAGGTAAAAGGCGCCATCGTAGCGAATCAGCAGCGGCCGGTCGTTGGCGATCACCTCGGCGATTAGGGTGACGCCGAAGATCACGAGGAAAATCCACAGTGACCAGAAGCCGCGCCGGTTCGCCCTAAAATTATCGAGCCGGCGCCGGGTTAGCGGCGTGATGCGACGGCCGAGGAAGATCAGCCCAGCCGGCGACGCCGGAAGCGGCGCCAGCGTCGATGCCAGCCCGCTCGGCGACAGCGGGGGCGGGACTGGCGCCTGCAGGTCGGGTGGGGTCAACCGACGCGGAGTGCGTTACGACAGGGCCGGCACGGTCCTTCGCTCGGTTATCGCGCGGCCCTTGCGGTCGAGGTAGCGCTCGCACAGCAGCTCGGCGATTTGCACCGCGTTGGTTGCCGCGCCCTTGCGCAGATTGTCGGCGACGACCCACATCGCCAACCCGTTGGCGACGGTCGGGTCCTTGCGGATGCGGCTGACATAGACCAGGTCCTCGCCGGCGATTTCGGCCGGCGTGGCATAGCCCTCGTCGGCGCGATGATCGACGACGGCGATCCCTGGGAAGGCGCGCAGCGCCTTGCGCGCGTCTTCCACGGTAATCGGCCGGGCGAACTCGACGTTGACCGCCTCGGCATGGCCGATGAAGACCGGCACGCGCACGCAAGTGGCGATGACCGCGATGTCGGGGTCGAGGATCTTGCGGGTCTCGACCGCCATCTTCCATTCCTCCTTGGTCGACCCGTCCGCCATGAACACGTCGATATGGGGAATGACATTGAACGCGATCTGCTTGGTCAAAACCTCGGGCTTGATCGGGTCGTTGACGTAGACCGAGCGCGTCTGGGCGAACAATTCGTCCATCGCCGCGCGTCCGCCGCCCGACACCGACTGATAGGTCGCGACCACGACTCGCTTGATTTTGGCGAGGTCGTGCAGCGGCTTCAGCGCGACAACCATCTGGATTGTCGAGCAGTTGGGGTTGGCGATGATGCCCTTCTTTTCGTAACCCTTGATCGCCTGCGGGTTGACCTCGGGCACGACCAGCGGCACGTCCGGGTCCATGCGCCATTGCGAGGTGTTGTCGATGACGATGGCGCCGGCCTTGGCGGCGCGCGGCGCGAACGCCGCGGACACCTTGGCGCCCGGCGACGACAGCACGATGTCGACGCCCTTGAAGTCGAAATTATCGAGCACCTGCACGTCGAGGATATCGTCTTCGCCAAACGATACCTGGCGGCCGATCGAGCGCGACGAGGCGAGTGCGATCACCTCGTCGCAGGGAAACTCGCGCTCCGCGAGCGCCGCCAGCATCTCGCGCCCGACATTGCCGGTGGCGCCGACCACCGCTACTTTGAAGCCCATGATGAACACTCCCTCCGGGAGCTTTTATGCCGAGTAAGGGGTTAAGTGGTGACTTACGCTGCCGGCAGGCGCTTTACAAGCGCCGGCGCTTCAGATCGACGCTGCATAATGTCCCTGCGTCCTTCGAGGCCTCGCTGCGCGAGGCGCCTCAGGATGAGGGCGGTTCCTTGATGGCATTGAGAAAAATCCTCATCCTGAGGTGCGACCGAAGGGAGCCTCGAAGGACGCACGACTCCCATCCAGCCCGACCATGACCTACGCCGAGTTCTGGCCGCGTTATCTCGCCGCCCATGCCGACCCGCGGACCCGCGCGCTGCACTATCTCGGCACCGGCGCCGGCTTGCTGATGCTGGTGGCGTTTCTGGTGACGCGGGCTTGGTGGTGGCTGGTCGCGGCGCCGGTCGTCGGGTATGCCTGCGCCTGGACCGGCCATCTCGCCTACGAGCACAACAAGCCGGAGACGTTCGGCCACCCGCTGTGGTCGCTCTACAGCGATTTTCGTATGCTGGCGCTGTTCCTCGCCGGCCGGCTGAGGAGCAAATTACGGAGGTAGGATGACAAGCGCGGTTCCCCTGATCGACGACGCTGCCGCCGACGCCGAGGTACGCGCGGTCTACGACGACATCCGCAAGACCCGCGACACCGACTACATCAACAATTTCTGGCAGGCGCTGGCCAACGACCCGGCGACCTTGAAGCGTATCTGGGGCGGCCTCAAAGAGGTCATGGCGCCGGGCGCGCTCGATCCGCTGACCAAGGAAATGATCTATTTGGCGATCAGCATCTCCAATGGCTGCGCCTATTGCAGCCATTCGCACGGGGTCGCGGCCAAGGGCCGGGGCATGACCAAGGAGATGTTCGCCGAGCTCCTGGCGATCGTTGGCATGGCCAACCAGACCAACAAGCTCGCCGACGGCTACCGCGTGCCGGTAGACGAGAGGTTCCAAAATTTGTTCTGATAGACGCTGAGGGCCCAGCTGGCGCGCCGCCGTCTGTGACGACAGACTGAGGGCTACAAAATTCTGGAGGAAATCATGGCCGTACAATTCGATCGCGCCGCCGAGGATCTCGGCAACATCACCGGGCTCGAGCATTGCAATGTCGAGATCCCGGATCAGGGCCTCGCCAGCGATTTCTACCTGCTGGGCATGGGCTTCACCCGCGACCCGTATTTGTTCCCCGGCACCAACAACATGTGGGTCAATATCGGCAAGAGCCAGTTCCACCTGCCGACCGGCGACGCGCTGGTCTTCCGCGGCCACATCGGCATCGTTTCGCCCGACCGCAACGAGCTGCTCGACCGGCTGACCTCGGTCAAGAAGAACCTCAAGGACACCAAGTTCAAGTTCAAGGAGCACAACGACTACGTGTCGGCGACCTGCCCGTGGGGCAACAAGTTCCGCGTCTACACGCCCGACGTGAAGCGCTTCGGCAACATCAATCTCGGCATTCCCTATGTCGAGTTCACCGTGCCGGAGGGGACGGCGAAGGGGATCGCGAAGTTTTATCGCAAGGTTCTCGGCGCGATCACCTGCATGGAAAAGAACGGCCACGGCAAGGCGGCGCACATCAAGTGCGGCCTGAACCAGGAGCTGATCTTTCGCGAGACCGACAAGCCGCTGCCAGAGTTCGACGGCCACCACCTGCAGGTCTATGTCGAGGATTTCGGCACGCCGCACGAGAAGCTGAAAAAGCTCAACCTCATCACCGAGGAGAGCGACCGCTGCCAGTATCGCTTCGAGGACATCATCGACATCGATACCGGCAAGGTGCTGTTCCAGATCGAGCATGAAATCCGCAGCATGACCCACCCGCTCTATGCGCGGCCGCTGGTCAACCGCAACCCGGCGCAGACCAACCGCAACTACATCATGGGCGGCGATTCGTGGGTCTATAACCTGCCCGACACGGTTGGCCCGAGCGGCCGGGTCGACGATCCGCTGAAGGCGCCCAAAGCGCCGACCATCGCCAAGCGGCGCGCGATGCGGGCGGCGATGGAGCAGGCCTAACGCCTCGCATCTATGATTGAAGCT
>DATNJF010000231.1:0-16209 GCA_035604035.1 Allostellaceae bacterium | reverse complement strand
AGAATGCGCTCGCGCATCAGCTTGAAGCGGGTTTTGTAGTCGGCGCCGTGGTTCTCCATCTCCTCGACGTTCCAGCCACCGCCGATGCCGAAGACGAACCGCCCGCCCGACAGCTGGTCGAGGCTGGCGACGCATTTGGCGGTGACGATCGGGTCGCGCTCGGGGATGAGGCAAATACCGGTGCCGAGGATCAGCTTCTTGGTCGCCGCGGCGGCGAAGCTCAGCGCGACGAACGGGTCGTGCGTGTGCGAATAGCGCTTGGGTAACTCGCCACCGCCGCCGAGTGGGGTCTTGCGGTTGGTCGGGATATGGGTGTGCTCGGGCACATAGAGCGAGGCAAAGCCGCGCTGTTCCAGCGTGGTGGCCAATTCGACGATGTCGATGCCGTAATCGACCGGGAAATAGAACACACCGATCCGCATGGGGTTTATCTCCTTCAGATCACTTGGCCGCCTCGGCCACGGCCGCCGGGTCGGCCACAGGCGCAGCCTTGGTGCGACGCGCCCGAGGCGTTCGCCTCGTCGGCGGCGGTGCTTCGGGCGTCGCCTCGGCATGCGCCTCCGGCGGCGCCGTATGCAATAGCATCGCGCCGGTGGCGAACTTGATCCCCTTCTCGGCGAATGCCTGCACCATCCGCTTCAGGTACTCGCGCTGCACCCAGCTCGGCTTGACCGGCCGCGCGGTGAATTTGAAACGCAACACCAGCGCGTTGTCGGCGACCTCGGCGACGCCCTGCAATTTGAGCGGCAGGATGATCTCGGCGGCCATCTCGGGGTCCTCCTGCATGGCGAGGCCAAGCTGCTTGGCGGTCTTGCGCACCAGCTCGATATCGGTGCCCGTTTCGAGGCGCAGGTTGAATTTTATCGTCGCGTAGTCGCGGCTGAGATTGGTCACCGCCCCCAGCTGGCCGTAGGGGATCGTGTGCAGCGGCCCGTTCTGGTGGCGCAGCTTGACCGAGCGGATGCCGAGCACCTCGACCGTGCCCTTCAAGCGGCCGGTGTCGATGTATTCGCCGACGCGGAACGCGTCATCCCACATGTAAAAGAGCCCTGAGATGATGTCGCGCACCAGCGATTGCGAGCCGAACGACACGGCGAGGCCGAAGACGCCAGCGCCGGCGATCAACGGCGCGGTATCGACCCCCAACCGCGACAGCACGATCAGCGCCGCGAGGACCCCAATCACCACCGCGAAGGCGGCCCGCACCATCGGCAGGATGGTCTGCAGCCGCGACGCCGGCGACGCCTCCACATCGTTGTCGCCGGCGCCGGGCAGGCTCGGCCCGGTGCCGACATCAAGCAGATGCCGGTCGATCGCTAGTCGCACCAGCTCCCAGGCGACAAACGCGATAAACAGCGTACCGAGCGCCGCGGCGGTCGAGCGCAGCGCCGGAGACGCGCCGGGGTCGACATGGCCGGTCGCGCCGATCCAGATCCAGGCGAGCGTCATCGCCGCGACGACGCCGCCGACGGCGCGGACGATATGGTGCGCCGCCCGCGCCTGCAATTCGCCGACCCCATTGGGGATGGCGGCGCCGGAATCGGTCTCGTCGTGCCACACCCGCTCGGTCAGCCGGTCGAGCACCAGTACGACAAAGCCGATGCCGAGGGTCGTGGTCACAGCGTGGTAGTACGAGAGCAGGCCCAGCGACAGGCCGGCGACAAAAAACACCAGGAGCCCGGCGATCAGCGCGAAGGCGATCGACAGCCAGGCGCTGGCGAGGCCGGCGCGGATCGCGGCGACGACGCCACTACGCCGGCGCCCGCGGATCAGCGCCTCGGTCGCGCCGCGGGCGCGCAGCATGATCGCCACGTAGAGGCCGCAGACCAGCACGGCATTGACGAGGCCGATGACGTGAGCCGCGCCGCTATCCTCGTCCATCAGGGCGACCCGGCCGAACCCGACGAGCAGGATGATCATGAGGATCGCCGCCGACACAAACCGGCCGAGCCGATGCGCCTCGCGGTCGGAAATCTCGATAAGCCGGCCGACCGGCTCGTGCGGACGCAACACCGCGCCCAGCACGACGGCGGCGATGCGCCAGCGGATCAGCGTGTTTGCGGCATAGGCCGATAACAACTCGGTCGTCCCGACGAGTGGGAAGAAATGCCGTCTAGCGGCGGTAAAAACGGTGAAAAACACCGCCAGACCGATCAAGTCGGCGAACAGGAGGCCGGTCAGGTCCACGAGTTGCGGCCCGCCGTCGCGCGCCCGCATGCGCCGCCGCACTCGGCGGCTGACAAGACCGGCGACAGCCCTTTCCGCAAGCAGAGCGGCGACGGCCGCCGCGGCTACCCAACCGATATCGACGAAAACGGCAAGGGCAAAGCCATCGCGGTCGAACGAACGCCATTCGCGGCTCAGCGCCGAGGAGACGACCGGCGCCATCGAGACATCGTGGGCCGCCTCGGACTCGAAACGGCCGACGAGGTTTTCGAACCAGCCGGACATCGGCGGGGCTGCGCTGGGTGTATCGTCTGCCCGGGCGCTACCGGCGCCGATCACGAGCATCGCCACAAAGACGATCACCAGCCGCATGACATCGGCCTCCGTGTCGGAATCGGCCGCAGTTTATCGCATGTCAGTCGCGGCGGCACCTATCGGCGGGCGGCGTTGGAACGCCGCCGGTTTCAGCGCATCGCCTTTTGTAGATTGCTATCGAGCTTGTCGAGGAACTGGTTCGTCGTCAGCCAGGGATGATCGGCCCGGATCAGGATCGCCAGATCCCGGGTCATATCGCCCGACTCGACCGTCTCGACGCAGACCTTCTCCAGGGCTTCCGAGAACTTCACCACATCGGGGGTGTTGTCGAAGGTGCCGCGATACTTGAGGCCTCGGGTCCACGCGAAGATCGATGCGATCGGGTTGGTCGAGGTTTCCTTGCCCTGCTGGTGCTGACGGTAATGGCGGGTCACCGTGCCGTGGGCTGCTTCGGCCTCGACGGTCTTGCCATCGGGGGTGAGTAGCACGGAGGTCATCATGCCTAAGGAGCCGAAACCCTGAGCCAGGGTGTCGGATTGCACTTCGCCATCGTAGTTCTTGCAGGCCCAGACAAAGCCGCCATTCCACTTCATCGCCAGAGCGACCATGTCGTCGATCAGCCGGTGCTCGTAGGTCAGGTTCCTTGCCTTGAACTCGGCCTGGAACTCGCTCTCGTAGACGCTCTGGAAGATGTCACGGAAGCGGCCGTCATAGGCTTTGAGGATCGTGTCCTTACTCGACAGATAGAGCGGCCAGCCGCGGGTCAGGGCGAAATTAAAGCAGGACTGCGCGAAGCCCTTGATCGAGTCGTCGAGGTTGTGCATGCCCATGGCGACGCCGGGGCCCTTGAAGTCGAAGACCTTGTGAATGATCGGCGCGCCGCCGCCGGCCGGCTTGAACACCATGGTCAACTCGCCAGCGCCCTCGACGACGAAATCCACCGCCGCGTACTGGTCGCCATAGGCGTGACGCCCAATGACGATCGGCTGCGTCCAGGTCGGCACCAGCCGCGGCACGTTGTTGCAGATGATCGGCTCGCGGAAGATCGTGCCGCCGATGATGTTCCTGAGCGTGCCGTTGGGCGAACGGTACATCCGCTTCAGATGGAACTCGTCCATCCGCCCCTTGTCGGGGGTGATGCCGGCGCATTTGACGCCGACGCCGTACTCTTTGATCGCGTTAGCGGCATCGACCGTGATCCGGTCGTCGGTCGCGTCGCGGCTTTCGATGCCGAGGTCGTAGTATTTCAGGTCGATGTCGAGATAGGGCAGGATCAGCTTGTTCTTGATGAAGCTCCACATGATCCGCGTCATCTCGTCGCCGTCCAACTCGACAACGGGATTCTTCACCTTGATTTTCGGCATCGATGCGTTCCTTGGCGGGCTGAGTGGAGGCGGCGCACGATAAAGGCCGGTCCGCGGCGAGGCAAGCAGGGGGCGCGATAAGCGGCCCGGCGCAGAGCACCAATGCGCGAAGGGTTATCGACAGGCCAGCGCGCCGGCAGGTTGCATGCTAGGGCTTGCCAATCCCGAGCGCAGCCAACAGCGCCGCGACATCGGGCACGAAAGCGATGAGCCTTGGCACGATTGGCGGGGCGAACTCCGAGGCCACGACATGATCGAACAAGGTCGCCAGCGGCGACCAGTAGCCGGCGATATCGACGATATAGATCGGCTTGCCGTGGAGTCCTAATTGCCGCCACGACAAAATCTCGACCGTCTCGTCGAGCGTGCCGACACCGCCGGGCAGCACCGCGAAGGCATCGGAGCGCTCGGCCATCGCCTGCTTGCGCTGATGCATGGTGTCGACGATGACAAGTTCGCTGAGCCCTAGATGCGCCAGCTCGCGATCCTGCAAATGCCTGGGGATGACCCCGATCGCGGTACCGCCGCCGGCCAGGACTGCATCGGCGACGGCGCCCATCAGGCCGTTGCGGCCGCCGCCATAAACCAGCTCGATCCCGGCGGCAGCAAGCCCGGCTCCGAGCGCCGCCGCCGCCTCGCGATAACGCGGGTCGGCGCCGATCGAGGAGCCGCAATAGACGCACAGCCGCCGGAGCCGAGCCGCCACGAAACCGCCTTTCGCTGTTGCGAGCGCTCCTCTTCCTCCGAACCGGGGTTGATTGCAAGCGGCCTCGGCGGCGCGCAGAGCATGACCTTCCCGGCGGTAAGCTCATGCTCTACACTCCCGCCGCATCCGAGTGAAACCGCGGCGGCGAGTCGGTGCGACGTCTATTCCTGGGGCTGGTGAGTGCGGCCGTGGTGATCGCTGGGGTGGCGTTCATCCTGTGGACCAACAGCGCGCCACCGCCGAAGGCCGTGCCACCGGCGCCACCGCCGAAGGCGGCGGCGACGCCACCCGCTCCAACCCCACCCCCAGCAGCCGCCCCCACCGTACCGAGCTTCGACATCGTCAAGGTGGACCCGAACGGCCATACAGTGATCGCCGGGCGCGCCGCGCCAGGCGCCAAGGTCACCGTGCTCGATGGCGACAAGCCGCTGGGCCAGGTCACCGCCGACGAGCGCGGCGAATGGGTGCTCGTGCCGACCGACCCGATGTCGCCAGGCGAGCGGCAGCTGACCCTCGAGGCGACCGACCCGCGGACCGGCGCCAAGACCAAATCGACGGATACGGTGGCCCTTGCCGTCGCGCCGTCGCAAGGCACCGGCACCGTCGCGGTGCTCATGCCCGGCAATGCCAACGAACCGGCGCAAGCGCTGCAGACCCCGAACGCTCGCGGCGGAAGTCTGTCGCTCGACATCGCCGAGTATGGAGTCGGCGGTAAGCTGATGCTCTCAGGTCACGCCCCTCCCGGTGCGGCGCTGCGGCTCTATGCCGACAATCAGCTCGTCGCCACGGTCACCGCCGATGCTAGTGGGAAATGGTCGTCGGTGTCGCCGCACCCGCAGGCGAGCGGCAAGATCGAGTTGCGGGTCGATCAGCTCAATGCCGACGGCTCGGTCGCGCAGCGGGTGGTGGAGCCGTTTGAACCACAAACCGCGACAAATGCCAACATTCCAACCGGCAAATACACGGTTCAATCCGGCAACTCGCTGTGGATGATCGCGCGGCAGACCTACGGCAACGGTACCCAATACACGGTGATTTTCGGAGCCAACAAGGAACATATCCGCGACCCGAACCTGATCTACCCGGGTCAGGTGATCACGCTGCCGAAATCGTAAAGGCTCAGGCGTAAAGCTCGGCCGGGAGGACCGGCGCGCTGCGCTTGCGCGCGTGCAGATAAGACTGCCAGAACAGACAAGCGGCGACCGAACGCCACGGCCGCCAGCGCTCGCCGATCTCGCGCAGCGCCGCTTCCGCCGGACGCTCGGCGAGGCCTAGTTCGGCAGCGGCGCCAAGCTGGAGACCGAGATCGGCGGCCGGCCAGATATCGGCGCGGCCGAGCGCGAAGATCAGATAAATCTCCGCGCTCCAGCGGCCGATGCCCTTTAAGGCGACGAGCGCGGCCAACGCATCGTCGTCGGGCGCTGCCGCGAGCCGGGCGAAATCGAGCGACCCGCCGGCCACGGCTTCGGCGAGCCCACGTCCATAGGCGGCTTTCTGCCGGCTGAAGCCGCAGCTGCGCAGCGTAGCGTCGTCGAGGGTGACAAATGTCGCCGGCGATAACGGCTGGCACATTGTGTTGAGGCGGCGGAACATCGCCGCCGCGGCATCGATCGACACCTGCTGTTCGAGAATGATGTGGAGCAGCGTCTCGAACCCGTTGCGGCGGCGCCGGAAACGCGGCGGCCCGGCGCGCTCGAGGATCGCCGCGAACACCGGCTCTCCGGCGAGCGCCGCGATCCCGTCCGTCAAACCATGCGGCGCGAGGATCGGTTCGGCTAACCCCATAATGCCGGTTCCGGCGGGTAGACCAGGCTGCCCTCGTAGCGCAGCCCCGGCGAGCGATCGGTGGCGAGCAACAGCGGCGCGTCAAGATCGACGACACTGGCCTGCTGCGCCACCAGCATCGCCGGCGCCATCGCCAACGAGGTGCCAATCATGCAGCCAACCATGATCGAAAAGCCCTGCTCCCGCGCCGCTGCCGCGAGGCTGAGCGCCTCGGTGAGACCACCGGTCTTATCAAGTTTAATATTGATAGCATCATATTTGCCGACCAATTTCTTAAGATCGGCGACGGTATGGCAGGATTCGTCGGCGCAGACTGGTATCGGGTGCGGCAATTCGGCGAGTGCGTCGTCCTTGCCGGCCGGCAGCGGCTGTTCAATCAACTCGACCCCCAACTCAGCAAGAAGCGGCATTACTTCGCTGAGATGGCGTTCACTCCACCCTTCATTGGCGTCGACGATCAGCCGCGCCTGCGGCGCGTTCTTGCGCACCGCCGCGACCCGGTCGAGATCGCCGTCGCCGGTGAGCTTCAATTTCAACAGAGGCCGGGTCCGCTGCGCCGCTGCGGCCTCGCCCATTCGCTCCGGTGTATCGAGCGAGAGCGTGTAGGCGGTGACCAGCGGCTTCATCGCGCCGATCCCGGCAAGGTCGGCGGCGCGGCGGTCGGCGCGCTTCGCCTCGATGTCCCAAAACGCGGCGTCGAGCGCATTGCGCGCCGCGCCAGGCGGCATCGCGCGCTGCAGAGCCTCGCGGTCGAGCCCGGAGAACACGGCTCCCTTCATCGCCTCCAGCGCCGCGGCGACGCTGTCGACGCTCTCGCCATAGCGTGGATAGGGCACGCATTCACCGCGGCCGCGATAGTCGCCATCGAAAATCTCGGCGACCACCACCTCGGCCGTCGTGCGACTGCCACGTGAGATGGTGAAAGCCTGCGCGAGGGGCCAGGACCGGCGGCTGACCGTGAGACGCTGCGGCGACGGCGCCATGCTTCAGGCGAGGTTGTCGACAAGGGCGCCGACGCCGGTGCGCACCGGGTCGATGCAGGGCAGGCGCAGCCGGTCCTCGGTCTGACGCAGATAGTCACTCGCCGCCCCGCCGTCGAGCCCAGCGGTGTTGATGCTGAGGCCGACGCAGCGCGCGGCAAGGTTGGTCAACTGCGCCGCCTCGACGTTGCGCTCGATGCAGAGTTTCAGGTCAGGCAGTTTGTAGGTCGGCAGGCCCCGCATATGCGGGCGGGTCGGCTCATGGCAGACGACCAGCGCGTCGGGCTGGGCGCCGTGGATGAGGCTCAGCGTCACCCCGGCATAGGAGGCGTGAAACAGCGAGCCTTGGCCTTCGATCACATCCCAATGATCGGGATCGTTCGCCGGGCAGAGCCACTCGACCGCGCCGGAAACGAAATCGGAAACCACGGCGTCGATCGACACCCCGTCGCCGGCGATGAGGATGCCGGTCTGGCCGGTGGCGCGAAAATCGGCCTTCAGGCCGCGTCCGTGCATCTCCTTCTCGATTGCCAGAGCGGTGAACATTTTTCCGATCGAGCAATCGGTGCCGACAGTGAGGAGGCGCTTCCCGGGCCGCTTGATCCCATTGCCGACGGCGAACTCGCGGGTCGGGTGACGAACGTCGGCGATCTGCCGGCCGCAGCGTGCAGCGGTATCGCGCAAGATTGGGATGTCGGCGAGGCGATGATGGAGGCCGCTAGCCAAATCCATGCCAAGCTCGAGCGCCTGGACCAGCAGCTTCTCCCAGCCCTCGCCGAGAACGCCGCCGCGATTGGTGGTGCCAACGATGACCGTCTTGACCCCGGCCTTGGCCGCTTCCTCGATGGTCATGTCCGGAAGGGCGAGATCGGCGTTGCAGCCCGGTAGGCGCAGCTGGCCGCGACAGGTCTCCGGCCGCCAGAACGCCACGCCAGCGGCGGTCTTGGCGGCGAGCTGGTCGGGCGCGTCGCCGATAAACATCAGATAGGGAGTGCGAAGGGTCATGGGCTAACCCATTCGGCCGAGAAGGGACATGACGCCGATCTTAGGGAAGCAGTACGCGCCGGGAAAGGGTCGACAGCCGGCGGTCGAGCCGCCAAGCTGCGGCTGGTGGAGGGGGATCGATGAAACGCCGGGCCGGCCTCGTCGCTACAGTGGTATTCTGTGTCGCGCTGACCGGATGCGCGGTGCCGCACCAGAACGTCATCATGATGGACGGCAAAGCCAGCGGCGTCATCATCCAATACTTTGGCGATGTCGACGCAACCCTGCCGCTGGCGCGCCAGCACTGCGCCGCGTATGAGCGCGTACCGGTGCGAAAGTCGTATTCCAGCGAGAAGAACCTCGTCATTTACGATTGCGTCGTGCAATGACGCGATAGGACGCTTTCGCCGCGTCATAAACGCAAAATTAACCTTAATAACCGATTTATTGAGCCTACGAGTCTCGTTAGGGCCCCGGACACCCATTCGATGACGTTAAGCCTAGCCTCATTGGGCCGCGCCGCAGGCGTGTTTCGCGGGCGCGGCGCCATCGTCACTCTAGCCGCGATCGCGATCTCCGCCATCGTGGTGTTGGCCGCGCTCGGCATTGTTGACCGCCGAACCGCGGACGATCGCTTGACCGCTCAGGCGATAGCGAGCGCCCTCGGGACAGCACAGGCGATCTTCGACCGCGACCGCCAGCTGTTGAACCGCATGACCGATGCGGAAGCCGCCGGGTTGTCGGACGGCTCGGCTCTTCCCACTGTGGGACCGGGCCTGCGTGCCGTCGCACTGTTCGATCCGGCCGGCGCGCCGCTTGCCAGTGCTTCAATCGGCCTCGACGATCGCGCGCTCGTCCTGCTCGGCGGAGCAGTCGCGCGCGCCGTGGCGTTTCATGCCGGCGTCTCGCCGCTAGTTGTCCCGGCCATCGACGATGGCGGGGGCACCACCCTCGCGGCGCTGGTCCAGCCGTGGATCGGCACCGACGGCTTTCGTGGCGGGATCGCTGTCGTCGCCTTTGACCGGGCCCGCCTCTCCGTGCTTGACCGGCTGACGGCGGGCCGCGCCGAGATCATCACCGCCGACGGCAAACCACTTTTCGCCTCCGAAACCAGCGCCGCCGCAGCCGGCGGCCGGCTCGAAGCGATCCCGGGCGCGCCGCTGCTGTTGCGCTATCGCCCGCCGCTGAACAATTCTGCGCGGATGTTGCGCGCCGCTGCCCCCTTCGCGCTAATCGCGTTTCTCGCGATGGCCGCTGCACTGGCTATGGCAATTGTCCTAATCAGGCGCGACCGGGCGGCGCGGCGCGAGATCGAACGGCGCACCGCAGTCGAGCGCGAGCTGCGCGACAAACTGAAAACGACCGCTGCCGCGGCCGAGCGCACCGACAAGACCAACCGGACCAAGTCGCGCTTCCTCGCTCAGGTCACGCATGAGCTGCGCACCCCGTTGAACGCGATCCTCGGGTTTTCCGAGACCATTCGTCAGCAAATGTTTGGCCCGGTCACCAACACGCGTTATCTCGAATATGCCGGCCTCATCCATGACGCGGGCTCACATCTGCTGTCGCTGATCAACGATCTCCTCGACGACGCCCGCATTGATGCAGGGAGGATGGAGATCGCACCAATCCGCGTTTCGGCCGCGGCGGTCGGCCGCTCGGCTCTCGACCTCGTCGAGCTGCTCGCGGCGGAGCGCAAGGTGACGCTGACCGCCACCGGGTTCAACACCTGCCCCGACCTCAATGTCGACCCTCGCGCGATAAAGCAGGTGCTGGTCAATCTTTTGTCGAACGCAATCAAGTACACGCCGGCTGGTGGCAGGATCGAGATGCGCTTCGCAGCGCGTCCCGAGGGCGGTGCCGCCATCGAGGTCGCCGATACCGGGACCGGCATGTCGGCCGAGGATGTGCTCTACGCCTTCGAGCCCTTCGGCCGGACCGGCGCCGACCAGACGCGCCGGCAACCCGGCACCGGGCTCGGCCTGTCTTTGGCGCGTTCGCTGGTGCGACTGCACGCCGGCGACCTGACCCTGGCGAGCCGCCTTGATGCCGGCACCACCGCGACTATCACCTTGCCGGCGAGCGCCGCCTTCGGCACGAACGGCGCCGCCGCGCCGACGACAAAGACCGAGGGAGAAAAGGCCGCGGCGCGGGCGGCCTAGAACTGCACGCGCTGGGTGAGCGCGCCGTCGATGATCAGGTTGGTGCCGGTGATGAAGCTGGCGCGCGGGCTGGCAAGGAACGTGACCGCGTTGGCGACCTCCTGCGGCGTGCCCATGCGTCCGGTCGGATTGCGCGCCAGCATTGACTTGAACATTTCGGGATTGCGCTCCTCGACGATGTTCCACACCCCGCCCTTGAAATAGACATTGCCGGGCGAGACCACGTTGGCGCGGACGTTTTTGGCGGCAAGGTTGCGCGCCAGCCCCTTCACATAGGGGAGCAGCGTCGCCTTGACCGCGGCATAGGACCGGGTCGGCCCGTAAACCTCCGCCATCGCCGTGCTGCCGACGACGACAATCGCGCCGGCATCCGATTTCTCCAGGAACGGCAGCGCCGCCTCGCAGCCAAACACGGTCGCCATCACATCGATCTCGAAGCCTTTGCGCCAGGCGGCCTCGTCCATCCCCTGGGCCAACGCGCTGACATTGGCGACAAAAATATCGACACCACCAAGCGCGCCGGCTGCTTCGCCGACCCAGCTCTTGAGCGCCGCGAGATCGACGACATCGACCGATCCGCCCCAGGCCTTGACGCCCTTTTTCTCAAGCGCGGTGACGGTTTCGGCAACCGGGCCGGCGCTGCGCGCGCACAGCGCCACGTCGCAACCCTCATCGGCCAATTGCTCGCAGATCGCTCGACCGATCCCGCGCGTGCCACCGGTGACGAGCGCCTTTTTCCCTTTGAGCCCCAAATCCATCGCAGCACCCCTGCCTAAAGAACGATCACGCCGCTCCGCGTCCCGTGTAGACTACAAAGCAGCGGCCGGGCCAACAACCGGCCGCGCACGGGAACCGCCTCGAAGATTTTCTGAGCCGATGTCCACTTCGCCAGCGCTCGTCGCGCTGCCCGCCGCTGCCGGCCGGCGCCGTCTGCTCGACCTGCCCGATTTCCGTCGGTTGTGGCTGATCGGACTGGTGGTTTTTGCGGTGCGCTGGCTCGAGATGCTGGTGGTCGGCGTCTTTGTCTACCAGCACACGGGCTCGGCGTTCCAGGTCGCGATGATGACGCTGCTGCGCATGGCGCCGATGGTGATGTTCGGCCCAGTGATCGGCGCTATCGCCGAGAGATTTGAGCGGCGCAATGCACAAATCCTGGTCGGAGTGATCTTGTTGGTCAGCGCCGCCGTCATCGCCTTGCTCGCCTGTTTCGAGGCCCTCGAGGTCTGGCACCTCGCGGCCGCCAGCTTCGCCAACGGCGTCGCCTGGGCGGCCGATAATCCGGTGCGCCGGGTCATGATCGGCGAGGTCGTCGGCCCCGATCGGATGGGCGCGGCGATGGCGATCGATGTCGGCGCCAACAATGCGAGCCGTATGCTAGGGCCGATCATCGGCGGGTTGATGCTGGCGCATATCGGCATCGCCGGCGCGTTCTCGGTGAGCGTCGCCGGCTATGCGCTGGCGCTGATCGCCGCGTTGCGGCTTCAACATCGCAACGCCGTCGCCCCGGCAGTAACCGGCGCCGTCTTCACGCATATCCTTGAGGGGCTGCTGCTGGCGCGGCGCGATCCGCGCCTCGTCGCAGTGCTAACGGTCACCATCGTCTACAACGTCTTCGGCTGGCCTTTCACCAGCATGATCCCGGTCATCGGCCAGGACAGTCTGCACTTAGCGCCCGGCGGAATCGGCATGCTCGCCAGCATGGACGGGCTCGGCGCCTTTTTCGGCGCGATCGCGATCGCGCTCTGGGTGCGCTCGGCGCATTTCAATCGCGTCTATATCGGCGCGGTGCTGAGCTATCTGGTGCTGGTGGTCGGGTTCGCCTTGGCGCCCGACATTGGCTTCGCCGGCTCGGCGCTGCTGTTGACCGGGCTCGCGAATTCGGGGTTCAGCGTGATGCAGGCGACGCTGATCTATCTCTTCGCGCCGCCCGAGATGCGCAGCCGCCTCTATGGCGTGCTCTCGCTGTGCATCGGCTCGGGCCTCGTGGGCTTCCTCCATCTGGGCATCATGGCCGAGTTGATCGGCGCACCCCGGGCGACGGCGTTGAGCGCTTGTGAGGGTCTCTTGGTGCTCGCCCTGACTCGGCGCTGGTGGCGGCAACTTTTGCGGCGGGGGTGAGCCGGGCCTACTCCGCCCGCGCACCATACCGGTGGACGTGGTACGGCATCCGCGCCAGGCCCGGGCAGTAGCTGCCGATAACCGGCTCCAGCGCCTGGTAGAGAAGGCGGTTGTCGGCATTGGCGGCGGCGAGCCGCTCGCGCGCGGCCTCGGCCCGTTCGCGCAACCGCGCGAGGTCGACCCCCACCGGCTTGCGGTTCTGCACGACCCAACGGCCGCCGATCATCACGCTGTCCACCGCCGTGCCGTCTTCACAGTGGACGAGCTGGTTGACCGGGTCGTTGAACGGCAGCCAGTTCGGATGATCGAGGTCAAGCAGCACGAGATCGGCCTTCCAGCCCGGCGCGATCCGCCCGATCCGGTCACCGAGGCCGAGCGCGCGGGCACTGCCCTCGGTCGCCGCCAGCGCCGCCTCGCGGGTCGAAAGCCAGCGGCGCCATTCCGGCCCCTGCACTTTCGAGACAAACGAGGCCAGACGCATCGCCTCGTACATGTTCTGATTATCGGCGCAGGATGCGCCGTCGGTGCCGATGCCGAGATTGACCCGGCGTTCGAGCATGGCGCGAGCATCGGCAAGCCCGCTGCCGAGCCGCATGTTGCTGCCCGGATTGTGCGCGACCGAAGCGCCGTGATCACCGAGCCGCGCCATGTCGTCCTCGTCGAGCCAGACGCCGTGCGCCACGGTGAAATGCGGCCCGAGCACCTGGAGAGCGTCGAGATGCGCGGTCTGCGTCTTGCCATAGACGCGCATGCTGGCGACCGCCTGCACCTTCGATTCGGCGACATGGCTGTGCAGGCCGACAGTGAAGTCCCGAGCGAGTGCCGCGCAGCCCAGGATGAAATCGTCCGAGCAGTGATGCGGTATGGTCGGCGCCACCGCTGGGCGCACCAGGTCGCGATCGACGGACCACGCGCCGAGCGCGTCGCGGATCGCCGCCAAGGTCGCCGCGCCGGGCGCGAGGCGCAGCGCCGCCACCTTGTCCTGTAGCGCCGCCGGCACCGCCTCGGCAAGGCCGGGGATCGCCTCATAGAACGAGCGGTCGGCGACCATCGGCGCGACCACGGCGCGCATGCCGAGCTCGGCATAAGCGGAGGCGACCGCTGCCATGCCATCGCGGCTCGGCAGCGGCCATTCAAAGAACAAATCGTAGCAGGCTGTGCAGCCCTTCAGCATCATCTCGATGGCGCCGATCTGGGCCGAGAGTCGCAGATCGTCTATCCCGCGATTTCCGCTGATCCACGGCGCGGCAGTGAGCAGCAGTTCGAGCGTCCAGCGGTCGCCCATCCCCTTGGCGAGATTACCATGAGAGTGGGTGTGCGCGTTGACGAGGCCGGGATGGATGAGCCGCCGCCCGGCGTCGATCTCCGTGGCGCCGGCCGGGGTAGCACAGCCCGGCGGGGCGATCTCGCGGATCGTGTCGCCGTCGATCAAAATGTCGGCGACTTCGGCGGTGCCGGCGGCGATGTCGAGCACCCGTCCACCGCGCAGGATCGTATAGCCCATCGGACGTCTCCTTCGCCTCGATCGTTCTCTCAATCGAGACGCGGCGGTCCGATAAACGCAAGTCCTATCCGGGGAACCTTGGTGGAGCCGAGGGGGATCGAACCCCTGACCTCCGCATTGCGAACGCGGCGCTCTCCCAGCTGAGCTACGGCCCCGATTCGCCCGAACTCCCGTCGATTGCCCGGCGGCGGGCGGGCCGGAATATGGGGAAGGGGTGAAAACCTGTCAAGCGTGGCTCCCGGCAATGCAAGCGCTGCGTTGGCTGCGGAATCGCTGAGGAAACTTAAAGCTATCCCGCGGGGCAGGGCAGCTTGCGGAGCAGCGATGCTGCCGCTACCGTCGCGCGCATTCTGCTACACGATAGGTTGCCCGATGCGCGCGCTGCTGTGGCTGATCAACACGCTGATCACGATTTATATCTGGCTCCTGATCGGACAAGCGGTCCTTAGCTGGCTCCTGGCCTTCGGCGTGATCAACCGCTACAACCGCACCGTCTCGGTGATCGGCGATTTCCTTTACCGCGTCACCGAACCGGCGCTGCGACCCATACGATCGATGCTGCCCAATTTTGGCGGCGTCGATATCTCGCCGGTAATCTTGATCCTGATTCTCTATTTCGTACGAATATTGATTGACGAGGATCTTGCTCCCTTCCTGCTCGGAATCGCCCCTTAGCGTAATTGCCGGTGGCATCCGCATAGCCGTGCGACTGACCCCGCGGGCACGCTCCGAACGGCTTGAGGGCGTCGTCAACGGAAGGCTCAAGGTCGCGGTGACCGCGCCGCCGGTCGAGAACCAAGCCAATGAAGCTCTGCTGCGTTTGCTGGCGAAGGAATTGCGCCTGCCGCGCCGCGATCTGTCGATCGTTAGCGGCGCCAAAAATCGCAACAAAATCGTCCGTATCGCCGGCGAGCCGGCGGAATTGATGGCCCGGCTTCGCGGGACAATCGCCCGGCTCGAATCGTCGTGAATCGCTTTAGACTGCGCCTCGTCATTCTGAGGAGTACCCGATGCTTCTGCCGTTGAACGGGCGCTCGATCGCCTATAACCTTGTCGGCCCCGACGCGGCGCCGACCGTGTGCATCACCCATTCGCTGGCCTCGGACGGTGGCAGCTGGGCCGAGCAGGTGCCGGCGCTGCTGCAGGCGGGGTTCCGAGTGTTGCGCATCGACATGCGCGGCCACGGCGGCAGCGACCCGGTTGCCGGCGACTACACGATGACGGACCTCGCCGGTGACGTGGCAAGAGTGCTCAATGCGCTGTCGATCCCGCGCGTCCACTATATCGGCCTGTCGATCGGCGACATGATCGGCCAAGCGTTCGCGCTCGAATATCAGCAGAAGTTGATCTCGATCTTATGGTGCGACACGCTGCCGGCGAGCCCCTCGGGGGCCAAGGCCGTGTGGGACGAGCGCATGGGCACCGTGCGTCAGGCAAACTCCTTGGAACCGATCGCCGACGCGACGATAGCGCGCTGGTTCACCGATGCGTTCAAGGCGAAGAACCCGTGCCGCTGGAAGCAGATCCGCGACACCATCGCGGCGACGACCCCGGCCGGCTATCTCGGTTGCTCGGCGGCGATCCTCGATTTCGACTTCGTGCCGCGCCTGGGCACCGTGAAGGTGCCGACCATCGTCGTCTGCGGCTCGGATGACCCGGGCACCCCGGCGCCGGAGAACAGGAAGCTCGCCGGCCTCGTCCCCGGCGCGCGCTACGAGGAGATCGCCGGCATGCGACATTTTCCCAATGTCGAGGCGCCCGACGCGTTCAACAAGATCATGCTGGGATGGCTCGAAGCGCAGAGGAAGCTGAGCTAACCTCTGCGGTCCCGCCTTGCCGCCAACCGGAGGCGCAATGCGTTGAGCTTGATGAAGCCTTCGGCGTCGCGCTGATCGTAGACCGCGTCTTCCTCGAAGGTGACATGGGCCTGGCTGTAGAGGCTGTTGGGCGATTGGCGACCCACCACCGACACCGAACCCTTGAAGAGCTTGAGGCGCACCCGGCCCGCGACCTTGTCCTGGCTCTTGTCGATGAGCGCCTGCAGCATCTCGCGCTCGGGCGCGAACCAGAAGCCGTTATAGATGAGCTCGGCATAGCGCGGCATGAGCTCGTCCTTGAGGTGCGC
>DATNJF010000230.1:0-3525 GCA_035604035.1 Allostellaceae bacterium | reverse complement strand
GGCGGCCGAGCCATCGCTGATAGCTTGGCTTGTTGAGCGCGCGGCCGCGGATACACGAATAGACCGTCGGGACGCCGGACAGCCGCGCCAAAATGCGCCCGAGAATGTCGGCTGTCGGGAGGGCGGTCTGCAAGATATCCGCGCGCCAGGCCCGCAGCGCACGCACCAGATGAACGAGCCCCACGCCCGCCCAAAGCCGGCTTTCGCCAACGATTTCCACGGCGGCATGACCGCGCAACCGGGCCAGGTTCTCGGGATGCGCAATCGCTCGCATGCTGTAGACCCGCATCTCGAAACCGCGGCTGGCGAGCGCGGGTATGAGGTGGGTAAGCCACGTCTGGGTGCCGCCGATACCGAGGTCGTCGATAAAAAAGGCCACGCGGACGCGACCCTTCGGAGGCATCTCATTCTGGCTCATGCCCCGTAACCGCCTCGCCCCCAAAACTCGGAGACTAAACTCGTCGTCAGGAAACCGTCCATAGACGCCATGCGACCCTTCGACCTTCCACAACCCCAGCTGAGATTGAGTAATATTGATCGATTTGCTACTGTAAATGGGGCAGGCAGGCAGCGTTGGGGCGTCTGTTGGCTATCTGACGGGGTGCAGTTTTTCGATGCCGCCCATCATCCGCGGATACTTGACCAAACAGCTGCTATCTACCGTTCTCGTGGTGAGTATTGCCGGTACCGGTCCGGCGGTTTTTATATCGTTATTTAATACGCTGCACGGAGACGCGCTGTTCACCCGGCTTGCCTGGCCGGTGCTGGCGAGCGTCATACCACTGATCCTCTACCACACCTTGCCGGTTCTTGTCGCCGGATCCGCGGTCTGGTGCTTTAGCAAGTTTTCGGCCGAAGGCACGTTGATGATTTTGCAATCGGCCGGGATTTCGCCCTGGTCGGTCAGTGCGCGGATGGTGACCGTCGCGGTATGGATGACGGGGTTCGGATATATCCTGGCATGGGTGGCGGTGCCATGGAGCGCGGGATATGCCCACGATGTGTTGTTCTCGCTGGACTACGACATCATTCCAGCGCTGCTACGGCCGGGCGAGTTCAACGAGATCGATCATGGGCGCAAGGTGATCTTCTTCGAGAATTCGCCAAACGGCCAACAGCTTACCGACGTTTTCCTCTTCGAAATGGCAAGTGATGGCACGGAGCGATCATATTCTGCTCCGCTCGCCACCATTACGAGCGAAGGCAGCACCTACCACTTCATAATGTTCGATGGCTCGATGCAGTACCTCGATCGCAGCCAGGGCGGGCTGAAAGTTGTTGGCTTCAATGCGGTCGGCATCCCGTTGACGATGTTCGGTAATGGCGCCACTCGCACCAAGACCTTTGTCGACGAGCTCGGGCCAGCGCGCTTCTTCAAAGCGCGCCCTGATGCGTCCAGCGACCCCGAAACCGCGGGCTGGTGGTGGCGCGACGCGGCTAAGCGCGTCGGTATTCCCCTACTGACGCTCGTTCATACGCTGTTTGGCCTGAGCCTCCTGGGAGCACTCGGCAATCCCGTCCGGCACCATCGCAACTGGGCCATGCTGGTCTGCACTGTTCTCTTGGCGATGCATGTCGCCCTGGTGATCGTGGTGGAGCAGGTGTTCTTCAGTCCCCAGGCGACCTTGCTCGCGGCGGTGCTGGCCGGCGCCGAACTGGCCGCCGCTCTCGTCTTGCTTGCCTGGGGCCACGCAACGCCCATTCGGCGGCGCCACTCGCGACCACTTGCGTGGCGTCTCATCTTGGACCATCGCGGAAATTCTGCGCTACCCGCCGCGCCCACTCCGCAGTGACATCCTGCATGACGACCGGATGGCGTGGTGAAGGCTAGGGGGCGCAGTTGAAGCGATTGCTGCGATTCTTCGGCGGCCTGATCAAGTGGACGATTGTTGTCGCGCTCGGCGTCGAGCTTCTCTGCTTCATCCTCGTCAGTGCCAGCAATTTCCTCATCTATGGACAGCTACGCGAGGGCAGCCGCGCGATCTACGATCCCTACACGCTGTTCCTGCAGTCGACGCCAGTGCGGCCGACAGCGAACAATTCGGTTTCGCCCGATCCGACCAAAAACCGCACGATCTGGATGTTAGGCGGCTCAACGATGCGCGGGGCCACGGATTTCGACGACCAGACCATCCCTAGCCATCTTGCCGCGATCCTCAATGGCAACGGCTCGGGACTGCGCTTTACGTTGATCAATTATGGCACCGACTCCTTTAACGCGCTGATGGAGATCAAGTATCTTGAAAAGCTGCTGATTGAAAATCCGGCCCCGCCCGACCTGATCGTTTTCTACGACGGCGCCAACGATACCAAGTATTTTCTCGAGCATCGCACGGCCGACGCGCATCACGGTTACCGCCGGGTGCAGGCCTTGATCGAGAGCTATTACCGAAGTTGGTTCGGACTGCTAAAACCGCTGAACGCGGCAATCTATGCGTCATTTACGCGCGAAATTTACGACCGCATTAACCAGGTTCTGGTTCCACTGGACCCCGACGCGGACGAGCTTCGCGGGATGGTGGACGCGACCGAGAAGCGGTATGATTTTGTCGCTAAGCTCGCCAACGCGTTCGGCGTGAAGTTCGTTGTCGTCTGGCAGCCCATGTTGTGGGTCGAGACGTGCGATGTACCACCCACGGTTAAGGCGGGCGAGCGCAACCTAATCGTCGACAGCGACAGGTTCGAGACGATGCGGAGCAACTTCACTGTCGTCTACACGGCAATCACCGAGGGGATTGCCGCTAAACCCTATTTCGTTGGGTTTCGCCGAAGCCTCTGCGACCGGCAAATACCGGCCTATCAGGCCGACGGCGTGCACCTCAATAGCGACGGCAACAAGATGGTCGCCACAGCGATGGCCAAGCTTCTCGCTCAGCGTTTCCCGGAATTCGCTTTGCCACCTCCCTAGGTTTCGCGATCTGGAATAGGAGCTGCGAGCCGCCCGCGATCGACGTTCGGCCCGTTAAGCGGCGATCGATCGTTCTTCGGCGGCCTCGTGGGCGCGCGCAAGCAGAGTGGCGAGCAGCGGCCGGGGGCGGGCGACGACAAGGCACTGGAAGCCGAAAAGGCGCGGCCATAGCCGCGCCAGGCCTCGGGCGAGCGCCATCAACATCCCAGCGAGCCCCGAACCGGAGCCGAAGACAAAGGGCAGGGGCGGCGCCACCCCCTCGGTGAGCTCGATGGTGAAACCCGCCGCCCGCATCGCCCGCCGCAGCGTGTTGAAGGTGAACAGGCGCCTGTGGGTGATGTCGAGGATGCCGCGACGGCCATATTCGAACCGGCCTAGCAGCAGCGACAATCGCATCAGGATGAAACCGACATTGCCGGTGGTGAGGATGATTTTCGCCCCGGGCCACGGTGCGGTGAGGCGGCGCAGCTGGTCGAGAAAGTCCTCGGGGTTGTCGAGGTGCTCGATCACGTCGAGTGCCAAGACGTAATCGAAGGCGGGGGCGTCGATCTCGGGGATGCCCCCATTCAAGTCAGCGAGGATAAAGCCGTCGTACTGCTGGGTCAGCTCGCCTCGCT